>CAUZJR010000208.1:0-9339 GCA_963580005.1 Planctomycetota bacterium
TCGTGGGGATCGACCGGAAGGGACCCCCGAACTCGGTGCCCGGCTTCGGGTCCCACGTCTCCAGCTGACTCATGCCGCCGTCGAGCCAGATGAACAGAACCTGCTTGTGCTGCTTCTTGATCTCCGCTGCGACGGCCGGTTCGAGCAGGCAGCCCAGGCCGGCTGAACCGAGTGTTCCGCCGGCCAGAGAGCCCAGCACCTGGCGACGCGAGACGGTGTGTTCGGGAGTGTTGCAGGCGTGGTTCATGGGGACGGGAGAAAGGAGTCGGGGGACAGGAGACAGGAACGCGGGGGTGGGGATCAGTGGTTGAGACGGAATTCGGCTGAGGCCAGTAGTGACCAGGCCAGGTCGGCCAGTGCGGAGGGTCGTGACTGGGCGTGCTTGTCGAGAAACGCGGCGGCCGTCTTCGATTCGGCGGCGGTGGGCTTTCGGGACAGGACCTGCAGGTACAACTGTTCGACGGCAGCGGGGTTCTTGTCGATGGAAACCAGGCGGCCGACGAGTGATCCGTCGCGAGGTGTGAGCCAATCGAGGATCAGGCGTTCGTTCATCAGGAACAACGCGTGCCCCATCGCCGGGTTGTAGTCGTCGGGGTCTTCACCCGGCGGGTTGCCCACGATCCAGCTGAACAGCTCCATGGTCTCACCCACCGTGGCCGGCAGGCGGGCGACTCGGCCGTTGATGTAGTTGTAGGCGTCGAAGGGTTCCTCGGCGGGGACCTTGCCATCGAGCATCCTGCGGTGGTTCCCGGTGGCGATCATCAGGCTCCAGGCCAGCTGTTCCGGAGAAAGCGGTTTGGGCAGAGCGACCCGGAACCGAATCTTGGCCACGTCTGCCAAGTCGGCCGCCGCAATGACCTCGGGCAATCGACTCGACCGCTGGTACGCCTTGCTGAGGATGATCTCGCGGAGCAGCTGCCGGGTGTTGAACTTGCTGGAAGTGAATTCCTGCTGCAGGCGGGTGAAGAGTTCCGGATGCGAGGGCGGGTTGGCGGGGTGATCGAGATGGGGCGGGTGGATCAGCCCTCGTCCCAGCAGCATGGCCCACAGGCGGTTGACGCTGGTACGGACAAAGGCCGGATTGGCGTCACTGGGCAGGTCGCGGGCCAGCATTAAACGAGGCCGGAACTTGGCCGCCTCGGTCTCCTGCCCCTTCTCGAACTTCGGCACATCGATCTCGGTTCCTCCCGGCAGTCGCGGCCCGGTGGTCTGCTTGCCTGGCTCGAAGACCGACTCGAACTCGCTGTTGGCCTTGTCCGGTTTCTCCTGGACGTAGGAGAAGATCCCGAAGTAGTCCTGCTGGGTGTAGGAGTCGATCGAGGGGTGATTGTGACACTGAGCACACATGATATCCTGGCCCAGGAAGATCCGGGCGATGTCTTGCGTGACCTGGTGCGTGTTGCCGCCGCGTCCGGTGGCCTTGAGAAACTTGGTGGCGGGCTGGTTGGCGTCGTCGTCTTTTTCGACGAACAGCAGCCGGGCGACCAGCTGGTTCCACGGCGTGTTGTCCCGAAAGCCCGCCTGCAGCCACTTCGACCAGTCCTCGGCCTTGACGCTCTTCTCGGCCCGCCGCTCGAGCACCATCACCTCGAACCACTCCTGCATCCGTCGCGGGAAGTCGGGTGAGTCGAACAGCCGATCGACGAGCCGGGCTCGCTTGGTGCCGGTTTCGTCGGCCAGGAACGCGGTGGTCTCCTTGGCGGTGGGCACTCGCCCGGCAAGATCCAGGGTCACGCGTCTCAGGAACTCCGAATCGTCGGCCAGCCCCGCCACGGCTCCACCGGCCCGAGCCTCGATCAGCCGATCAATCTCGACGTGCAGTGGCTCGGCCGCCTGCAGAGGCTGAGTGGTGGCCAGTGCCAGGCTGGCGAGCGATACGAGGGAAGCGATACGCATGGGTCGCGGGGCGGTTGTCCAGGTCAGTGATGGTGCCGTTGTCCCAGGAAGCCCCGATTATACCGGATCAGCGTTTCTTGATGGCACTCTTGATCGGACTCCTGCTCGGCCGGTTCCCCGCCGGCTTCATGCCCAGCAGAGCGGCCGGGGTATCACGGCCCATCTTGAGGATGTCTTTGCGAGAGAATCCTTCGGCGGCGAGTTCCAGTGCGAAGCGTTTCATGCCATCGGTGGGGATGGGGTTGAGGAACTGTCCGAGGTCGGAGCTGAGGATGAAGTGGTCGGTGCCGACGGCCTTCATGGCCCGGGCGTAGTCGGCGGTGGTGACTCTTTTCCAGTGTCTCATGCTGGCCAGGAACGCGTTGGGTCCATTGAGGTTGGTCATCCAGACGCACTCGAGCTTGGCTCCCAGTTTCGCGGCCTGTTTCATCTGGGGGATGGTCATGCGGATCGGGTCGGCCATGGCGTGGGTAACGACCAGCTTCCTGACCCCGGCCTTTTTCGCGGCGGAGAGCAGCAGCAGGCATTCCCGGGCCGAGGAGTGACCGGTTTCGAGCACCAGGTCGTGTTTGGCGCACAGCGCGAAGATCTCCTCGAGTGCCTTGACCGGTTTCCCATTCTCGACGACGGCCACCGACGGTCGGTCTTCTTCGAATCGCTTGACGTGGTTGGCGGCATCGAAGGTGGGCAGCCAGACGACCTTGCCGCGTTCGCCGGTGAAGGTGACCATCCGCCGGATGGCCTCGGCGTTGAGTCCTCCGACGGCCCGGTTGAGCACGATGCCTCCGTAGCAGCGTTGACCGGTGGCCCGTTCGGCGAGCATGGCGCGGTCGGCGGTCATGGTGAAGTGGTTCTTCAGAACCAGCGCCCCCATCCTGCGGCCTCGCGCAATTCGAGCGATCTCGAAGTCGGTCGTCGAGCGGGTGAAGCTGTCCGGGCCCGAGTGGACGTGGAAGTCGATCAGGCCGACCAGCGGGTTCCCCTTCAGCGTGGTGGGTTCCTGGGCCGTGGACCCGGATGGGAAGCCGGCCAGGAGGGTGGCGAGTGTGAGGCAGCGGAAGGTGAGTCGGGTCATGGAGGGTGGTCCTGGGTGTGCTTGCCGCGTGGTGTGTTGCCAGCTTGTCGGGGCTGGCTGTCGGGGCTGGTGGGCTGCGACCGCGCCGATTCTACCAAGGCGGCTTCAGGCGTGCGGTTCGGGACGCGTTGGTCAGGCGTCCGGGGCGAAGGCTTCGCCGGCGCGGAGGGTCAGCACTGCTTCGTAGCAACCGCCCGGGCGGGTTGTGCCGTGGACATCTTGCAGCGGCGGCGCGTCGTCGCGGAATTTCAGCAGCGTGAGGTCTGCGGGTCCTCCGAGCCTCAGGCCTCCGGCCTCGTCGGAGAGCCCCAGTACCTGTGCCGGTCGCGAAGTCACCGCGGTGAAGATGTCGGCTTCGGGCATCCCCGCGGCCAACAGCTTGGACATCGTGCGGGGCAGGTCGTGCTGCGGTGTGCTGTCGGTGTGGCGGGCGTACTGGTCGGTCGAAATCGTGTCCGGCGGGAAGCCCTCACCGAGAGCCGCTTCGAGTTCGCCGAAGTCGAGCGAGGTCATGCCATGTCCGACATCAAACAGCACGCCCTTCTCGCGGGCGGCCAGGACCTCGGGTCGCACGCGGCCACCGGCGACGATGCCGTGAGGTTCGCGGCGGAACGAGTACGTGACGACATCGCCGGGACGCAACAATTCCAGTTGCTCGGCAAACGCCCAGTCTTCGTCTTCACGCAGTCCGAACAGCAGTGGCCGATCGGTGGCCCGAGCCGCCTCGAGTGCCAGGTCGAGTGCCTGGGCCGGGTCGCAGGCTCCGGCCGAGGCCCGGCTGCAGTTGACGGCGATCCCCCAGATCAACTCGCCTCCCTCGGCGATCGCATCGGCACAGGCATCGACATCGAGCCAGTCGAGATCGTCCAGGCACGGCCGCTGGGGACTCTCGCCGTGCCGCGAAATGCTGATCGCCAGCCGCACGCGAGTCCGCGAACCCTCGATCGTCTCCTGCCGGTAGTTCGCCCAGTTGTCGGCACCGGCGTCGCCCTGGGAGAGCACGGTCGTGACGCCTCGAGGCAGGAACTCGCGGTCGGGATCGACTCCGTACTTCGAACCGCTCTTGGCCGGGTGAGCGTGCAGGTCGACCAGGCCGGGCAGCAGCACCGCGTCGGGGAATGCGAGTGCCTGAGCGGCGGCGGAATCCTCGGGCGGATCGATAGCGGCGATTCGCCCGTCGGAGATGCCGATGGACCCGGCAGCGTCTCGACCGGTACGGGGACAGACGACTCGACCGGCCTGGATCAGGAGATCAAATGGCATGGGATTGTTCAGATTCGGAACTTGAAGGTGCTACGGTACCAGCGGTAGATCCACTGGTAGGCGGTGCGTGTATCGACGAGGAATCTCGAGCGGCCTCGCAGCCCGGTCTTCAGCAGTGGCGTGTCTTTCCGCAACAGGACGGTCGCCTGGTAGGCGGGGCTCAGCGGTCGTTCGCGGCCCTGCCGGTCAGTCACCGTGGCGACTTCGCCTCCGAGCTTGTTCGAGAGCAGTTCTGGGACGAATTCGAGATCGCGTCGTGAGATCTTTTCGATGAAGCCCTCGTAGGTCCGATCCACCAGGTGATCGAACTTCAGTTCGACGAGCGTCGGCGAGCGGGTCAGGGACAGCGTGACGTTACGGGTCTCGCCATCGGTGCCCCCGATGATGCTCAGTTTCAGTACCCGGGGCGAGGCGGTGCTGATCGTCTCGTCGACGCCCGGCAGCAGGTCGGCGGTGCGGGTGATGGATTTCGAGTGGTTGGAGGTGATGAGGTCACCGCGGACGATGCGGGCCAGTTCGGCGGGTGAGCCGGGGAGGACCGAGGAGACTCTCAGGCCTTCGGGGCTGGAGGTTGCGGCGAACCCGAGTGCTTCTTCGGCCGAGACCATGTCGTTGCGGTCGCCCTGGTCGATGACGACCACGGCCTGGTATTCGTTGTCGGGTGCGATCGAGAGCAGGTGGGTCCGTTCGGGCAGGAAGCAGTTGCGGTTGCGTTCTTCCAGCGGAGTGCCGTGCCATGCGGCCAGCTGTTCGCTGTGGGATTCTTGTGTCGGAGCGGGGACTCGGGGAGGCGCGACGACGGTGCCGCCGAGAGGAGCTCGCACCGTCATTCTCTGGATTTGCTTCTGAAACTCGTCGAGCTGAGTCATGGCCGACTGCCGGTTGGCTCGTGCCAGTTCTTCTCGCGGCCGGTCATCCAGTGCGTTGGCGACCGAGATGCGGATCAGCTGGACCTGTTTTTGTTGTTCGAGGCGGACCTGTTCGAGTTGGAGTGCGGTGTTTGAGAGGACCGCGAGCGGGTCACCCTCTGTGATCTGGTCACCGGGTTGAGCCGGCCGTCCCTCGAGTGTTCCGCCCGCGGCGGTGTAGACGTGCCTGACGTCGTGAGGTTCGATCAGGAACATCGCCTCGACGTGCAGCGGAAGCGGGATGGCCAGGCCGGTGGCGACCAGGGTCACCAGCAGGCCGAGCGAGATCATGATCTTGGGACGGCTCAATGGTTCGATCCTCGGGGCGGTGACCTGCTTGTAGATGTTCTGGAGGAGGTTGAAGAGGATGGTGGAAATCGAGACGATGGCCAGGGCGATGCCGATGCTCTGCAGACCGTAGGGTTTCAGGACGGTGTAGAGGAAGACGAGGATGGCGGCGAGGATGAACCAGCGGTAGAGCCCTGCGGCGATGGCGAACATCACGAATCCCGCCCGGCCGGTCTCGGGCATGAACGGGTCGGGCTTGGCCTCGATGCCCAGGCAGTACCAGCCAAACCAGTCTCGCAGAAGCCGGTCGGCCTTGGGCCGGAGGTTGGGGATCTCGAGCAGGTCCGACATCATGTAGTAGCCGTCGAACCGCATCAGCGGGTTGGCGTTCCAGATGACCGTGGTGATCGCGGTCACGAAGAAGATGTTCAGGCACAGGTGGTGGATCAGTCCGGATTGAGTGTTCCACCAGATGTAGATGGCGATGGCCGAGATCACGACCTCGATGTACATGCCGGCCGCGCCGATGGCGATTCGCTTCCATTTGCTCCGCAGCATCCAGCTGTCCGAGACGTCGCAATAGAGGCAGGGGCTGAAGACGAGCAGCATCACGCCCATCGCGTGGCATTCGCCGCCGAAGTGCTTGCACGAGAGTCCGTGTCCGAACTCGTGGATCACCTTGCAAGTGCCCAGCGTGATCCAGAGATACATCAGGTTGGGCCAGCTGAAGAACTGCTGGAATTCGGGGATCTGAGCCGCGAAGGTTTCGAACTGCACGGCGAGCAGGACCCAGCTCGAGAGCACAAACAGCAGGGTCAGCGTGACGACGGCGGGGTGATAGACCCAGCGGACGAAGGGGTAGAGCCAGGCGAGGACCGTTTCGGGGTCCCAGCCGGGGAGCCTGACGTAGAGCAGGCTCTTCATGGTGTTGAAGAGCTTCTTCTTTTTCTCGTCGAAGTCGAGCTTCGCCAGCGAGGCACCCTGGCCGATGCGGTTGGAGAAGACGAGTCCCTTCTGGTGCAGGTCGGTGATCAGGTGCTGGATGTCCGAGAGTTGCAGCCTTACGGTGGGGAGCACGTCGTGCAGTGCGTCGCGGAGTTCTTCGAGGTGGCGGTCGCCGTTGAGCAGTTGCAGGGTGTGGTACTGCTCGGGCTGCAGCCGGAAGTACTTCAGACCGACGGGGTCCTTGATGACCCAGTAGCTGACGCCCAGGAACTCGATCTGCTCGTAGATCAGGTCGTCGCGGACCTGCAGCGGGATCGGTCGCCGGTTGGCGGTTGTCAGCGACGCGGCCGAGCTCATGGTGCGACCGCGGCTTCGATTGTGATCTGAGCGGTCAGGCCGTGCCGCAACAGTCCCTGCAGGTTGGCCACCTCGGCCCAGACCCTCACGTCCCGCTCACCCACCAGGCTGACACCCGGGTCGATGTAGACCAGCCGACCGGGGAACCTGGCCTGCTTGAACACGCTGGGCAGCACTCCGGCACGGTCCTCGGAGTCGACCAGTTGCACGACGACCTTCTGGCCGGGTTGCAACCGGATGGCCTGCGCCAGCGGGATGCGGCCTTCGACTTTCATGGTCGAGATATCGACGAGTTCGATGATCGGGTCTCCCTGCCGGATCGCCTCACCCTTCTGCTTGAACCGCCGGGTGACGATGCCGTCGAAGGGAGCCTTGAGGCGGTAGGTATTGAGCTGGGCTTCGGCGAGTGTGCTGTCGAGGTCGGCGACGGCCTGGTCGTGGACGGCCTGCTCGATCTGCAACTGGCTGCGTTGTTCGGCCAGGAGCAGCCGCGTGATTTCGATCTTGGGCACGACATCCATTCCGGCGTTCTTGTTGGCGAGCAGGGCCTGCTGGTGTTCGTTCTTCGAAACGGCGTAGCTGGCCGTGGCGTAGCGTTTGTGGACGTCGTTGCTGGCCTTTTTCCGGGCGCTGTTGAGTGCCGCGACGGCCACCTCGTCATCGAGCTTCGCGATCACCTCGCCGGCCTTCACCCGTTTGCCTTCGTGGAGATTGAGGTCGGCGATGGTGCCGACGCGGTCGAAGCCGAGTAGGACCTGTCGCATCAGCTTGACGCGGAATCCGCTGACGGTGATCGCCCCGGCCTTGACCCTCGCCCCGGCCCTGACATTGGAGTTGGCAGGTCGGGTCCTGGCGGATTTCTTGTCGGGGATGGTCTTTCGTCGGTCCTGCGCGGTGGCGTCGAGCAGCCAGATGGTGCACAGGGCCAGGGCGCATGTCGATCCGATCCAGGCGGTGATGCGAGGGTTGCGTATGATTCGGCTCATCGTGGTCCCTGTTCTGGCTGAGGGCTGTGTTGCCTGTCCGCCGGATAGTGTAGCTGTGGCGGGTGGGGAGACGGAACACGAGATCGGAGGTTTGCGTAGCGGACCAGGGACGGGGGCTTGACCCCTTCCTGGCTCCGTCCCCGGTGCCTTTCACTTGGTGAGCTTCTGCAGCACCCGCTTGGCGTCGATGCGGATCCGGTCGGGCGTGTCGTTGCCGGTCAGCGGCGTGATGGCTCCGAGGAAGGTCGTCCGCTGGGCTTCGGGAAGCGAGTCGGCAATGTTCCCGACGGCCTTGAGGCTCAGTTGCAGCAGCAACCAGCGTTGTTCGAATGCTTCGACCTCGGCCTGGGTCTTGGGCCTGGTGAGATCCAGGGAGGAGCGATCCTCAGCGGCCTCGCGGATCGTGTTGCGAAAGACCTTCAGTCCCTGCAGCCGGTTCTGGCGGACCAGCGAACTGGCCGCGTTGTGGCGGACGATGGGGTCGGTGTCGTTGAGCAGAGATTCGAGTCGGTCCAGGGCGGTGTCGGACGAGAAAATTCCCAGGACGACGCTGGCGTCGTGTCGGAGATCGGCGTCCTGGCCAGCGAGAATACTCTCGAGACCACCGATCAAGAGGGTTTCATCGAGAGTCGCCTTGCGGTCGATGGCCCGCTTGCCGGCTGCGGCGATTGCCTGGAGCCCGGCCTGTCGGACCGCGGGGTCGCGGTCTGTGGAGAGTGCGGTTGCGAGGACCGGGAGCGTGGAGTCGGAGACATCGATCAGCCCGAGCAGCCGGACCAGCAGCACCTGCTGCTGCAGCTGATCGGCCTGCTGTTCGGGAGTCGGCTCGAGGGCGAGGGTGCGGGATGTGAGATCGGCCAGGGCGGTGGCCAGGGGGGGGTGCTGAGCCAGCGGGATGCCGGCTTCGGTGGTCTTGCCCGAGTTGAGCAGCTGGACCAGGTCGTGGAAGGCTCGTCCGCGACGGTGCGGGTTGTCGCGACCGATGTTGACGACCAGGGTCTGCCAGTCCTGGGTCTGAGAGCCACTGTAGCTGAACAGCAGGAACAGCCCGACGATGCCGGCGACGATCAGGGAGGGGATGAGGAACAGCTGAGCGATGAAGCGACCCGAGGGGGGTTCGACGGGTGGCAACTCGGCGTCGAGGACCGAGTCGGCGGGAACGGGCTCCGGGAGTGGATCCCTGCCGTCGGGTTCCGGCGAAATGCTGTTCTGCGGGTCGCTGTTCATCGAGGTCACCTGTGGCCATTCTGACGGCTGTCGGAACGAGCGTCGAGTGAGCGCGGCGGTGATGCCGGTGCGGTGTTGCTGCGGTGTTGCTGCGGTGAGGGGCTTTTTCTTTGAAGGGGATTCCGTACAATCGAGCTCTTCAGGCACCCCTAGCTCAATTGGATAGAGCATCGGTCTACGGAACCGAAGGTTAGAGGTTCGAATCCTCTGGGGTGTACTCGACGCAACGTTTGCCGAACGCTGGATTTAGCGTACCTGCCCGTGTCGGGCAGTGCGGCCTTGGAGCTGGCCATTCCTCCGTAATTACGGAGGAATGAACTCACAGGAGCCGCACGATGTCTCGCAGAGCACTCAAAGTCCCTTCGTATTGCCTCCACAACCACAAAGCATCCGG
>CAUZJR010000209.1:0-9278 GCA_963580005.1 Planctomycetota bacterium
TACATCGCCAACGGTGCCGAACCGTGGCAGGTGCCCAAGGTCGAGGACCTGGTGCCGATCCGCGTCGTGCATCCCACCGAGCTGAATTCCGAGGACGGCTACCTGCCCTACCTCCGCGACGAACGACTCGTTCGTCCCTGGGCCCGGGCCGGGACACCGGGCCTGATGCACCGGGTCGGAGGCCTCGAGAAATCCGACGTCACCGGCAACGTCGACTACGATCCCAACAACCACGAGCACATGTCACAGGTGCGGGCCCAGAAAGTGGCCAACGTCGCCGAGGCGATTCCCGAACAGGACGTGTTCGGAGCCCAGGACGGCGACGTGCTGCTGCTCAGCTGGGGCGGCACCTTCGGATCCGTCCGGCAGGCGGTCAAGAAACTCAGCGAAGAAGGACGCTCGGTGGGCCACGCACACCTCCGCTACCTCAACCCCTTCCCCCGCAACCTCGGGGAATTGCTCGAACGCTTCGAGACCGTCCTCGTCGCCGAACTCAACCTCGGACAACTCGTCCAGCTGATCCGCTCGAAGTTCCTGATCGATGCCAAGCAGTACAACAAGATCCAGGGCAAGCCGTTCCAGGTCAGCGAGTTGATCAAGGCGATCGAGAGTCACCTCTAGAGAACCCAATCCGTTTTTTGTCTCACCCCAAGGGTGGGGACCTCACCCTGCAACCGCGAGCGACAAGTCGATGACGACAGAACTGCCCGTCCTGACTCCCAAGGACTTTGCCAGCGACCAGGAACTGCGGTGGTGCCCCCGTTGTGGCGACTACTCGATCCTGGCCCAGTTCAAGAAGCTGCTGCCCACACTGGGGATCCCCAAGGAGGACTTCATGGTCGTCTCGGGGATCGGCTGCTCGAGCCGCTTCCCCTACTACGTCGACACCTACGGGTTCCACAGCATCCACGGCCGTGCGCCGGCCATCGCATCGGGCATCAAGGGGGTGCGGCCAGACCTGCAGGTCTGGGTCATCACCGGCGACGGCGATGGACTCTCCATCGGCGGCAATCACCTGATGCACGCCATCCGCCGCAACGTCAATCTCAAGATCATCCTCTTCAATAACCAGATCTACGGACTGACCAAGGGGCAGTACTCGCCCACCAGCCCGGTGGGCAAGCGGACCAAGAGCACCCCGATGGGGTCGATCGACAACCCGCTCAGCCCGCTCTCGGTCGCCATCGGCTCGGAAGCCACCTTCGTGGCCCGCTCGGTCGACGTCGACACCAAACACCTCACCACGGTCCTCGAACGAGCCGCCCACCACCAGGGGACCGCGTTCATCGAGGTCTACCAGGACTGCAACGTGTTCAATTCCGGTGCCTTCTACTACGCGTCCAAGAAAGGCATCAAGGAAGACAACATCGTCTACCTCGAACACGGCAAACCGCTGATCTTCGGAGCCGACCGGGACAAGGGGATCCGGGTCAACGAGGGGAATCGGCCCGAGGTGGTCCAACTGGGCAGCGGCATCTCCGAGGATGACCTGCTGTTCCACGACGAGGAAGCCCAGGAGCCCAGCCTCGCCTTCCTGCTGGGACGGATGAGACACCCCGAGTTCCCCGAAGCGCTTGGAGTCTTCCGCAGCGTCGAACGGCCCGCCTATGATATGGCACTCGACGAACAGGTGAACGAAGCCATCGAACGAAACGGACCCGGAGACCTCGAAGAACTCTTTTGCAGCGGAGACACCTGGACGGTCGAATAGACGCACATCGCATTGTTCCGCCCACGGCCCCCCCAAGCGGAGACTCGGATATGCTCTGCCCCGATTGCAGTTTCGACAACATCGAAGGGATGGACAACTGCGAGGCGTGCGGCCAACCCTTGGTCACGCTCGACCCCTCCGGCGGTGAACTCGAACAGGCCATCTCGCGGCACTCGATCGCAGTCCTCTGCCCCAAGGCCCCGCTGACCATTGGTCCGCTCGAACCGGTCTCCAAAGCCATCGCGACCATGTGTGAACAGCATGTCGGCTGCCTGCTGGTCGTCGACGAATCCGGCGACCTGGCCGGGATCTTCACCGAACGAGACGTACTCAACCGCTTCTCCGCCGACCTCAGCCGACTGCCCGACCCGGTCAGCGAGTTCATGACCGCGGACCCCACCACCGTCAGCCAGGACGACTCGATCGCCTACGCACTGCACGCCATGGAACTCGGAGGCTATCGACACCTGCCGGTCGTCGGCGCCGAGGACCGACCCACCGGGATCATCTCGGTCCGAGACATCCTCAGGTTCCTCTGCGTCCGTTTCGCCGAACTGAGATCAACCGCCTGACCCCTCGACGGCACAAACCACCCCCGACACCCGGGGCACGGGCCACAGCTCGATGACCGATCCGCGGACACTGCTGATTGGCCGTCCCCGCGCCGAGTGGTCCCGGCAACTCGCCCGAGATCTCGGGCCCGCCCACCGCCTGAAACCCGCCTGGACCGCCGACTCGATCACCTCGGCCCTCGACCTCGTCGCTCTCGATACACCCGAACTGGTCGTCGTGCTGCAAGAGACCCCCGACCAGTTCTCAAGCGACTCGATCCAGCAGCTGCTTTGTGCCTGGCCATTGGCTCGACTGGTGGTCTGCCACGGTCCCTGGTGCCATGGCGATGGACGCAACCGCAGCGACTGGCCCCACTCGGTCCGCGTCCCCCACACCACCGCCTCCACTCGCCTCGCCAGCGAACGTCGCCTGCTGCTGGACAGCGGTGAGGGCCTGCCCTGGACGGCCGGCCGCGACGAGATGGCTGCCGCCGAATTCGCCTCAGCCGCCAACCCCACAACCGACACGTTTGCCTTTTGTGTGGTCTCTCCCGACCCGGCCTGGTCGGGTACCCTCACCGATCAGCTCGTGGCACTCGGTGGTCAGAGTGTGCCTTGGTCCGACACCGCGCCGGCCAGCGGCATCGACCTGCTGCTTGTAGACGCCGACCCTTGGAGCGATCACACACTGCAACCACTTGCAAAGCTGCTCAAGACAGACGCACCCCGTTTGCTCGTGCTGCTGACCAACACCCCCGACGCGATCCTCGCCTCAGAACTCAGCGGCCATTCCGGTCTTCTGCGTCTGGAAGTCCACGACAAGCTGGTCGCCGCAGCCCGACCCGCTGACCTGCTCGTACCGCTGGCCACCACCGCGGCTCGCCGATCGGCCTGAGCCGACCTCCTCAAGGCAGCGCCGTGGCGCGAATCGCCCGGAAATCGAGATCGGTCGTCGGGTCGTGACCCTGCAGGCTGATGTGTCCCGCCTCGAGACGCCGGCCACGACGAGGATTGAGATGATCGGGCCGCGTGTCGACCCAGTCGGTCACCTGCAGCCCGTTGACCCACACGGCCATCCTCGGCCCCGACGCGATCAGCGTGAGCGCCGTCCACTCACCGTCGCGGGAAGCCACAAAGCGAGCTGTGGTTCGCCGGAAGATCGCACCGGTGCCCGCGTTGGAAGGCTCCAGAGCTCCGCTGGGCTTCGTGCCGTTGTGAATCTGCAGCTCATAGCCGTCGGAAGGATGATCGGCCGTGCCGGCTACGGCCCGGAAGAAGATCCCGCTGTTGAGCTCCTCACCATTACTCCTGGCCTCGGCCTGCAGCACGAAGTTGCCCCAGGTCGACTCTGTCTCAAGGAATCCGGCTCCGTCTTCGGCGTGGATCGCACCCTCGGCCACGCTGAAACGGCTCTTGCCACCGGGCACCACGCGCCATCCATCGAGGTCGCTGCCGTTGAACAGCGGCTTGCCGCCCAGCGGACGGACAAACACGTTGCGGAACTCGATCTCGCCCCCGTTCATCTGCAGCCCGATGCGACCCGAGACCAGTGGCGAGTCGCCCGCGTCATTGAAATCCAACACCGATGTGCCATCCAGCTTCACGTTCATCTTCGTCCCCACCAGACTCACATGAAACGTGTGCCACTCGCCCTCGACCGTCACTCCCTCGGGGCCCGTCTTCCGAGCCACCAAGCTGCCGGTCTGAAACGCCTTATGCGTGTCGCAGATATTCAACTCGTAACAGTCCATCGCCGGATCCTTCGGCGTCACCGGCGTCCGCAGAAAGATCCCGCTGTTGCCGCCCTCGGCCAACCTGAAGTCACACAGTAATTCGTAATCGGCAAACGGCACGCTGGTGACGATCAGGCCCTTGGGGCCCGAGTCGGCATGGATCACACCGTCGCGGACCGACCAGTTCGCATCGCTGTTGGCCTGCCAGCCGAATAGTGTCTTGCCGTCAAAGAGCTGGATCCAGCCGTCGGTCAGTTGATCGGCGTCGAGCAATGGCTCGGGAACATCGGTCAGCTTCGTGTCGAACTCCCGGGGTTCCTCCACGGCAGCCTTCGCCGCAGGCTGCTGCTTCGCGCTGGTTTCGGCCGGCTGGGCGTCGGCCTCGGTTGCGGTCTCCGTCGAGGAACTCTCCGGCTCCTGTGCACCACAACCGCTCAACAGGACCGCGGCCCACAGCCACACTGCGACGTGTCTCATCAATCAGCCCCCCGGTATTGGTGTTCTCGCCTGGCCAGTGCAGTCAGTTCCGGGATGCCCCGTCCGAGCCGGCCGGGCCGGATGTCTGCCGCATGCTCCACCGCAGGAACTCCTCGACGAAGGGGTCGAGGCCTCCATCGAGCACCGGCTGGGGGTTTCCGACCTTCAACCCCGTGCGGGCGTCCTTGACGTACTGTTCCGGATGCAGCACGTAGTTGCGGACCGTCTGGCCTCCGAAGCCGATCTTGGACTTCTGTCCCCGCTTGGCAGCCAACTCGGCATCCCGCTTCTCGACCGCGATCTGGTGCAGCTTCGCGGCCAGCATCTTGCGGGCCTGGGCCCGGTTCTTGTGCTGGCTACGCTGGCTCTGGCACTGCACCACGACTCCGCTACTGAGGTGCGTCAGCCGAATGGCCGAGTCGGTCTTGTTGACGTGTTGTCCGCCGGCACCGCTGGCCCGGTAGGTGTCCTCACGCACATCCGATTCGAAGTTGATCTCGATCTCCAGCTCCTCGTCGATCTCGGGCGTAACGTCGACGGCGGCAAACGACGTGTGCCGACGTCCTGCCGCGTCGAAGGGGCTGATGCGAATCAAGCGGTGATTTCCGATTTCTCCCCGCAGGTATCCGTAGGCGTAGGCGCCCCGGATGGCGATCGTGGCGCTGCGGATCCCTGCCTCGTCGGCTTCAGAATATTCGAGCATTTCGGAGTCGAACCCCCGCTGCTCGGACCACCTCGCGTACATCCTCAACAGCATCCCCGCCCAGTCCGACGAATCGGTACCTCCTTCGCCGGCCTGGATCTGCACGAAGGCTCCGGACCGGTCGTCGGGGTCCGACATCATCGCCCGCAGTTCGAGTTGCCCCAACTGGGGCCGCAGCGTGTTGACCGACTCGACGATTTCAAGGTCGGTCGACCCCGTCTCGTCCTCCTCGGACAACTCGGCCAGCACCTCCAGTTCCTCGCCACCGGCGGCAAGCTCTTCGAGAGGCTTCAACGTGGCATTGAGCCGCTTGAGCGCGTCGACCTGAGCCTGCGCGGTCTCCTGGTTGTCCCAGAACCCCGGCGCCGCCATCTTCACGTTGATGGCGTCGCGTTCTCCGAGCATTCCGTCGAGGTCAAAGGGAGTCCCGGAGCTGGACGATCCTCTCGATCACACTCTCGCATGCGGTTCGCAGGTCGTGATCCATGGATCTGGCTCCGGGCCTCTTGCCACCGGGACGGTCAAACGACAACGGTCCTCGAGGGGCCGCGGATTATACGGGACCTTCCTTCGAGTGCCTAGGCGACTGCCGGGCAATCCGCCCGCCCCGGTCACTCATCACCCAGGCGATCACCGTACTGCTGCTGGTAGTACTCGCGGTAGACGCCGCTGCGGACCCGCTCGACCCACTCGGCATTATCGAGGTACCACTGGACCGTGGCGGCCAGGCCCTCGTCGAATGACACCTCCGGCCGCCAGCTCAACTCGCTCTCGGCACGGCTGCAGTCGATCGCGTACCTCTGGTCGTGTCCCGGGCGATCGGGTACGAAGCGGATCAGTGACTCGGGCCGATCCAGCAGCTCCAGCAATCGTCGGGTCAGCCCGATGTTGCTCATCTCGGCACGGCCCCCGAAATTGTACACCTCGCCCGGCTCACCCCGCCTCAGCACCGCGGCAATGCCGCGACAGTGGTCATCGACGTGGATCCAGTCTCGGACGTTCTCGCCGTCTCCGTAGACCGGCAATGGCTGATGGTCCAGCGCATTGCTGATGAACAACGGGATCAGCTTCTCGGGGAACTGGTAGGGGCCGTAGTTGTTCGAACAGCGAGTGACCAGCCCCGGGAAGCCGTGCGTGTGCACCGCCGCACGCACCAGCAGGTCGGCGGCAGTCTTCGAAGCCGCATAGGGGCTGTTGGGGGCCAGGGGAGTCTGCTCGGTGAATGCGCCGGTCGGACCCAGGCTGCCGTAGACCTCGTCGGTCGACACCTGCACAAAGCGATCCACCTCTGCGGACCTTGCCGCATCGATCAAGACCTGGGTCCCAGCAATGTTCGTCGCGATGAACGGTGTCGAATCCAGGATGCTGCGGTCCACGTGACTCTCGGCCGCGAAATTCACGATCCCGTCGATCGTGAACTCCTCGAGCACACCGTCCACCGCCGCCCGGTCGGTGATGTCTCCCTGCCGGAACTCGTAACGCTCGGAACCGGACACCGACGCCAGGTTTTCGAGATTGCCGGCGTAGGTCAGCTTGTCAAAATTGACGACGTGCGCCTCGGGGTCGTCGCCCAGCAGCCAACGGATGAAATTCGATCCGATGAATCCGCAACCGCCGGTGACCAACAGCCACGACATCGTTCAATCCAAGATTTCGCCCGGGATCCGTGCCAGCGAGACAAACCGGTCGCCTTCCTTGAGTCTGATCAGTCTCACGCCCTGAGTGTTCCGCCCGATCGGCCGGATGTCTCCGGCCCGCACCCGCTGCAGCATGCCTCCGGCGGTCATCATCAGGATCTCATCCCCGTCGTTGACCGCCGTCACGTCAATCACCGGGCCGTTGCGGTCGGTGGTACGAATGTCAATCAGCCCCTTGCCACCTCGCTTCTGACGCCGGTAACGGCCACCGCTTGAGACCGGAGCCTGTTCCTCGTCGGCCGATTCCCCATCCACTTCCTCGCCCGGTTTGGCCTCGGCTGCGGCCTCCACACCACCCCCATCTCCCAGCACGGTTCGCTTGCCATACCCGTTTTCACAGACCGTCAGCAGGCTCAGTTCCGGCTCGGCCACCACCATCCCGACCACTTCGTCGTCCTGCGCCAGGTTGATGCCGCGGACCCCTCGAGTGGCACGTCCCATGCTGCGGGCGTCGGCCTCGCTGAACCGGATCGACATGCCCTTTCGTGTGGCGATCAGCACATCCTGGCCCGGCTCGATCAGCCGCACATTGACCAGCGCGTCCTCCTCGTCGAGGTTGATCGCGATGATGCCGCCCTGCTTGGGTCGACTGTAGGCACTCAGAGCCGTCTTCTTGACGATGCCTCGCCGGGTCACGATCACCAAGAACCGTTCCTCGTCGAACTCACGCACCGCCAGGCAGTTGGACACCCGTTCGTCGTCACCGAGCGAGAGCAGGTTAACCACCGCGCGGCCGCGTGCCGCCCGACGGGCCTGCGGCAGGTCGTAAACCTTGCGCCAATGCACCTTGCCGCTGTCGGTGAAGAACAGCAGCCACGAGTGGGTACTGGATGCGAACACGTGGGCCACCGGGTCCTCGTCGCCGCTCTTGGCTCCGGCGATCCCCTTGCCGCCGCGTCCCTGGGCCTTGTAACGGGCCAACGGGGTCCGCTTGATGTAGGACTGGCTCGAGAGCGTCACCACCATCGATTCTTCGGTGATCAGGTCCTCCCGATCCACGTGCCCGATCTCCTGGGATGACACCTCCGTCCGCCTCGGGCTGCCGTACTTTTGCTGGATCTCGAGCATATCCTCGCGAACCAGCGACCTCAGGTTGGACTCGTCCGAGAGCAGCCTCAGGTACTCCGAAATGTCACTCAGCAACCCGGCATATTCCTCGGCCAACTGTTCCCGTTCGAGATTTGCCAGCGATCCCAGCTGCATCGACACGATCGCCTCGGCCTGTTTGGCCGAGAGCGTATACATGTCCGACTCCTCCCGCTCTTCGACAAAAGCCGCGAACCCCTCTTCACCCAGTGCTCGGGCCACAAGTTCGGCGGCCACCTCCATCTCCTGCAACCGATCCCGAGCCGCCGAGCGGCTGTCGGAGTCGCGAATCGTCTGGATCACCTGGTCGATATCGATCTGGGCGATCAGCAGGCCTTCGACGGTGTGCTTCCGCTTACGGGCCTCGGCCAGCAGGAACTCGGTCCGCCGCCGGATCACGTCGACCCGGTGCCTGAGGAACTCCTCGAGCAGCCGTTTGAGCGAGAGCACCTGCGGTCGGCCTCCGACCAGCGCCAGCAGGATCATGCTCACCGTCGATTGCAGGGGTGAGTACTGGAAGAGCTGGTTGAGCACCACTTCGCGGTCGGCGTCACGTTTGAGCACGATGTGCAAGCGGACCTGCCAGGGCGGAACGTTGCGATCGGTCAGGTCGACAATTCGCGAGATGCCCTTGATCCGCTCGTCGCGGACCAGCACCTCGAGTTTCTCGCGGATGCGGTCCCGGGTCTCGAGGTAGGGAATCTCCGAAACCACGATCACGTCGTTTTGCTTCTCTGTGATGAACTCGGTCCTGGCCCGCAAGATCAGGGTCGAACGCCCCGTCAGGTACCCCCGACGCGCTCCCGACTCGCCGCAGATCATCCCGCCGGTCGGAAAATCGGGCGCCGGGACCACCTCGATCAGCTCGTCGATCGAGATGTCCGGATCGTCGATCATCCGGATCACCGCCTCGCAGACTTCATCGAGGTTGTGCGGCGGGATGCTGGTGGCCATGCCCACGGCGATCCCGTTGGACCCGTTGACCAGCAGGTTGGGGAACCGCGAGGGCAGCACGACCGGTTCGATGTTGCGTTGATCGTAGGTCGGCACGAAGTCGACCGTGTCGCGATCGATGTCGGCCAGCATCTCACCGGCGACCGCCGAGAGGCGAGCCTCGGTGTACCTCATCGCGGCAGGAGGCAGTCCGGCCAGTGAGCCGAAGTTGCCCTGCTTGTCGATCAGCACGTCCCGCATGATCCAGTTCTGGCCCATGCGGACCAGGGTGGGATAGATCGAGCCGTCGCCGTGAGGGTGATAGTTGCCGCTGGTGTCGCCCGAGATCTTGGCGCACTTGACCCGCGACGAGTTGGGACCCAGCCT
>CAUZJR010000210.1:0-9180 GCA_963580005.1 Planctomycetota bacterium
GGGCTGGCGCCCGCCTTCGACGGCGTCAGACCCCCGGGGTGTTGCGGTTGCCTCCCGGCCTTAGGGCATATCGGCTTTCTCGTTGTCTGCGGTTCTGGATTCTACGGCCTTTCGACCGAGTTCCAGTACCCACTCGCGGACCTCCTCGACCCTCTCGGGACACTCTTGCGGCTCGCCAATATGGATCGAAACCGGGTAGGGCCATCGGCGAGGCATCTTCCACAGAACCCGACCTCGCTCGTGACTGAAGATGCTGCCCCAGAGTTCATCGAGGTAGATGGGGACGATCGGCGCGTCGAGCCCATCCACGATCCTCATCATCCCGCGGTGGAATTGTTCGACGTGTCCGCTGTGAGTCAGTTGACCTTCGGGGAAGATGCAGACCAGTTCACCATCCTCAACCGCCGCGCGGGCCTCTCTGAGGCTGTTGACGATCGCCTTGGGTCCGTCGGTGCTGCGGATCGGGATCACTCCCATCACTCGTGTCAGTCGTGCGATTCCGAAGCGGTTGACGTGGTCGGCGTGAGCCACAAAGCGGATGGGTCTTGAGGAGCTGGAAAGCAGCAGGAATCCGTCCATGTAGGAGACATGGTTGGCGACGATCAACGCTCCACCCTGTTCGGGGATGTTCTCGCGGCCGAAGACTCTGACCCGGTAGACGATTCGGCTGAGCATCCAGATGACCATGCGGATGCTGGCCTGGGGCAGCAGCCAGAGCACGTAGACCAGGATCGGGATGGTCCCGATGCCGGTGGCCAGGAAGATGGTGGGTGCGCCCCAGCCGAGTCCGCCTTCGGTAACCACGTAGAAGGCGACGGCCGAGACGATCAGCATGCTGAAGGAGATGAAGTTGGCGGCGGCCAGGATGCGGCCTCGCGTTTTCCGCTCGCTACGGTCTTGCAGGAACGCGACCAGTGGGACGATGAAGAACCCGGCTCCCAGCCCCAGCACGACCAGGCTGAAGGCGGCGGGCCAGATTGCGGCCACCTGTGTGGCGGGGTTGGTGGGATCGACATCCGCGGTGAACCAGTACAGGGCCAGAGCGCCCAGGGCCACGACCGCGCCGCCCAGTGGGACCAGACCCAGTTCGACCTTGCCACCGGACATCATCCCCGCCAGCACGCTGCCGGTGCCCACGCCCAGCACCAGGGCGATGGCCAGCATGCCGGTCTTGATTTGCGAGAGGCCCAGAATCTCGTTGCCCATCAGCGTGATGGCCGAGGTGGCCAGGCTGGCCAGGAACCAGAAGAACGCCTCCCCCAGTGCGGCTCGGAACAGGGGTCGGTTGTCGATCAGCAGTTTGAGGTTGGCGCCGGTTTCCCTGAGCGGGTTGGGTGGTCGCAGAGCGGGGTCGGCGGGGGTCAGTGGTTCGATGAACAGGCTGGCGAGCATGCCGAGGGTGGCGATTGTGATCAGGACTGCGGCGGGCCACATCAGCCCGCTGATGGTCGGGTTGCTGGTCGAGAGGTCGGCCATGTCGGAGACGACGAAGCCGGCGAACATGCCCAGTGCCGACGCGGCGGTGGTGACCATCTGCATCAGCCCGTTGGCTGAGGAGATGTTCTCGGAGCGAACGATCTCGGGGATCGACCCGAACTTGGCCGGTCCGAACATGGCACTCTGGCTGCCCATCAGGAACACGGCGGCGAAGACCAGGTAGATGCCGAGCATCTCGTTGATGCCGCCCAGTGCCATGGCTCCCACGGCGATCGCCATGATCACGATCTCGGCGATCTTGCAGGCGACGATGGTCTTGCGTTTGCTGAAGCGGTCGGAGACGTAGGCCGAGTGTGATGCGAGCAGCAGGTAGGGGATGGTGAAGCAGATCAGGCCCAGCGACATGGTCGAGGCCTTCATCGACTCGATCTTCATGCCCTGCAGGACGCAGAACCAGCGGAAGATGTTGTCGTTGAGTGAGCCGAAGCCCTGGGTGACCAATAGCGCGATGAAGGATCGGGACTTCAGGCCTGCTGTGCCTTGTCCGCTGGGTACTGCTTGGCCCGCTGTCATCTGCCGTGTTCCGCCTGGTGTCTTGCGGGTGGATCCTATCGTGGCGTGGTGAGTGGTGGAATATCACTAGGAAGGGGACTGGCTGCGCAGCCAGTCCCTGGGGGGTGGGGCCAGTCGCTGGGGGTGTTATGGAATAAAGCGATATGTGCCGCGGTTGGCTACGGCGATCGACTTCATCAGGGGCTCGGCTTCGCGTTCGCCGAAGGTGATCGTGTGGATCACGCTGCGGGACTGGCGGATCCGCGACAGCGACACCGCGGTCTTGAAGTGGAAGTTGCCGTCGGTGAGGAAATAGATCACGTCAGGCCTCAGTCTCAGAGCCATCTTCAATGAGTTCAACGGATCAGTCATCCCATTGGCTCTGATCCGAGCCATCCACTCGAGGTACTGCCTCTGCAACGCCGGCCTCGCCGGCTGCATCTTGCGCGCGGGCATCGGGATCGGCTGGTCGTTGAAGAAGATGATGTAGAACGACTGGTTGGGTTTCATCGAGGCGACCGAGTTGAGCAACTCGATCTTCAGCCGATGAAATCTCGTCGCAGACCTCGAATGCGGCACGTTCATACTCGAGGAGCAATCGACCACGTACACCACACTCTGGCCAGCCGCCTTCATGCCGAAGAACGCACCACCGGCACCATTGCCGGATCCGTTGGAAAAACCCCTTCCGGTGCCGATCCTCGAGAGCCGTGCCTGCCAGCCGGCCAGATCGGACAGCTCATTACCTAGCTCGTCGTTAGAGATACCATCGGCGAACCAGCTGGGTGGGAGTTTGCCGCTGAGCGAATCGCTGGGTGTGAACTCACGCGGCGAGGGGGGCGGCGAGAGGACGGACGCGGCCTGGGTCTGGCTTCCTCCGGCGGTCTCGTCGGGAACCGGCTTGGCCCAGGCCATCTCGACGGGCTCTTCGAGCACCGGCGAGTCGTTGGCGTCGGTCCAGCGGGTGTCCAGGGCTGCGACGCCCGACTTCTGTTCCGAGAAGATCCACAGGCTGCCGACGGCGACGATGACCGCGATGTGGAAGAGAGTGGAGAGTCCGAACGAGTAGGACCAGCTGTCACGCAGCTCATCCCAGCGGCGTTGCCACCAGGCTCGGGTCAACGGGCCGCGTGTTTTCGCGAGCATTTCGAGCATCTCGAGCAGCCGAGGCTTCACACCGCTTCTCCGCCGTGTCCATCGGAGTGAATCGTCGTTCCAGGCGGCCCGCCTGCAGCCTCAGGCTAACACCTCGACCCGTGTCCGTCCAAGGGATTCCGGACCTGCCGATGATGTGGATTGTCATTCCGGCTGCCGCATACAATCGGCATGATCCCCACATGTTGTTTTTGCGAGATACGCTCGATTCGTGGTGTGTCATCCAGTCCCTGGGGTCCTGCTGCTACCGGACGCTCAGTTCATAACACGCCATTTCCGCGGCGTTGCGGACCAGCAGTCGGTTGCCGACCAGCACCGGGTGGTTCCAGGTCTTGGACCGCAACGCGGTGAACTTTCCCAGCTCGCGGAACCGCTCGGGAGTCGCCTCGACCAACGCCACATGGCCCCGCTCGGCCTGTACCACGATCAGGTCTCCAACCAGCAACAGCTGACCGTACCCATATCGGCCACGCTTCCACTTGCGAAGCCCGGTCTCCAGATCCAGGCAGACCAGGATCCCCTCGTCGAGACCATAGACGTAGCCGCCGTGTACCACCGGGTCGTTGAACTTGCAGTTCATCTTCCGGCTCCGCCAGGAGATCGAAGGCTCAGACTCTTCGACGCCGAGCTTCAGCAAGGCACACCCGGCGGAATAGCCGCTGGAAATGAACAGTCGGCCGTCTGACGCCACGGCCGGCAGGGCCGCGTTCACCTGCGGACCGTTGGTCCAGGGCACATGCCACAGTTCTTCGCCATCCTCGATTCTGTAGGCCGTCAGCCCGTCGCCGCCAAAACACAGCAGCATCTGCCGGCCGTTGATCTCGACCAGCCGGGGTGCCGCGTAACTTGCCGGACGACTGCCGCTGGACCAGCTCAACTCACCCGTCTCGGCATCAAACGCCGCCACGCCCCCCTTGGGGCCTCCGGGTATCACGATCACGCGGCCGTCAACCACCAGGGGTGAACCGGACATGGCCCATTCGAGATTCAGGCCGGATGTGGCTTCGAGCACGTTGGGCGGATCCTCCCACAACGAACGACCGGTCGCCGCGTCCAGGCAGTTCAACCGACCGTTGGCACCCAGCGAGAAGATCCTGGATGAGTCGAATGTGGGAGTGGCCCGGGGACCGGGGCCTCCCATCGCCTCGTTGAACCGATCGTCGTCCCGATAAGCCCACAGCGGTTCGCCGGTTGAGAGGTCCCAGCAGCTGACCACTTCGATCTGGTCTCGTTGTTCCTGCGTGTACACCCGGTTGCCGACAACCGCAAACGAACTCCAGGCCTGGCCCACCGGGTGACGCCAGATCTCTCGGGGAGGATGACTCTTCCAGTCCCGCGACAGCTCCACGCCTCGCACCACGCCGTCACGGCCTCTGCCGCGGAACTCGGGCCAGTCGCCTGATGAGGCTTGCACCGCCTCGGACTCGATTCCGGCAGACGGCTCGGGGACCGATGCGAAGTAGTCTCGAGTTTGCTGTTCCCGAGTCGGCTGCCAGCGAAAGCTGAACACCGGCACCAGGTCACCCTCGTACTCAGCCACCTTCACACTGCCCAGGCCGATCAATCCCAGCAGCACGCCCAGGCCTTTCGCTTTCCAGCTCAGGCCGCTGGCGAATACCCACCACAGTGACAGAGCCAGGAAGGTCATCGCGGCTACAACCCAGACCGAGAATACCTGGAAGGTGCGATCGAGTCCCATCGCGTTCCAGGCGATCAGCATCGCCAGAACGCTCAGCACCAGGATGACCACCGCCGGCCACCAGCGAAAACGGGCTGCCGGCATGGGTGGGTTGGTCTGGGTTGCCGCTTTGTTCATTTCACGATTCCCGGGGACTGGCTGCGGACCCGCTTTTGGCGGCGCAGGTGCCTGTCCCTTTGTCCTGGACCTTCAACACCGGGACAGGCACCGCCGCCGCCAGAAGCGGCTCTGGAGCCAGTCCCCTACAGAGCTTCAACCGTGACGAAGTACGCTCCGCGGGGTTTGCCTGCCTTGCTCTGCAGAGTGGTTTTCAGCCGCGAATTGCCGGGCTTGAGTTCGAGCGTAAAACTGACCGAAGTGGCATCGGCGGGTACCGGTTTCTCACGGGTGAGACCTCCGATGACGATCCTGGCTGACGTGGCCTCAAGTGGGTGATCCACCCCGGGAGGTCGGGTCAGCAGGGTGAATCGGTAGGTGGCCGCCCGCGTGATGGTGACGGCCCAGAATCCGTTGGCCTTCAGCCCACTGCGAATGTGTCCCTGGTTCCAGGGGACTGGCCCGTTGTTGGTGTGCCAGTCGTGGCAGGTCAGCAGGGCAGGGTTGTCGCTTGGATGACCCAGGCCGATGCGGACGTAGTCCTTGAAGCGGGTGCCGATGCTGGTCCACCACCCGTCGTAGGACTCGGAGAGCCGCTTGACGATGTCGGGATGGCTGGCGGCGACGTTGGTTTTCTGGCCGTAGTCGGCGTTGAGGTCGAAGAGTTGCTTGCCGTTGACCAGTCGCCAGCGGTCGGTCATCACGGCGCACTTGCGGAGCTTCTGAGGAAACTCGATCCGCTGCGAGTGGACAAACAGCGTTCGTGCGGGCCACGTCCTGGCCTGACCACTGAGCAGTGGCAGCAGGCTGGTGCCGTCGATCGTACGGTCGGTGGGCGGTTTGAGTCGGCAGATGTCCGCGAGTGTTGGCAGCATGTCGACGTGGGCGGTGACCCTGGTGACATCGCGTCCGCCGGTCAGCTTTCCGGCCGGCCAGTGCCAGAAGCAGGGCACTCGGTGTCCGCCATCAAATTCGGACCCCTTGGTCCCTCGCAGCCCCGCATTGAATCCACCACCACGACCGGCTCCGGCCGCGGTGCCGTTGTCGGTGGTGAAGATCAGCAGCGTGTTGTCGGCCAGTCCGGACGCGGCGAGTTGTTTGCGGAGCCGGGCGACGTTTTCGTCGATGTTGGTGATCATGCCGTAGAAGGCCGCTCGCCTGCCCTGCACTCCGGCGTCCAGGTACGGCTGCTTGTACTTGTCGGCCACCAGGAAGGGGCCGTGAGCGGCGTTGGTCGGGATGTAGCAGAAGAAGGGCTGGCTTTTACCCGTGGTGGGACGGGCCGTGTCGGCGATGAACTTTAGCGCCGCGTCGAAGAAGACATCGGTGCAGTAACCCTTCTGCTTGACCACCTGGCCGTTGTGCCAGTAGGTGTCGTCGAAGTAGTCGTTGCCGAAGAAGTCGGGTGTCTGACCCACGCCGCCACCACCGTGCACCAGCACCTCGTGGAAGCCCTGGTCAGAAGGCCGCAGCGGGTAGTTGTCGCCCAGGTGCCACTTGCCGAAGCAGCCGGTCCGGTAGCCTCCCGCCCCAAACACCTCGGCCATTGTCACCTCATCGGTGTGCATCATCGAGCGGCCCATGATCGTGTGCCAGACACCGGTGCGAGTCGAATAGCGGCCGGTGAGCAGCGCCGAGCGGGTGGGCGAGCAGGTGGGGTCGACGTGGTAATTGGTCAGCCGCACGCTGCTGGCGTGCAGGCGATCAAGAGCCGGTGTCTTGAGGATCCTATTGCCGTGACAGGCCAGGTCTCCGTAGCCCTGGTCGTCGGTCATGATCAGGATGACATTGGGCCGAGCGGTCTTGTTCGTGTTGGGTGCCGCGAGCAGCTGCGACGGGCCGAAAACCGCGAAGAACAGCAGGCTGGCGGCCGGCAGGTGGCGGGTGAGCGTCATGGTTCGATCCAGTGCCTGTATAAAGGCTGCACGTTTTGGGGGAGTCGATCGTAGACATCGCGTGGCAGCGAGGGAACCTGGTTGTCCGAGAGGCCCGGTTCGTCGACCATCTGCTGCCGGGTAGCAGAACCCGGACGCAGGATCTCGGTGTCGAGCCACCAGGGTCCGTAGCGGACGGCCAGGGCCACGCGGTCGGCATCGGTCGTGTTGGGTGAGGTGGCGTGCCACATGCGGCTGTCCATCACCAGCACAGAGCCGGCCGAGCCCAGGGCAGGGTATTCGGCGCTGAAGGGCTCGTCGGTCGGACCGTCCCAGTCCGCGGCGGTCGGGTTACTGGATTCCCGGTGCGAGCCGGGCACGATCAGTGTCGCTCCGTTGTCGAGAGTGAAATCGGTGATCATCCACAGCGTGGTCAGGTGCATGATCCGGTCGGGGTAGGGGGCCGCGACATGGCCGGCATTGGTCTGGTTGAAAGGCCAATCCGAGTGCCAGTTGCCACGGTGGTTGCCCGGGTGGTTGATGATGGCCGAAGTGAAGGTGATACGGATGCTGTGGCCAAGCAGTTCCTCGCAGAGATCCAGCACCCGCGGTGCGGCCAGGTACTCGGCAAACGACTGGTCGTGGTTGATCAGGCCCGGCACGAATCCGATCTGTTCGGGGCTGGGGTACTGTTGGCTGAGTCGCTCGACGGTCTGACTGACGCTGGCTGCAATCTGCTCGCATCGCGACTCGGAGATCACACCGGGCAGTACACAGAAACCTCGGTCGCGGATCTCGGTTGCTGCGGTGGTGGCTGCGGTGGTGGCTGCGGTGGATGTGGTGTTCTTCATCGAAGCGGTTGGTCGTACTGGGATCTGTGGAGTCGGCCGGATAGTCTGAGAGGCGTAGTCTACATCAACGCACGACCGATGGGCATTATTGTGAACTGGCGACGAGGCGTGAGGCGGGGCGGTAGAGCTGGTGAGTTCGGGCTGGCTTTCGTGGCCACGTTGGCTCTATCGGTTGGTGTCATCGCGGCCGAGCCGGCACCGCGGTTCGAGTTCACTCGCATGGTGGCTCACTGGCATCAGTACAACGATCCGCAGTACCTGCCGTTTCTCCGCGAGGCTCGGCCGGACGTGGTGCAGTTGGGTTTTTACGGAGGCCATTTCTGGAGCCTGGCTCACACCAAGGCCTATGCCGAATACCCGGCTCACTTTCCGGTCCAGGGTCTTGAGGCGTGTGGTCGCTGGTTTGCCGAGCGGAACCGGCTGATTCACGAGATCGACGCCCGGGTGATCGGTCATTTCAATGTCGAGTTCCTGGTCGGTGACCCGCGTGACAAGAAGACCGGCAAGGCTCCGACCGGGTTCTTCAGGTTCTACGAGGAGCTGTGGGACGAGAAGACACTGGGCCCGCGACCGGTCAAGGATCCGCTGGATTTCCTGGAACGGGGCCTCGACGGCAAGCCGATTTCTCAGAAGGGCTACGGCATCGGCGGGATGCGTGAGTACTGGGCCTGTCTGCGGAACCCCGGTTGGCAGAAGGTGCTGAAGGCCTGGGTGCGTCACGGAATCCGCCAGGGTCTCGATGGGTTCATCGCCAACTACTTCTACCGTCACAACTGCCTGTGCCAGCACTGCCAGTCGGGGTTCCGCAAGTACCTGGCCGAGCGATTTTCGGGCGAGCAGCTTGGTGAGCTGGGAATCGCCGACGTGGCCACTCACCGCTTCACCGAGATCGTCAGTTGGCACGATCCGGCCAAGAGCACTCCGTTGCGACGCGAGATGCTGCGTTGGTCACAGATTTCCAACAAGCGGGTATTCGACGAGGTGTTTCACAAGTACGGGCGGAGCCTGAAGCCGGACCTGATCACGGCCCAGTGGAACCACCTGGGCAATTTCGGCCAGATCTCGGGCGACGAACGCTGCCTGTTGCCCGGCGAGTTGTGGGGTCGGGACGAGACGTACCTGTGGTACAGCACCGGTTCGGCGGCGTTCTTCACCGATCTGAAAAAGCGATTCCTGGGCGAGGGCACTCTGCAGGCCCGCTACATCCGCGGCGCCTTTGACGACAAGCCGTTCACGCTGGGCAAGTACGAGAGCACACGGATCCGCGTGGCGATTTCCGAGTTGGCGGCCAACGGCGGTGCGCCGATGGGGTTCTACACCCGGTTCACCGACCCGGCGGCCCGTCGCGAGATCGCCCGGTACTACCGCTTCATCGGTAAGCACGACCCGCTGTTCCGCGGCAATCGGTCTCACGCCGAATACGTGCTGCTGTTTCCTCGCAAGGCAGTGCACCAGGGCCATGTCGAGCCGATCGAGGCGTTCCGGCGGCTGGGGCAAAAACTGCTCGACGAGCACG
>CAUZJR010000211.1:0-9174 GCA_963580005.1 Planctomycetota bacterium
ACGAGAGCGTCTCGGGTGTGATCCGCCATCCGGCTGCCACCACGGCTCCTGCGACGGCACCCCAGAGTGCGTATTCCATCGCCCGGCCGCTGGCGGCCTTGACGGTCCAGGCCAGGATCGCGCCCAGCAGTGGCAGCAGCAGCACCGAGAGTTTCTGGATTTGTCCGGGGTTCTGAGCCAGCTGCATCAGCGGGTCGAGAATCACGAAGGACGCCATCGAAAGTCCGATGAGGACGACCATCATCATCGCGGTGTGCTTGCGAAAAAACTGAAACGGTGAAGCCATCGGGGTCCTCGATCCGAAGATGATTTCACGGCCGGTGGCCGGTCCACCACTTGACAGGAGCATTGGCAATTGTTTAACGGTCACGGTCGTCGTACTCAACAAAGACGACGGCGGGCCATTGTAGTGATCCTGAAAAAAACGTGACAAGGCCAGCAGCCGACTTCGCAAGTCGGCTCACGGCCCGGCTGCCCTCCCACAGTCCCGACTCTTCGCTCCAAGACGTCTCATGGCCAAATCAAAGACTTCGACTGTACGGCACCTGGTGATCGTCGAATCGCCGGCCAAGGCGAAGACGATCAACAAGTACCTGGGTCCGGAGTACCAGGTCGAGGCGTCGGTGGGACACGTCCGCGATCTGCCCCGACGCAATCCCAAGGGGATGAACCTGCCGGTCCCCGGCATCGATCTCGACAACGACTTCCGACCGCTCTACGTCCCGATCGACGGCAAGCAGAAGATGATCCGGGAACTCAAGAAGGTGGCCAAGGCGAGCGAAGACGTCTGGCTGGCGACGGACCTGGACCGCGAGGGCGAGGCGATTGCCTGGCACCTGGCCGAGGAACTGGACCTGCCGCCGGAGCGGTTCAAGCGGGTGGTCTTCAACGCGGTGACCAAGCAGGCCATCGACCGCGCCTTCCAGTCGCCTCGCGCGATCGACATGGACATGGTCAACGCGCAGCAGGCTCGACGCATTCTCGACCGCATCGTCGGCTACCAGGTCTCGCCGCTGTTGTGGAAGAAGGTCGCCGGAGGACTCTCGGCCGGGCGGGTCCAGAGCGTGACGGTGATGCTGATTGTCGACCGTGAGCAGTTGATCCGGGCTCATGTGCCCGACGAGTCGTGGGAGGTCACCGCGATGCTGTCGCAGGATCCCGCAGCCGCGGCCGGGCTGGTGGATGGCTACGCCGAGTTCCAGGCCGTTCGAGACAAGAAGGGCAAGGGGCCCACCCGGAAGCAGCGGCTGGCGTGGATTTCCGAGCACCGTGGCCTGCCGACTCAACTGGTCCTGGTCGCCGACGGCCCCTTCAAGCTCGAGTGTCCCGGCGATGCGCCCCGGGACTTCACCGACCAGGTGATCTCGGCAGCCCAGGCGGTGGGGTTGCTCGATGTCGAGGTCAGCACGAGCAATGACGAGGAGGCCAAGGGGCCGGCTCGAGTCCGCCTGGAGGTCAGCGGTCGGGTCGATCCCGACGCCCGCTTCCGTGTCTCGGACATCTCGACCAAGCCCTCGAACTCCAAGCCACAAAAGCCGTTCCGCACCAGCACTCTGCAGCGTGCCGCGGCGACCTTCCTGGGCTTCACGGCCGATCGCACGATGCGGGCCGCACAGCGGCTGTACCAGGGAGACGCCCTGGCCGGCAGCGATATCGGCGGACTGATCACCTACATGAGAACCGACTCGACTCACCTGGCGCCCGAGGCGATCGAGTCGGCGCGGGAGATGATCGAGCGGGAATACGGTTCGGAGTACCGTCCCGAGTCGGTCCGGATCTATGAAACGGACCGTTCCGACGCCCAGGAGGCTCACGAGGCGATCCGCCCGACCGACGTCAGCCGCACGCCTGAGAGCCTGAAGGGGAAGCTCGGCGAGGACCAGTTCCGGCTGTACGACCTGATCTGGAAGCGGTTCGTGGCGTGCCAGATGAGTGATGCAAAGTGGGAATCGACCACGGTGTTGCTCGAACGAGACGACCAGCCGACCGGCGCGGTGCTGAAGGCCACAGGCCGCGTGCAGGTCTTCGACGGCTTCCAGCGTGTGGCCGGGGTCCCCGAGTCGATCGAGCCGCTGCTGCCGGCGATGTCGGTGGGAGACCTGCTGGCCCCGTTTGACATTTCGCCGTTGCAGAAGTTTTCGAAACCCCCGGCGCGCTTCAACGAAGCCTCGCTGATCAAGCAGCTCGAACAGGAAGGCATCGGCCGCCCCTCGACCTACGCCCAGATTCTCAAGACCGTCCAGGACCGTCGCTACGTCGAGAAGCGGGGCACCGCGGCCCTGTACCCGACCGACCTCGGGGAGGTCGTCACCGAGAAGCTCAGGGAGGGTTTTCCCCACATCATGGAGGTGGGGTACACGCGTTGGATGGAGGAGCAGTTGGACCGGGTCGAGGAGGGCAAGGCCGACTGGGTCGACTTCCTCAGGGAATTCTACGAACCGTTCAGCAAGAGTCTCGAGGCGGCTCACGAGGCGATGAAGCACGCCAAGAGCGAGCGTCAACGGGCTCCCGACGAGTACAGTTGCCCGGAGTGCAGCAAGCCGACCGAGTACCGTTTCGGCAAGAACGGCAAGTTTCTCAGTTGCACGGGCTTCAACGTGCCCACGATCCCGACCGAGTACGACTGTCCGGAGTGCGGTGAGCATCCTCTGGAGGTCAACCGTCGCAAGACGGTCAAGGGCCGTCCGTTTCTGATCTGCAGTGGCTGTTTGCACAAGCAGAGCTGGCGGAAGCTGACCCCCGAGCAGAAGGAGGCGGTGACCGAGATCGAGGAGACGATCGACGAGCCGTGCAAGTACGCGGCTCCGATCGATCACCAGGGCCGTCCGATCGAGCCGTCTCAGACCAACGTCGCCTGTCCGAAGTGCCAGCAGGCGATGATCCAGCGGACCGGCCGATTCGGTCCGTTTCTCAGTTGTGCCCACTACCCCGATTGCGACGGTGTGGTCAACCTCGACAAGAAGACCGGCAACGTCAAGCTGCCGACTCCTCCCCCGCTTGAGACCGACATCGAGTGTCCCAAGTGCGAGCAGCCTCTGTTCCTGAGAACCGGCAAGCGGGGCCCGTGGCTGGGCTGTTCGACGTTTCCCAAGTGCAAGGGACGAGGGGGCTGGGCGAAGCTCGAGGAGGGAGTGAAGGGTCGCTGGAGCGAGTCGCTGCAGAAGTGGGAGGCCGACAATCGGCCGCCGGTGCTCGTGACCGTCGACGGAGACCGGATTGAGGAGGGATTCCATCCGGTTGTTGAGGGTGAGGAGGACGAGTCGGACGAGGAGGTCGCGGTGGAGTCCGGCGACTAGCGGTGCGATTCGGAGTGTTCCTCGGGAACGCCCCACCGGCCGGTCAATTCGACTTCCACGCCCAGCTGGTCGCAGATGCGAGCGACCACGAAGTCGACCAGTTCCTCGATCGATTCGGGGCGATGATAAAACCCCGGTGCCGCCGGCAGGATCACCGCTCCGGCCAGGGCCACGGTCTTCATGTTCTCGAGCCCGATGATCCCCAGCGGCGTCTCACGCGGCACCAGCACCAGCGGGCGGCGTTCCTTGAGATGCACGTGGGCGGCACGGTGGATCAGGTTGGTCGAGAGTCCCCCGGCGACGGCGGCCAGCGTGCCCATCGAGCAGGGACACACGGCCATGCCCGCGGTGGGAAAACTGCCGCTGGCGATCCCCGCCGTGAAGTCGTCGTGGTCGTGTACGATCAGCTCGCCGAGTGACTCGTCGTGGCCGAACAGGTCCTGGGGCTTGAGGTGTTGTGTCGAGACGGCCCGGTTGAGCTCGTGGGCGAGCACCTGGCTGCCGGCGGAGCTGATGACCAGGTGCACTCGTCGAGGCGTCCTCAGCAACACCTCCAGCAGACGGACCCCGTAGATCGACCCACTGGCTCCGGTGATCGCCACCACCAGGTCACTCGACACAGGCTCATCTCCGCTGCAGGGTCCACTCCGGGGGCCCAGTCTAGTCGATCGCCAGCTCCGGCACATCCACCGGCTCGCTGGTATGCTGTTCCCGTCGCTGGTGCTGGGTTAGTCTGGTCGCGGGGTCGTGACACGAGGTGGCGGGCGGATGCCGGTTGACAAGTCGCAACAGCGGATCCGGCGGATGTTCGGCGCGATCGCGCCACGCTACGACCTGATGAACCGCCTGATGACGTTCGGCCTCGACCGCTGGTGGCGCCGCCGGACGGTCCGCAGCGTGCCACTGCAGCCAGAAGCGCCGGTGCTGGATGTCTGCTGCGGAACCGGTGACCTGACCCTGGCGTGGGTCGCTCGTCTGGGTCCCGCTGCCACCGTGGTCGGCTCGGATTTCACACACCCCATGCTGTTGCGGGCCGAGAAAAAATCCCGAAAACGGCTCGGAAATCCCTCTGACCAGGCCTCGAACCAGGCCCCTCGAGTCGTCTATCTCGGAGCCGACACGCTGAAGCTGCCCTTTGTCAGTGACCGGTTCCAGGTCGTCTCGGTCGGATTCGGCATCCGCAACGTGGGCGACACGATCGGGGGGTTGGCCGAGATGACCCGGGTCTGTCGTCCCGGCGGTCACGTGCTAGTACTCGAGACCTCGGTGCCTCGGCTGCCGATCATCGGGTCCCTGTTTCGTTTCTACTTCAACCGCGTGGTGCCTCGTATCGGTCGCTGGTTGTCTCCGGACCCCGATGGAGCCTACACCTACCTGCCCGCCTCGACGGCCGAGTTTCCTCAGGGCGACGCCTTCGCCGGCTTGATGCGAGATGCGGGTCTCGAGGCGGTATCGGCCCGGCCGTTGACGCTGGGATCGGTGACGCTTTACGTGGGCCGCAAGCCGGCAGAAGACGCCGGTCTTGGCCGAATCCCGGTCTTGGCCTAGACTCCCGGTTCCCTCGACCCCCCACGCGGCCTTGTGGCCGGAGGAAAGGACTCCTCCCCCTTGCCTGAGCAGCTCGAATTTCGGCCTGAGCGTGCTCTGCCACGCTGTCGTTGGCAGCAGTTGGCTCCGGGTGCTGTGGTTGCTGCGGTGCTGGTGTTCGGGATGGCCTCACTGTTGCCTGCGGCCGAGCGATTCAGAGAAAATTTTGATGGCCGCGAATTGACGTCGCGGGTCAGGGCCTCCTCGAAGACGGCCGAGGTGACTCTGCACCGCCGCGAGCCTTCCGGCGGGGTGGATTCTGCGGGATGCGAGCGGGTGATGGTCCGCACCGGCCGCCTGGGGGCAACGGTGTCGTGGGAGCAGCCGATCCCGGCGGCCCGGCTGATCGACGAGTTGGCGGTGGGGGTTTCGGTCTGGAGCCGTTCGCGGGGGTTGCAGCTGTGCGTGCGAGTCGTATTTCCTCACCAGGTTGATCCTCGCACCGGAGGTGTGCTGACCGACCTGATCTCCGGCCCACGAGTGACCCGCAGGGGCCGCTGGCAACGTCTGACTCTAGAGAAATTCCCTGCCCGTCTCCGCGAACGCCTGGTGCTGCTGCGGGCTCGCTTGCAGCGTCCGCAGCTTGAGGGTCGGGACGTCTACATCGATCGCGTTGTGCTGCGTCTGGATCCGGACCCGGGATCGACCGACTGGCTGGTCGACGATCTGGTGGCCGGTCCGATCGTCGCTCCGCGTGCCGGGCTGGTCTCGGCGGGGGCGGAGGGGTCGACGGGTGATCCCGATCCCCGTCGCAGCTCGCCAGCCGAGGTCCGTCTCGACCGCTTCCACGTCAACGATCTCCCGTTCGTGCCCCGGGTGGTGGTGTACCGCGGCGAGCCGCCCGAGGTGCTCAAGGCGTCGGGTGTCAACCTGGTCCTGGTCCCCGATCACCGCGATGTCGCGTTGATCACTCGATTGCGGTCGGCGGGGTTGTGGGCGATGGCGTCTCCTCCGAGGCCACCCCTGGTCGACGGCGTGGTGGCCGACTCGGACACCGCCGGGCTGGTGCCGATCGGTTCCGAGGCCGACGGGATTCTCTGCTGGTACCTCGACCCCCACGCCACCGGCTCGGACCTGCTTGACCCCGGCGGTGACCCTCGGCTGGGATGGAACTCGCTCATGCGTTGGGTCGGCCAGTTGCGAGTGGCCGACCGTCGGATGCGGCGGCCGATCGTGGCCGACGTGGTGGGTCGCGAGCAGGTTATGTCTCGCCAGAGACTGCTGCCGTTGATCAGTCGCGAGGTGATTGGGACGGGCCTGCCGTTGAGGCTGCACCAGGAGTGGCTCGACGAGCGTCGTGGTCGTGCGCGGCCGGGATCGCTGGCCTTCAGCTGGGTCCGGACCGATTCGGAGTCGCTGGTGGTCGAGCCCGAACAGATCGAGCTGCAGGTGCGGTCGGCCCTGGCGGCGGGGTACCGCGGCATCGGCTTTCGCACCACCACCGGTCTCGACTCGGACCGCCCCGTCGCGGACGAACGCCTGTTGATGCTGGGTCTGCTCAACCTCGAACTGAACCTGCTCGAATCGTTCCTGGCCACCTCGACGCGGGTCGGCCGCTTGCCGGTGACTGTGGGCCGTCGCCGTGATCTAAATGGTCCGGGTGGTTCTCAAGCAGCCTCAACGGCCTCCCAGGATCGTAGTGAGTCGGACGGCACGCGAGTCCGGCGTCGACGACGGGTGGTGGCGACCCAATCGGCGGGTGCGAAGGCACCAGCGGGTGGACGGGCGGGTGCGCGGGTGGACCGGCGGGTCGAGGCGGTGCTGTTTCGCAGCGACTACGGGCGGTTGCTGATGACCAACTGGATTGGTGACAACGTACAATTCGTTCCCGGCCAGATGGCCCTGGCGGACGTGTCGGTGGTGGTGCCTGGTGGCGACGAGACGGCGACGGCGTGGGAGGTGACGACGACGGGTTTGCGGAGCGTCCCGACGCGGCGGGTGGCCGGCGGGGTGGTGTTGCAGATTGGTCGATTCGACCGCAGGTCCAACATCGTGCTGACGTCCAACCCCCGGCTGGTCACCAAGCTGCGTCGCCAGGTCGCCGCGGGCTCGGGGAAGGCCGCTCGGATGGCGCTGAGGCTGGCCCAGGCGCGGTTCGATCGAGTCCGGGACGTCGACCGGCGTTTGGTCGCACTGGGTCACGCTCAGCCCGACGCCCCTCGCTTGATGACCCGGGCGGCCAGCTTCCTCTCGCGGGCCGCCGCCACGCTCGACCAGTCCGCCGCCAACACGTCCCGGATCTACAGCGACGCCACGCTGCAGACCCTGAGAATCCTGCAGCGGGCTCACTGGGAGCAGGCGGTGCGAGAATCGACATCGCCGGTGGCCAGCACGCTGTCGCGGTGCTTCCAGACCCTGCCGGGTCACTGGGAGCTGATCGCCGCGGCACGATCGCAGGGCGTCGTCGCCGAGCAGCGGCTGGTGGGCGGCGACTTCGAGAATCTCGAGCGGATGATCCGAGCCGGCTGGAGCAGCCAGCGGGTGGCGGTTGCCGGGATGACGATGACGGCTGAGGTGTACCGTGGCGGTCGTGGCCGCGACGGTGAGAGCGGGAGTTGCCTGAGGCTGCTGGCTCAATCGGACCTGCTCACCGCGGTCCCCTCGCGGCTTCCCCAGCAGACGGTGATCGTGGATTCGCCTCCGGTGGCCGTCCGGGCGGGCGAGCTGGTCCGGATCACCGGACGGATTCGCCTGGTCTCGGCCCGACCCGGCTCGCTGGACGGCGGAGTACTCGAAGATTCTCTCGGCGGCCCCGAGGCCTGTCTGCACTGCCGCAAGACGGGGGGCTGGCGGCGATTCGAGTTGTATCGAAGGGCCAAGCGGGCTGGTGAGGTTCGTTTGAGGGCGGCGTTGGAGGGGCTGGGTGAATTGCGGGTCGATGACCTGCAGGTCGAGGTACTTTCCGGCGGGTTGGCAGCGCCTGTGCGATTGCCTAAAGTCGAAGTCGGTAGCGACAGGGCCCCTCGCCCAATCCTGCCGGCCTCTCGAATCGGCCGCTGACGAGGTCCAGTCGGCCCGTACACTCGACTCCCCCCGCACCCCGGAGCGACTCCGATGCCCGTCGCCACCCCCGCGCAGTATGCCGCCATGATCGATGCGGCCCAGGCCGGTGACTTCGCCTTCCCGGCGATCAATGTCACGTCGCTGGTCACGATCAACGCGGCGCTGAAGGCGTTTTCCGACAAGCGATCCGACGGCATCATCCAAGTCTCGCTGGGAGCCGGGGCCTTCGCCTCGGGACTGAACGTCGCCGACAACGTGCTGGGGGCGATCGTGCTGGCCGAGGCGACTCATCGGCTCGCCGAGCGTCACGATGTGCTGGTCGGACTTCACACCGACCACTGCCAGCCGGGCAAGGTCGATTCGTTCCTGAGACCCCTGATCGCCGCGACGGCCTCACGGCGGGCCCAGGGTGACGGCAACCTCTTCCAGTCGCACATGCTCGACGCCTCGGAGCTGCCGCTGGAGGAGAACATGAGTCTCTCGCGTGAACTGTTGGCCGAGTGTGCGGCCGAGGAGATCATTCTCGAGGTCGAAGCCGGGGTGGTGGGTGGTGAGGAGGACGGGGTCGACAACACGATGGCCCCGGCCGAGAAGCTCTACACCTCGCGCGAAGACATGCTCTACGTGCACGAGCAGCTCGAGGGCGTCGGTCGCTACCTGTTTGCGGCCACGTTCGGCAACGTCCACGGCCACTACAAGCCGGGCGTGGTTCAGCTGAAGCCCGAGATCCTCCGCGACGGCCAGGCCGCGGTGATCGCCGAACACGGCGAGTCGGCACGCTTCGACCTGGTCTTCCACGGAGGATCGGGTTCGCCGGTCGAGCAGATCCGCGAGACCCTGGGGTACGGCGTGGTGAAGATGAACATCGACACCGATACCCAGTACGCCTTCACCCGACCGGTGATCGATCACATGCTGAAGAACTACGACGGCGTGCTGAAGGTCGACGGTGAGATCGGCGTCAAGGGGGTCTATGATCCCCGCAGCTACCTGAAGGCGGCCGAGGCGGGCGTGGCAGAGCGTCTGGCCCAGGCCTGCGACGACCTGCTCTCGAGCGGCAAGACGATCGCCGGATCGGTCTAGGAGCCCGGGGTCAGACGCCGCCTGTGGTACGCCGGAGGCGGACCACAAGCGGGGCCTGACCCCTTCACCCGAGGCGATCAGTCGGTGTCTCGCGCGGTGCGAGTGGGCAGCGGATCGGTGCGGGGCACTCCGGCCAGCCGCGCGACCAGCAGCTTTGTGCGGCCGTCGGCGGTAGTGAAGAACCGGTGTCCGATCGAATCGGACT
>CAUZJR010000212.1:0-9132 GCA_963580005.1 Planctomycetota bacterium
GATCAGCGAAGCGACCACGAGGGTTTCGAGCAGGACCATGTGGTAGAGGTAGCGGAAGTGCAGGATGGCCTCGGCCGACATCCAGGCCGATCCGAGAACCGGTGCGGGGCTGAGGTCTCCGGCGAAGAGGCCGCTGCCGCCGGTGAGTGGTCCGTCGGTCGGCCGGTAGTCTCCGATCTCGACCATGTACATCACCACCCACAGCAGCCCGTTGAAGAACTCCACCAGCGGGTACCTCGCCGAGATCGACTTGCTGCAGTTTCGGCAGCGGCCGCGGAGTTTCAGCCAGCCCAGGACCGGGATGTTGTCCCGGAGACGGATCGGGTGCAGGCAGCGCGGGCATCTCGAGGGAGGATGAAACAGTCCCTTCCAACCGTCCGCGATCGAGTCGTGTGCCGGCAGTCGGTGGACGCAGACGTTCAGAAAGCTGCCGATGATGCTGCCCAGCACGAAGACCGACAGCAGTGCGAACCAGATCGGCAGACCATCGAACACCACGATTAAGTCTCCGGGGAGCCACTGTCCACATTGACCGCCGCCACGCCCGCCGCGGCGACCTCCTCGATCGTCCGCCCGCTGGTGTCAATCGTCAATGTCTGGCAGTCGCGATAGAGCGGTTCGCGTTGGTGCAGCACCGAGGAGATCTCGGCCAGTACACCCTCGCCGGTCAGCGAGGGGCGTTGTTTTGAGGTGGCTGGATCCTCTGAGATCCTGGCGGCCAGTTCTTCGGGAGTCGCCTTCAACCAGATCACCTGCGTGCCCGGTTCGCTCCACTGTGCCCGGGTCCGGGGATCGAGCACTGCGCCGCCTCCGGCGGCGATGACCACCCCGTCGCGGCCACTGAGTTCCAGGATCACCTCCCGCTCGAGACTCCGAAACCCCGCCTCGCCCTCAAGGGCGAAGATCTCCTCGATCGCCCGCCCCGCACGACTCTCGATCTCCACGTCGGCATCCACAAAGGCCAGCCCCAACCCGGTGGCCATCGCCGCACCCACGGCGCTCTTGCCGCTGCCACGGTATCCGATCAGGACGACACGCATCGTGGCGGGGTCCGGACTCGAGGTCGGGGGGAAGGAGGGGACGGGACGGGAAGGCGGGGGGGAGGTGTGGTTGGGTCGGGGCCGGTTCAGCGCACCACCGAGATGCCTCGCCTGAGTGTCTCTCGCATCACGTCCAGCGGTGCCATCTGGTTGGTGAAGAGTTCGTATTGCAGTGCGGCCTGGCGGATGAACATCTCGATCCCGCTGACCGTCGGGCAGCCGCGTTCGCGGGCCTGCTTGATCAGCAGGGTGTTCTCGGGATTGTAGACGGTGTCGAAGACCAGCGTATTGTCGTCGAGCCATTGATCCTGAAAGGGGGACTCGTTGACGTTGGGGTGCATGCCGACGGGCGTGCAGTTGATCAGCACATCGGCGAACTGGGTGCCTCGGTTTTCCCAGCCGGTTTCCTGGCAGCCCAGGTCCGAGGCCAGTTCACTGGCCCGTTGCCGGGTCCGTCCGCTGACGATGACCGCGGCCCCTTCTTCGACCAGTCCCCCGGCGACGGCTCGAGCTGCCCCGCCGGCCCCCAGGACCAGGCACTTGCGTCCCTTGAGCGTATGGGACCCGCCCAGGCTCTCGAGCGCCGTTTTCAGTGTTGCGATGGCCGCCGGCAGGTCGGTGTTCGAAGCGACCCAGTCCTGCTCGCCGTTGCGGCACAGGGTGTTGGCTGCTCCGAGGTGTTCGACGGTGTCGTCAACGCTGGTGGCCACTTCGAGGACCGCTTCCTTGTGCGGGATGGTCACGCTGTACCCGTCGATCTCCAGCCACCGGAACGACTCCAGTGTCTTGGCCAGCCCGTCGGCCGGGACCCTCAGCGGCAGATAGACCGCATCGACCCCGCTGGCGTCGAAGGCGGCGTTGTGGATCAGCGGGCTGTGGCTGTGGGCCAGCGGATCGCCGAGCACGCCGAAGACTCGGGTGTCCTGGCCGATGCGGTCAAAACGGTACGTCTCGGTCATCTCCTCGAACGACAACTGACCCGGTGCCAGGGGCCGCTCACTGGAAAACGTGGCGTAGGTGAACGGTGAGCCGTACTTCCCACACAGCAGCCGGCTGGCGAGTCCCAGTTCGCCCATGCAGAAGGCGACGGTGGGGATCTCGGCCGAGTCGACCAGCTTGAGCAGCCTCACCGAGTCCTCGGGGCGATTGGCCATCGTGACCAGCTTGACGATGTCGGGATCGAGTTCGCACATCCTCTCGTAGATCTTCTCGAGATCATCGGGGGTCTCGTCGAAGTTGTGGTGCGAGATGATCCGGCGTGTTTCGCCGTAGCGGGGGATCGCCTTGGCGATGTCGTCCTCGATGTCGACGTACTCGGCACCTTCGACCACCGCTGACCGCAGCACCGTCTGTCTCTGGTCTTCGGAACCGCCCCAGCGACCCTTGTCGCTGCTGCGGCGGCAGGTGATGACCACCGGAGTGGGTCTCTCGGCCATCAGCCGGCTGACGTCGGGCGAGTGCGAGAGCCAATCGAGTCGCAGCTCGACAAGCTCGGCACCACGCTCGGCCAGGGCCCGGTGTTCGGCCAGCACCATCTTGTGGCGGGTCCGGCCAATGCTAACACAGATCATCTTTTTCCCGACAAATCCGACAATTCTGACTCTTCGATCCGTCCGCGTTATCCGAGCCGGCCGAACTGCCGATCGAGTTCATTTCGACTGAGCACCAGGGCGGTCGGGCGTCCGTGCGGGCAATGGTGAGCATCATCAATCAGGTGACTCTGCTCCAGCAGGCTGGCCATTTCCTCGGTCGAGAGCCGGTATCCGGACTTGATCGCCGCCTTGCAGGCCATCATCTGCAGCAGTGCCTCGAGTATATCGCGCCGCTGGGGTGATTGGCCGGGTTGCTCGAGTGTTTGAGCGAGGTCACGGAGCAGCTCGGGGAAATCGGGGCGTCTGAGCATGGCCGGGTAGGCCTGCAGCAGCACGGTGTTGGTCCCGAAGGCTTCGATCGAGAAGCCGAGTGACCCGAGCAGTTCGGCCGACTCGCCGATCACCGCCGCCTCGCCCGCGGACAACTCGACCGTCTCGGGCACCAGCAGGTTCTGCTGCTCGACACGACCCTCCAGCACCCTCTGCTTGAACTGCTCGTAGAGCACCCGTTCGTGCAACGCGTGCTGATCGATCACCGCCACACCCTCGGCCGTTTCGATCACCAGGTAACAATCGTGGACCTGGATGCCCCGGACTCCCGCGTCGGTGGTCACCGGGCGATCCGCATCGTGGTCGATCGGCACGGCGACCGCCGCCGCCGGGCCGGAAACTGGGCCGACGGGGGTGGTGAAGTCGGATGCCAGTCGGTCAGAGGGGGCAGGGGCAGCGGCCGATTGGTTGGGCGAGGACCAGTTGAGCGGTGTGGAGGAGGAGGTGCCTCGAGAGGGTGAGATCGAGAGTTGTTGCTGGTGGGGTCCGGCGGCGCCGGCGGTATCGAGGGCCGTCGTCGGGTCGACTCTCAACGACGTCTCCAGCGGCAGGCCCAGGAAGGTGGTGCGGATGGTCGAGAGCACCATGCGGTAGTGCTGCTGGCTGTCCTGGAACCTCACTTCGGCCTTGGTCGGGTGCACGTTGACGTCGGCCAGTTCGGCCGGCATGTCGAGGAACAGGAACGCGATCGGCTGTCGTCCGACCATCACCAGCCCACGGTACGATTCGGTCAGGGCGTGGCTGAGTGATCGGTCCGAGATCGGGCGTCCGTTGAGGAACAGGTACTGGCCCTTGCGGCTGGACTTGGTCTGGCTGGGGTGGCCCACGTAGCCCCACAGCCGGCAGTCGGCCGATTCGTTTTCGATCCAGATCAGAGACTCGGCCAACTCGCGGCCGTAGAACAGTTCGAGTCGATCGAAGAGCCGATCTGTGGGGGGCAGGTCAAAGACGTCTCGTCCGTTGTGAGTCAGCGACATGTGCAGCCGGGGGTGGGCCAGGGCGGTCCGCGTGAACTGCTCGACGATGTGACCGAATTCGGTGGCGGGTCGCTTGAGAAACTTGCGTCGGACGGGGGTGTTTTCGAACAGGCCGGTGATGTCAAACGAGGTCCCCGGTGGTCCGGAGGCGGGTTGAGGCGCAAGCCCGTCGCCGTAGTCGACAATCAACTCGGTCCCGGCGATCGCTGCGGCGGTGCGGCTGCGGACGATGAAGCGGCTGACCTCGGCGATCGACGCCAGGGCCTCGCCCCGGAACCCCATCGTATGGACCCCAAACAGGTCCTCGGCGGTGCGGATCTTACTGGTGGCATGAGCGGCGACGGCCAGCAGGATGTCGTCCGCTTCGATTCCCTCACCGTCGTCGACGACCCGGATCCGCTGGCTGCCTCCCTCCTCGATCTCGACATCGATCCGGGTGGCCAGTGCGTCGACGCTGTTTTCGAGCAGTTCCTTGACCACGCTCGCGGGCCGTTCGATTACCTCGCCGGCGGCGATCTTGTTGACGATCCGAGCGTCGAGTTGCCGGATACGGGGCATCGGCTGCTGCGGCTCCTTCCTGCACCGCACAGTCCAGGTCCTGCAAACCGGCGGTGTGACTCCTGTGATACCGGTGCAGACGGGGAATCGCAATGGTTGATGGCGGGCGGGGCGGAGGGGTTGGGGCGGGGGGTAGGGGTGGGCCGGTTTGCCACGTTGAGGCAAGTCGACTACTCTTCCAGCCTCGCGGCCTTTCCCGAGATCCCCAGAGACACCCCGGGCAGATGATCGGACGCATTCCCGAGACCCAGTTCGATCTCCGGTTCCGTGTCGGACCGATCCCGGTCCGCGTGCACCCGATCTTCTGGCTGACCGGGGTGATCATCTGTTGGCGGGCGTACCAGGCGGACCCACCGATGCTGATGATGGCCGTCGCGGCGGTCTTTCTCAGCGTGCTGATTCATGAACTGGGTCACGCCACGATGACCCGGCTGTTTGGTTGGCCCTCGGAAATCGTGCTGGGTTTCTTCGGAGGCTATGCCACCACGGCTCGGACGTCGACGGGCCGCAACCTGGCCGTGCTCTTTGCCGGCCCGGGTGCGGGTTTCGCCTTGGCCGCCTTGGCGTTCGTGGCCCTGCGGGTGGGGGTAGAGATGCCCGAGCGGGTTCGCGCGACAGTGGAGTTCCTTGAGTTCATCAACATCGCCTGGTCGCTGTTGAACCTGATCCCGGTGCTGCCGTTGGACGGAGGCCAGATTGCACGCGAGATCCTGGTCTGGTTCAGTCCTCGCCGAGGCGAACAGTGGGCGATGTTGCTCTCGGCGGTCGTCGGAGCGGTGGCCGCGGCGGCCGGGTACTTCCTGCTGAACCAGATGTTCCTGGGGATCTTCTTCGGCCTGTTCGCCTACCAGAACTTCGCCGGCTGGCAGATGCTGCGTCGCGGCGGCTGATCGTAGCGGGCTAGAAGCCGAGGCCGTATCCGGCCAGTTCCGAGGTGGCGACGGTGCCGTCGGTGATCTCGAACATGCCCGGGAACTGCTTGGCCCATTGGCGGTTGGGTTCGGGGCAATACTGCCGCCCGTTCCCTTCGATCGCCTGCACTCCGGGGATGCGGGCGGCGAGGCTGGCCGAGTGCAGGAAGCTGGCACCCGGGCAGGTCAGGTCCTGGACACACAGGAACATGTCGAATTTCTGTGCGGCGGCGGCCAGCAGCAGCGAATCGGTCTGCCCCTTGCACGCCTTCAGGGCCACACCGCTGTAGCCCTGCTCGCGGCACAGCAGCAGCGAGTCGTAATCGACAAGCGCCTCGTCGATCACCACCGGCTTGATCGCGGCCGCCTCGTGCATCTTCACATCGGGGTTAGCTTTCAGGTCGCGGCTGGTCGGCTGCTCGATGTACTGGATCCGATCCCAGGCCGACTCGGATCCCTCGCGGACCTTGGCCAGGAACGCGAGCACGTACTCGACGTTCTCACACTTCTCGTTGAAGTCGGTCGAGTAGTACCACTGGTCGCAGCCGCGGTCGGCCTGGGCCTGGGCGGAGACCGCTTCGATGGCGAGCACGCGGTTGACGTCCCAGTCGAGATCGTCGCCGTTGAGCTTGATCTTCAGGTGAGTCAACCCGTCTGCGGCGATCCATTGGGGCAGCGTCTCGGGCAGCCCGTCGTTGATCGGGGACTCGACATCGGCGTCGGTCAGCGGGTCGAGTGCACCGATGAGATGATAAAGCGGCAGGCTCGGCTTGGGGTCTCGCAGGGTGTACGCGTCGAGGTACTCGCCGGCGAACTGTTCGTCGAGGTATTCGGAGAGGTCATTGACCATGAACTCGGCCGAGAGTGTATTGAAGGCATTGACGCCGTTGATGCGACCAAAGGCATCGTGCACCGCCGCGTCGGTCGGGCTGGCGGCGACCAGTTGAGCCAGCTCGGGGATCGCCTCATCGAGTCCCTGCTGCTGGGCGACGGCCCGGCCCAGGTGATGGTATTCGGCCGCGAGCCCGAACATGATGTCCATCGGGTGTCCGAATTCCGGGTAACTCTCGACCAGCGACACCACCCTCACGGCAAACTCGGCCATCGCCGCCTCGGCAGCGTCGGGTGAAACGTCCGCCGAGGGCCAGGCCCAGATGTTGCCGATCGGCATAGAGCCGTAACCGGTCGAGTAGTCGCCCCTCGAGTTTTCGACGGTCACCTCGACGTTGATCAGCGTCGTGCTCTCGGTGACTCGCCCGCCGAACTTCAGGGGAGTCCGGAATGCAACCGCTTCAAAATCACAGGTGGCCTCGATGATCCGGATGTCGGTCAGCTTGCTCATTGGTCTCCGCGGAGGGCAACTCGTCAGCCCGTGTCGGTTACTCGAGTGGGAATCTCGACCAGTGATCGTACCGACAGCGGTGGGGGCGTACAACAACCGGAGTTATCCACCGCAGCCCAGTTCGCGATACACCAGCTCCGAGGCCACCCGGGCGGTGCCCAGGCAGTCACGAATCGACCCGCCGCGGGTCAGCACGCAGCAGAGCGGTCGGCCGGTGGCAATCCGGCTGCCGGGGTGGGGGATGTCGGCCAATCGCCAGCACGAGTCGCCACGGGGCAGGCTGACGACCTGGATCTCCTCCGGAGCAAACAGCACGACCTTGCCGTAGACCGAGGCAGCCTCGGTCTCGGCAAACGGCGCCACGCCAGGCTCGCCAAAGGCCTCGAGGTGCCGGCCGATCATCGACCGCCCACAGGCCATCTCGATCACCTCCGCAGAACCGGTATATCGCGGATTGATCTCGATGGGCCACGCACGGTCGTCGTCCAGGACCAGGTCGATTCCGAACAGCCCGATCAACCCCGACTCAGCGGCCAGCACGTTGGCCAGTCGAGCCACCGAGTCCTCGAGCGCGGTCGAGAGCGGCAGCGGGCCGATCGAGCCGCACCACGCAAAGTCCGCGGCATGCAGCCAGTCTGCTCCGACCAGTTGGCCGGTCACTCCGAGTACCCGGGCCGAGGATCCGTCGGCCAGGCACAGTGCTGCGGCCGGTTCTCCCTCGACACGCTGCTGGAAGACGACATCGTGACTCGAGGCCGTCGTCGAGAGGCCCCATGGGCTGACCCCCGAACCTCCGGCACTGTCACGACGTCGGAGCATCCAGCCGGATCCGCGAGCGGGAGCCTGGTGTACGGCCCGGATCTCGGGGCACGGCAGGCCGTGCAACTGACAGGTTGATGCGACCCAGGCCGGATCGCGGACCCGGCCGAGTACCTCGCCCGGGTTGCCCCACAGCGGTCCACCCTCAGCCAGGCCGTTGACCACATCGAGGTGGTTTTCCAGGGCTCCGGTGTAGACCCGGGGGCTGCGGGTGCTGGGGTCTTGGGACTGCAGCGTCCCGACGGCATCGAGCAGTCCGTCGGGATAGTCGGTGACGGCGATCGCCTCGGCCACCTCGAGCAGGTCGGTGTCGGCAAAGAGGTCCGCACACAGTGGCCGGCAACCGGCTCGCACCGCCGACCACGCGGCAGCGCGGGTACTGGCTCCGACCAGGACCAGCGAGGGTACTGAGTCAGGAGGTCTCGACGGTGGGGCCAGGGGGTTGGTGGTGAGCATCAGACGCGGTTAACCAAACGGGGAACCAAACGGGGAACCAAACGGGGAACCAAACGGGGAACCAAACGGGGAACCAAACGGGGAACCAAACGGGGAGCCAAACGGGGAGCCAAACGGGGAAAGGGGGAATGTCGCGTGCTGGCAATTCCCGAGGCGACGTGGTATCTAGATCGCCTGAGGATACCGCAACGCGGGGAGCCGGACAGGCCGACGGTCCTGCAGAGATTCACACCATTCGAGGAGACCAGACGATGTCGCTTTATGTTGGCGAAGCCCTGACGGGCGATGGAAATGAAGTTGCTCATATCGACCTCCTGATCGGCGACAAGGCCGGGCCGGTGGGGACCGCGTTCGCAAACGCCCTGGCCCGCCAGTCGGCCGGTCACAGCAACCTGCTGGCGGTGCTCGAGCCCAATCTCGCCGTCAAGCCCGCCACGGTGATGATCTCCAAGGTCACCATCAAGGGAGCCGGCCAGGCCGTGCAGATGTTCGGCCCGGCCCAGAAAGGCGTTGCCAAGGCGGTTGCCGATTGCCTGGCCGAAGGGACCATCCCCGCCGATCAGGCCGAAGACCTGGTCATCGTCTGTGGAGTCTTCATTCACTGGCTGGCCGAAGACAACGCGAAGATCGAGTCGTACAACTACGAGGCGACCAAGTTGTCGATCGAGCGGGCGATGGCCAGTCAGCCGTCGGCCGATGAAGTCATCGCCAAGAAGGACTCCGCCAATCACCCGTTCCAGGCCTCGAACCTCGACGCCGGCGGAGACGATGACGGTGGTGGCGACGCTGGTGGCGACGCTGGTGGCGACGCTGGTGGCGACGCTGGTGGCGACGCTGGTGGCGACGCTGGTGGCGACGCTGGTGGCGACGCTGGTGGCGACGCTGGTGGCGACGAGGGTGGTGAGTAGTTCACCTCGACGCTGCTGCGAATGACGCGTCCACGTTTCGCCCGGTTCTCAGTTCCACTGAGGACCGGGCGGCTTTGTCTTTGGTGAGGGGTCTCTTGCGATGAAGTCGATCCTGGTGCAGCTGGACACCGATGTGCAGCCGAGCGTGTTCGACCGCGTGGTGGCCGTGGATGCGGGTGTTGAGCAGTTGTTTGCCTAC
>CAUZJR010000213.1:0-9114 GCA_963580005.1 Planctomycetota bacterium
TCTCGGCCGGGGGCTGCTGCCGAGTGCGACGTGGTGCCAGTGACCGGAGTGCCCCCGCAAGGACTCGAACCTTGAACCTACTGATTAAGAGTCAGTTGCTCTGCCAGTTGAGCTACAGGGGCCAAGAGGTCCGATTCTAGCCACTGGCGATGGGGTGGCAAGTCTGGGGTCGGCGATGGGCCGGTTGCAAACCGGTCGCCGAAAGCCGACAACCTGACGTCAGCCACTTCCCCTGGGCCTTGCCCGTGAACAACTCGATCGCCTCAGCAGGATCTCTGCCGGACCCGTCGCGTCGCAACGTCGTCTGGAGCGTGAGCCAGGTCGTGCTCCGGTGGTGTTTCACTCTGCTGCTGGGTTACCGCGCCAAGGGCATCGAGCGGTTGCCCGCCGGCTCGGGGGCCGTGCTGGTGGCCAACCACCAGAGCAACTTCGATCCGTTGCTGGTCGGCCTGCCGCTGAAACGGCCGGTCAGTTTCATGGCTCGAAGCACGCTGTTCCTGATTCCGCTGATCGGCTGGCTCCTACGAAGAACCTACGTGGTACCGATCGACCGCGAGGCGGCTCGGGCCGGGGCGATCCGCGAACTGGTGGCTCGCCTGGAACATGGATTCCTGGTTGGGATATTCCCCGAGGGCACCCGGACGTCTGACGGGAACCTGGGTGAATTCAAGCCCGGCTTCATCGCGGTGGTGCGTCGATCGCGACTGCCCATCGTACCGGTGGGCATCGCGGGTGCCTACGAGGCCTACCCGCGTGGCCACCTGCCTCGAATGGGTCGCGTGCGGCTGGTGTTCGGCAGACCGTGGCAGCCCGACGAGTACGCCGAGTTGTGCGAGCGAGGTCGTGAGGCCGAGTTGGTTGCGGCGGTGCGGCAGCGTGTGCAGGATTGTGTCGACGAGGCGACACTGTGGCGTGAGGGCCAGCTGGTTGAGGCCGAGTCGAGTGACTGAGTGAAGGTGCCTGGAGAAGAACGACGATGACAATGCCACGTAAGCGTCCGGTTGTGGGAGGTCGCCGGGGGGCGGTCGCATCGGCTCACCCGCTGGCCAGCCAGGCCGGACTCGACATGCTCCGCGACGGCGGCAACGCCGTGGACGCGGTGGTCACCATGGCCGCCACGCTCGCAGTGGTCGAACCCTACATGAGCGGTCCCGCAGGAGTCGGCTTCCTGCTGCTGCATCGACCCGGTGCCCCGCCACGAGTGCTCAACTACAGCGGGACCTCTCCGACCGGAGCCGTGCCCGAAGCGTTCGACGAGGAGACTCGCGAACTGGGACCCAAGTCGGCCCTGGTGCCGGGGAACGTGGCGGGGTGGTTCGAAGCGATTGCCAGCGAGGGAACCCGATCGGCCGCCGATGTCTTCGCCGCGGCAATCCGGCATGGCCGCGAGGGGTTTCCGCTGCACCCGGCCAACCAACTGTTCATCGACACCGCCCGCCCGAGACTCAACGACGTCGGACAGAAGGTCTTCGGTGGACTCGAGCCGCGGATCGGCGAAATACATGTCTCGACCGACCTGGCCAACACCTACAGCCGGCTGGTCGAGGAAGGACCCGAGTTGTTCTACACCGGCGAATTGGGACACAGGCTGGCCGACTACACACTGGAACAGGGCGGGCTGATCACTCGCGAGGACCTGGCCAGCTACCAGCCCGATTGGGAGGATCCGATCGAGGTGAATTACCGTGGTCTGACCGTGCGTACGCCTCCGCCCAACAACGAGGGTATGCAGATTCTCGAGACGCTGAAGATTCTCGAGGGCTTCGACCTGGCCTCGCTGGGACACAACTCGACCGAGTACATCCACCTGCTCAGTGAAGCGATCAAGCTGGCCGTCGCCGACCGCATCCGCTGGTGCGGTGACCCGAAGTTCTCACCCGTGCCGCTGGGTCAATTGCTCTCGGATGCCTACGCGGTGTCACAGCGTGAGCGGATCGATCACGAGCGGGCGTCGGTTGTCGAGGGAGAGCGTTGGGGCGGGTTCCGCGAGGGCGACTTCGTGGCCCCGGGCAAGATCGACGGCCTGACCACTCACCTGGCCGCCGTCGATGCCGAGGGCAACGTGGCCAGCATCACTCAGTCGCTGGGCAACGGGTTCGGCTCGGGCGTGATGATCCCCGAGACCGGCGTGCTGCTCAACAACTTCGTCTACTGGACCGAGACCGACCCCGAATGCCAGACTCCGAACCGGATCGAGCCGGGCAAGCGGTGGAGTTGCTGCATGGCTCCGGTGCACGTGGTCGACGGTGACGACTTCTGGTTCTCGATCGCCACGCCCGGCAGCTACGGCATCCTGCAGACGTCGATGCAGATGCTGTTGAACATCGTGGAATTCGGTGCCGACGTGCAGGCGGCGATCGAGGCACCTCGGTTCCGTGTCTGGGAGGAGACACGGATGCAGATCGAGGATCGGGTGCCCGAGGAGGTTCGCCAGGGTCTGGCGGCGATGGGTCACAGCCTCGAAGATATCGGCGACTTCTCGGCACAGGTCGGCGGCGGACAGGGCGTGCTGGTCGATCCCCAGAGCGGTGCTCGATTGGCCGGAGCCGATCCGCGACGCGACGGATACGCACTGGCCTACTAGGACCACCACCGTCTCGTGTGATTCGTTCTGACCAGGAGCACCCCGGCGGATGTCCAGCGTGAGGCTCGAGTCGGTGTCGAAGCACTTCGGTGATGTGGTCGCCGTCGACGCGATCGACCTCGAGGTCGAGGACCGGGAACTGATGGTACTGGTCGGCCCCAGCGGCTGCGGCAAGACGACGACGCTGAGGATGATCGCCGGCCTCGAGCAGCCCACCTCCGGAACGATCTCGATCGGTGAGCGTGATGTCACCGATGTCGACGCGATGGACCGCAACATCGCAATGGTCTTCCAGAACTACGCTCTGTATCCCCACATGAACGTCTTCCGCAACATGGCCTTCGGGCTGCAGATGCGGAAGGTCGCCCGGCAGGAGATCCAGACGCGAGTCGGCGAAGCAGCCCAGTCGCTGGGCATCGACGGGCTGCTGGAACGCCGCCCCGCTCAACTCAGCGGCGGCGAACGCCAGCGGGTGGCCCTGGGCCGGGCGATCGTTCGCAACCCCGAGGTCTTCCTGCTCGATGAACCGCTCAGCAACCTCGACGCCAAGCTCCGAGTCTCGATGCGATCCGAACTGGTCAGCCTCCGCAAGGGACTCGGAGCCACGATGGTCTACGTGACACACGACCAGGTCGAAGCGATGACGATGGGCGACCGGATCGTGGTGATGCGAGACGGGAGGATCCACCAGGTCGGAACGCCACGCGACGTCTACCTGAGGCCGGCTGACCGCTTCGTGGCCGAGTTCATCGGCAACCCGCCGATGAACATCATCGAGGGTCGGATAACCAGCGATTCGGGTCGGCCTGTGCTGGTTGCCGGAGACTTGAGCCTGCCGCTGGTCAATGAACTCGCCCAGGCAGCGACGCAACTCGACGGGGATCGCGACGGGGATCGCCCGGTGGATGTGGGGATCCGACCTGAGAATGTCCGGCTGGGTGAGTCGTCGGAGCACCTCGCCGTCACATCCGAGGCGACGGTCGTCGGCTCGCAGTACCTGGGGGCCGAGCACCTGGTCGAGTTGGACCTGGGAGGTCCACGGTTGTTGAGTCGGATCGAGGGCCACGGCGAGTTCGAGGCTGGCCAATCGTGCCGCATTGGCATCGATCTCGACGCAGTTCACCTGTTTCACCCTGAAACCGGAGCCCGCCTGTGACCGGTTGGCCTCTGACCCGCCGCGGCTGGCTGGCGACCACCGGCGCCCTGGGCCTGGCGGCCGTCTCGGGCTGCTCGCGGCCGCGACCGGTCCGCGACAGCAGCGGCCGGGTGATCGTCGAGTACTGGCACCAGCCGATGGTGGTCCAGGTGCCGGAACTGGGTGACGAGGTGAAGGAGGTGGGGGACTTCGAGCGGTTCCTGGCCCGCCGTTTCATGGCCCAGAACCCCGACATCGTCGTGCGGACGCAGTGTCTGAACTGGGAGGACCTGCCTCGCAAGGTGCCGATCAGCGTGCTGGGCGGTCGTCCTCCGGACGTGCTGATGGACTACGTCGGCCGCACCAGCGGGTTCTGGTACCAGGGCGTGCTTGAGCCGCTGGATGAACTGGTCGGGGGCATCGAGGAGGACTTCCAGCCGAGGATGCTCGAGGCGTCCAGGTTGCCCGGCCCCGACGGCTCACCGCAGCTGCATGCGGTGCCACTTTGCGGCTGGGTGCAGGTGCTGGCATTGAACCGTGCCTGCTGGGATGCCCAGGGCCTGGGTCACCTGTTGCCCGGTCGCGAGGATCCTCGCTGGGGGAGCTGGGACCAGTTCGAGGCGGCACTCGAGGCGGTGTCGAGCCCCGAGGTGACTCCGCTGGGGATGCAGTGTGCCAGCGAGCAGGGTGACTACCGGGTGCTGCAGTACTTCTGGGCGTTCGGGGCCGAGGTGTACAGCGGGCGGGACTATTCGCGGGTGGCGTTGAATTCGCCCGAGGGCGTGGCGGCGTTGGAGTGGCTGGTCGAGGCGAGGCGGAAGGGGTGGATCCAGCCCAACGTGGCCACGGCCGGTTACGGCTTCTACGACATGTTCTGGCGTGGCCGCACGGTGGCGATTCCCAGTGGTGTCTCGATGCGTCGGGCGTACGAGAACGCTCTCCGCGACGGCAAGGTGACGGCCGACTTCAACGGCGACGGGACGATCGACATGGAGATCTTCTACACCCTGCCGCCGACCCGGCCGGGCGTGGCCACGACCCTGCCGGTGTCGACCAATGGACTGGTTGTCTTCCGACAGCAGGACCCCGACCGCCGAGCTGCGGCGATGAGGTTTGTCGAGTTCCTGACCAGCACCGAGACGGTCGGGCAGTACTCACGCGCCTCGCAGATGTTGCCGGGCCGCAAGAGCGTGGGACAGATCTTCGCCAATCAGCCGGACGTGACCAGGATGCTGGAATTGGCCGCCGGGTGCCCGGTGGCCGACATGGGGGCGACGTCGCCGAGCTATTACGACATCCGCAAGAGACTGCCGCCGTACCTGCAGGCGGCGTTCCTGGGATTGAAGTCACCGGGTGAGGCGTTGGCAGGTTTCGAGCGTGAGGCTGAGGGTGTGTTGAGAGGTCAGGTGGTGGCCGAGGCCGGGGTGAGCACTCCGCAGCGGGAGTCGATTCGATGAGCAGCGTGGCGATCGAGACGACGGTGCCGAGGTTCAGACGCGGCGGCTGGATTTTTCTGCTGCCGGCCGGAGTGCCCTTTGTCGCATTTGTGCTTTGGCCGCTGATCCACGGCGTGGCACTGGGTTTCTTTGACGTGCAGTTGAGCGAGACTCGCTTCATCGGGTTCGACAACTACCGTCGTTTGCTCGATGACGAGACGTTCTGGGCGGCGGTGGGAAACACCTGCGGCTTCGTGGTGCTGGTGGTGCCGACCGTGTGGGTGTTGAGCCTGGGCATATCGGCGTTGGTCTACCCGATGGGCGGTTTCGCCCGCTCGTTCTTCCGGTTCGCGTTCTACATACCGGTGGTGGCCGGAGGCGTCTGCCTGGCGATGGTCTGGATGTGGATCTTCGACCAGCAGTACGGGTTGCTGAACTACGTGACCGGGACGGTGCTGGGTGTTGAGGTCGATTGGCTGGGTCGGACCGACACGGCGCTGGCGTCGCTGGCTGTGGTGGTGATCAGCTGGAGCCTGGGTCAGCCGATCATCATTTTCCTGGCGGCCCTGGGCGGGATTCCTCCCGAGTTGCACGAGGCGGCTCGGATCGACGGAGCGGGACCGTTGCGGAGATTCTGGCACGTGACGTTGCCGCTGTTGCGGCCCGCGTCGCTGTTCGTGCTGGTGACCCAGACGATCGGCGTGTTCCAGGTCTTCGTGGTGGTATTGCTACTGACGGTCAATGGCGGCCCGGCCCATTCGACTCGCACGATTGTCTACGGGATGTACGAGACCGCCTTCACGCCGATGTACGACTTCGATTACGCCGCGGCCCAGGGCAGCGTGTTGCTGGTGGCCCTGGGTGCGATTGCGATCGTGCAGTTCCGCCTGCTGGGGCGGCGGACCCGGCTGGACTGAGAACCGATGCCCGAACAGACTCAAGCACCGTTGACCCGTGGCCGCCTGGGCGGTTGGGTGTCATGGTTGGTGCTGCTGACCGCGGCGACCGCGGCGATTCTGCCCCTGTACTGGATGACGACCGGTTCGCTGAAGCGGCAAAGCGACGCGATGAAGACGCCACCGGAGTGGTTCCCCGAGGATCCGACGCTGGCCAATTACGAGAAGCTGTTTGGAGGCCAGGAGGGTGGTGCCTGGAGCGGTCGACGACCGGCCTCGCGCTGGCTGCTCAACAGCCTGCTGGTCGCCGTGTCGATCTCGGTCTCGGCCGTCTTCACCAGTGCCCTGGCCGGATACGCGTTGGGCAAGCTGAGTTTTCCGGGTCGGCGGATCGCATTCTGGCTGGTCGTGGCCACGATGATGTTGCCCCGGCAGGTCTCGCTGATCCCGCTGTACCTGATGGTCGTCGGTCTCGACTGGATGGACTCGTACCCCGGCCTGATCGCCCCGTTTCTGTGCTACCCCTTTGGGATCTTCCTGGTCCGGCAGTTCATGATGCAGGTGCCCGACGATTTGCTGGCGGCGGCCCGGATCGACGGTGCGGGACCGTGGCAGGTCTTCTGGCACATCGTGTTGCCGATGTCTCGGCCGGCCCTGGGCGCGGTGGCGATCTTCAGCTTCATGGGGGCCTGGAACGAGTACCTGTGGCAGCTGATCGTGACGAACCGACCCGAGATGTACACGTTGCCGGTGGGTGTGTCGAAGCTGGTCACGACGCTCAGCGAGTTCGACCTGGGCCTGGCGATGGCCGGGGCGACGGTGGCGTTTCTGCCGATGCTGGCGGTGTTCGTGATGTTCCAGCGTTACTTCGTGCAGGGTGTCAGCGTGGGGGCGTTGAAGGGGTAGGGCAGGAAGAGACGGCGCGAAGTGGCGAGGCGGATCGGACGTGGATAGGATAATCGGCATCAGTCTTCACAGGGTGACCCGGAGAGCGAGATCATGTTGCGATCGATGACCGCGGTGTTGGCAGCGAGTGTCCTGGCGATGGCCCCGGCCCAGGCCGAGGACTGGCCTCAGTTCCGTGGCCCCAACTGCAGTGGGGTCTCGGCCTCGAAGGCGGCGATGCCCGCCAAGTTCTCGCCGACGGAAAACGTGCTGTGGTCGGCCGAGATCGGTGACGGGGTCGGTTGCCCGATCATCGCCGGCGGCCGCGTGTTTGTTTCGGCCCTGGGTGACCCCGGTCACGTGGCGATTTATGCCTACGACGCGAAGAGCGGTCGGTTCCTGTGGGGCAAGCAGTGGGACATGGGTGATGCCACCAAGGTGCACAAGACCAACAGCTTGGCCGCGACGACTCCGGCCAGCGACGGCAAGCGGGTCTACTTCTATCACGCCTATGTGGGCATGGTGGCGTTGGACGCCCGGGACGGGGACGTCAAGTGGCATCGCGAGCTGCCCGTGCCCTACTACATCTTCGATTGGGGCCCGGCCATGTCGCCGGTGCTGCACAAGGGCAAGGTGCTGTTGGTCCAGGACGACGACCTGAACCCCTCCTTCTACGCTCTCGATGCCAGGACCGGTAAGACTCTGTGGAAAGACGACCGCAGCGACCAGGCGGTGAACTACTCGCATCCGATCGTCACCACGGGCAGCCAGGGCGATGAGATCGTGGTGGGGGGCACCGGGATGCTGATCGGTTACGACCCGGATACCGGCAAGCGGCTGTGGTATGCCCGCACGCTGCTGAGGAACATCAAGACCACTCCGGTCACTTTCGGCGGCACCATCTACGTTTCGCAACAAAGCGGCGGGATCGCCAACCAGTGGCTCGCCTCGGCCGATGCCAAGGGAGAAGAGGTCGGGCGTGGCGGCAATGGCGACGGCAAGTTGTCCAAGGCCGAGATGCAGGCGATGGTCGGTAAGCGGAAGATCCCCGAAGCGTTCTTCAAGAGGACGTTCGACAGGGGCGACCTGAACAAGGACGGGGTGCTCGAGGGCATCGAGCTGGACAAGGCGTTTCTCAGCGAGAAGAACTTTGCTGGAGCCACCTTCGACACTCCGTCCGATGAGGCTGGTGATCAGTCGATCCACGCGGTGAAAGCCGGAGGCCGTGGCGACGTGACCAAGACGCATGTGCTCTGGAAGCACAGCCCCTCGCAGATCGATCACATTGTCTCGCCTCTGGTCGTCGACGGCCGCATGCTGCTGATCAAGGGTGGCGGAATTGCGACTGGTTTCGAGATCGCCGGCGGAAAAAAACTGTGGGGACCCAGGCGGATCAACAACACCTGCGAGTACTTCGCGTCGCCGATCTATGCCGACGGCAAGATCTACATCGCCGGAGAGAACGGCTACATGGTGGTGCTGAAGAGTTCCGACAAGCTGGAGATCCTGTCGAAGAACGACATGGGTGAGCCGATTGTCGGCACTCCGGCGATCGCCAACGGCCGAATGGTCATCCGCACCCGCGGCCACCTGTACTGCGTGGGTTTGAAGTAGGTTGCCCTTCGCCCGGGGGTCAGACGAGGTCGGGCACGCCGATTCGCTCGAGAATCTCGCGCAACTCGGCTCGCTCCTCGGACGTCAACTCACGGGTCGGCAGCCGGCTGGGACCGCCGGGTCGTCCGCACAATTCCAACGCCGCCTTCACCACGGGGCTCTCGGCTCCGGACCGTTTCCACATCTTGCCCCGGAAACTCTGCCACGGCCAGTTGCCCGCGACGATGCGGGCCTGGGCGGCCACGTAGTCTCCGGCCTCCATCAGGTCCCACGTCCCCAGGTCGTATTCGGGCCAGATGGTGGCCAGGTGAGTGATGTAGCCGGTGCCGCCGAGCATGTGGTTCATCACCTGCAGGCCCTGGTTGTCGACCATCGCCGCCTGGTCGGCGAACCGGTCGATCCCGCGCAGGTAGGTGCCGCCTTGGGGTGAGGACCATTTGATCGAGACACACCGAGGCAACTCGAGCAGCTTCTCGAGCTGGTCCAGCGACATGTCGTAGCCTTCCCAGTGCGTGTTGTAGATCATGATCGCGATCCGCTCGGTCGCCTCGTGCACCGCCGTGA
>CAUZJR010000214.1:0-9109 GCA_963580005.1 Planctomycetota bacterium
TCGCCGGTCTCACCTCCGCCAATGTCCTCGCCCGAGCCGGCTACTCGGTGCTGCTGCTCGAGCACCATTACCAGCTCGGCGGCATGGCCACCTGGTTCAAGCGCAAGGGCGGCCACATCTTCGACATCTCGCTGCACGGATTCCCGATCGGGATGAAGAAGAGTTGTCGGAAGTACTGGACGCCGGAGATTGCCGAGAGGATCGTGCAGTTGGAGGGGATCCGGTTCGAGAATCCCCAGTTCTCGCTGCAAACATCCTTCGACCGCGACGACTTCACCAGGATCCTGGTCGAGACGTTCGGGGTGGCACCCGAGACGGTGACCGAGTTCTTCGACACCGCACGCGGGATGAACTTCTACGACGACCAGGAGCTGACCACCGGCGAATTGTTCGAGAGGTTTTTTCCGGGTCGCGACGACGTGGTGCGGATGCTGATGGAACCGATCACCTACGCCAACGGCTCGACACTGCAGGACCCCGCCCTGACCTACGGCATCGTGTTCTCGAATTTCATGAGCAAGGGGGTGTTCACGTTCGAGGGGGGCACCGACGCGCTGGTGGGATCGATGAAGCAGGAGATGATGGCCAACGGGGTCGACGTGCGGATTCGCTGCCTGGTGGAGAAGATCGAGGTGACTGCCGATCGCAAGGTCGCCGCGGTGGTGGTCAACGGTCGCCGCATCAGCTGTGGAGCGGTGGTGTCCAACGCCAACATCAAGCAGACGGTCTTCGGACTGGTGGGCGAGGAGTCATTCGACAAGGAGTTTGTCGAGGAGGCCCGTGCCGTGCGGCTCAACAACAGCAGCTGCCAGGTCTACATCGCGATGAAGCCCGGAGCCGTCTTCGAGCCGTGCGGCGACCTGCTGTTCCATTCCGAACACAGTGGCTTCGACATCGACGCGATGCTCAGTCGAGACATCTCGAGCCGCACCTTCAGCTTCTACTACCCCCGCACTCGCCCCGGCAGCGACCGCCACCTGGTGGTCAGCTCGACCAACGCCAACTACAGCGACTGGGCGGAGCTCAGCGACGAGGACTACCAGGCGTCGAAACAGGACCTCATCGAAACGACTCTCGATTGCCTGGATCAGTACGTGCCCAACGTGCGAGAGATGGTCGAGCACGTCGAGGCGTCGACGCCCCGGACCTTCGAGCACTACACGCGTCACCTGCAGGGTGCCAGTTTCGGGACAAAGTTCGAGGGCCTGAAGGTCAGCCAGAGGTTGCCCGAGCAGGTCGAGGGTCTGTTTCACGCCGGCAGCGTGGGGATCATCATGTCGGGTTGGCTGGGGGCGATGAACTACGGAGTGATTGTCGCCAACGAGGTCGACAAGCTGATGACTCCGGCACCGGCGGCCCTGTGATGAGTGGCCTGGGATCAGAGCCGGTGGTGCTGGACCGGGCGGCAATCGAGGCCTTGATCCCTCACCGCGACCCGTTCCTGTGGCTCGATGAGGTGGTCGAACTCGGCGAGACCCTTGTGCGGGCTCGCAAGCGGGTGCCCGAGGACCTGGCGGTCTTCGCGGGTCACTACCCCGAGTTCCCGGTGCTGCCGGGCGTACTGCTGTGCGAAGCAGTCTTCCAGGCCGGAGCGGTCCTGATCGCATCCGCGGGTGAGATTCCCGAGGGGCATGTGCCGGTGGTGACGCGGCAGCAGGAGACACGGTTTCGGCGGATGGTTCGACCCGGTGAGGTGTTGGAGATCGAAGCCAGCCTGGAGGAAGTGCTCGGCGGTGCCTGGTTTCTGACCGGCAAGGTGAGTGTCGACGACCAGGTGGCGGTCCGGTTGCAGTTCGCTTGCACCGCGGCGGCGGTTGGTGCGTGATGGATCGCCCGGTCACGCTCCATAGATGAACGGAGCGAACGGGGTCCCTGCGAACCAGACCAGCACGAAGACCAGTGCCAGCACCAGGATGATCGGCGTGAGCCACCAGGCCTTGTTGTGGACCAGGAAGTCCCAGAACTCGGCAAAGAACCCCATCTCGGGCGCTGCGGCCGCCGCTTCGAATTCGCCGGTGGTGGCCACTTCAGTCGGAGGCTCGACGGTGGTCGGTTGCACGCCGTCGACTGTCGTTTTCGGTTCGGTGGTCTCGTCGGTCTCGGCCGGCTGCGGGGCGGGATCGGGAGTCGGAGTCATGTCGTTCATGCTGGACGGTCCACGGAAGGGAGTTGTCGGGGGGGCCTGGGGGGAGGCTGTTGTTCAGAATTGTCGGAAGTACCGCGCGGGGTCGGTGACCGCCGGGCGTGGTATCCAGTAGCTGGTGGCATCCGGATCGGGTCGGCGACTGCACGGGTCGTGTCCGCACAGACGCATGAAAAGTCCGATCGGGCTGACGACCAAGTAGTAGATGGTCGAGAGGATGAGCATCGAGACGGTCCAGCCCAGCGGGAAGACCACCGCCATCCAGGTGACGTAGACGTAGCGCATGAACGCCGGCCAGGCCAGGCCGACCAGTCCCAGCGGCGCGATCGACCACAGCACGTAGGCGGTAGTGGCGTCGTCTCGGGCGAAGAACCGGAAGGCGCCGATCGCCGCAAAGAACACGACGAACAGGGCGGCGAACTGCCTGAGGAACCTGTGTGTGGGATTCCAGTCGATGGCGATCATCTGTATCTCGTGGGCTGGAGGTGGCGGGCGTGTCAGTCGAGTTCGAAGTTGGCGAGGTATTCGTCGATCCCGTGCTCGGTTGCTCCTGGCTGCTGGTCCTTGTGGATCACGAAGTCCTCGATCACCAGCACGTCCATGTTGGTGGCCATGAAGCACCGAAAGGCTTCCTGCGGCGTGCAGACGATCGGTTCACCGCGGACGTTGAAGCTGGTGTTGATCAGCACCGCGGACCCGGTCTGTTCTTCGAAGGCTTTCAGCAGCTGGTAGTAGCGTCCGTGTCGCCTGGGGTCGACGGTTTGGACTCGAGCCGAATTATCGACGTGGGTGATGGCCGGGACGTGCGACCGGTGGACCTTGAGCTTGTCGAGTCCACGTGTGGCCTGTTCCGATTCGTTGAGCGGCAGTCGTTTTTCGGATTTCACATCGGCCACCAGCAGCATGTAGGGGCTCTGTTCCCCGGGCCGCATCTCGAAGTACTCGTCGACGCGTTCCTCGAGCACGCTGGGTGCAAACGGCCGAAACGACTCACGGAACTTGATCTTGAGGTTCATCACCGACTGCATGCGGGTACTGCGGGCGTCTCCGAGGATGCTGCGGCCGCCCAGGGCCCGCGGTCCGAATTCCATCCGGCCCTGCATCCACCCGATCACCTGCTCAGCCGCGATCAACCCGGCCACCTCGTGGCACAGTTCATCGACGTCGTCGAACTGCTGGTAGACGGCACCGGCGGAGTCGAGGAATTCCTTGACCTGCTGGTTCGAGAATTCCGGACCCAGCCCGCTACCGCCCTGGTAGTCGAGCTGATCGTGGGGGCGGGGGTTTTCCAGCAGCTGGTGCCAGATCAGCAGTGCGACGCCCAGTGCTCCACCGGCATCTCCGGCGGCCGGCTGGATCCAGACCTGATCGAAGGGGCCTTCCCTCAGCACTCGACCGTTGGCCACGCAGTTGAGTGCGACTCCTCCGGCCAGGCAGAGGTTGTTCATCCCGGTGACCTGGTGGACGTGGCGTGCCATCCGCAGCATGGCCTCCTCGGTGACCGCCTGCACGCTGGCGGCGATGTCCATGTGGCGTTCGGTCAGAGGCGACTCGGGGGTCCGCGGCGGTCCGTCGAAGAGCCGGTGGAACTTCGACGAGGTCATCGTCAGTCCCTGGCAGTAGTTGAAGTGATCCAGCTGCATTCTCAGCGAGCCGTCGGGCCGGAGATCGATGAGGTGTTCGAGAATGCGGTCGGCGTACCTGGGTTCTCCATAGGGTGCCAGGCCCATCAGCTTGTATTCGCCCGAGTTGATCCGGAACCCGCAGTAGTAGGTGAAGGCGGTGTAGAGCAGTCCCAGCGAGTGCGGGTAGTGCATCTCGTGAGTCAACTCGATCCGGTTGTCCTTGCCCCAGCCGTAGCTGGCGGTGGCCCATTCGCCGACTCCATCGACGGTCAGGATGGCTGCTTCGGGGAACGGGCTGGGGAAGAAGGCACTGGCGGCGTGAGATTCGTGGTGTTCGGGGAAGACGATTCGTCGAGAGTACTGTCGGTCGAGGCCTTTCTTGATCACTCGTGGCAGGTGCAGCCGGGTGCGGAGCCAGTTGGGCAGCAGCGTCAGCCAGCTCTTGATCCCCGCGGGCGCGAACGCGAGGTAGGTCTCGAGCAGCCGTTCGAACTTGACCAGTGGCTTGTCGTAGAAGCCGACGTAATCGAGGTCTTGAGGTGTGAGTCCTGCTTCGCCGAGGCAGTAGTCGATGGCGTTGTTGGGGAACCCGGCGTCGTGTTTCTTGCGTGTGAAGCGTTCTTCCTGGGCTGCGGCTACGATCTGCCCATCGACGATCAGCGCGGCGGCCGAGTCGTGGTAGAAGGCAGAGATGCCCAGGATCGAGGTCATCAGGCGAGTCCCGGTCGGTCAGATCCGCCTGCGGCGGCGCGCAGTGGTGCTGGACCACTCATCGTCGTCCCGCACAACCTACGATCACAGCGATCGTGGTGTTGGAGTGGGCCTGCGGAGGTCGGGACGTGGTGGCGTGCTACAACCGCCTCGACTGGTCCGCACGGCAGTCGGATTAGAGCGATTGTGTCGCCCGTAGAGGGGCGAGGTCGCGTGGGGTAGACCCCGGCGCCGGGACTATTCCCACTCGATCGTGCTGGGTGGTTTCGAGCTGATGTCGTAGACCACCCGGTTGACTCCCGGGACGCCGTTGGTGATCCGGGTCGAGATGCGTTCCATCACGTCGTAGGGCAACCGGAACCAGTCGGCGGTCATGAAGTCGTCGGTCGAGACGGCTCGAACGGCGATCGTGTCCTGGTAGGTCCGGTCGTCGCCCATGACTCCGACGCTCTGCACGGGAAGCAGCACTGCGAACGCCTGCTGGATATCTCGATACAGACCGGCCTCACACAGCTCCTCGATCACGATCTCATCGGCGGCCCTCAGTATCTGCAGTCGATCGTCGCTGATGGCTCCCAGGCAGCGGACCGCCAGTCCGGGACCGGGGAACGGGTGTCTCCAGACTAGGTCTTCGGGCAGGTCCAACGCCTCACCCATCCGCCTGACCTCGTCCTTGAACAGGTCCCTGAGCGGTTCGATCAGCTCGAACCCGAGTTCTTCTGGCAGTCCGCCGACGTTGTGGTGGGCCTTGATCGTGGCGGCGGGTCCGTCGGGACTGGCTCCCGATTCGATCACGTCGGGGTACAGAGTTCCCTGGGCCAAAAAGAGGGCATCGGGGATCGATTCGGCTTCCTTGCGGAACACCTCGATGAAGACACGTCCGATGATCTTGCGTTTCTGCTGGGGATCGGTGACGCCGGCGAGTTCATCGAGAAATTCGCGCTGGGCGTTGGCGACATGCAGGTCGGTCTTGAAGTGGTCGGTGAACCGTTCCCGCACCTCCTGAGCCTCGCCCGAGCGCAGCAGGCCGTTGTCGACGAAGATGCACGAGAGTTGATCGCCGATGGCACGTGAGAGGAGTGCAGCGACGACCGACGAGTCGACTCCACCCGAGAGCCCACAGATGACGCGCCGGGATCCGACCCTGGCCCGGATCTGCTCGATCTGCTGTTCGATCAACGAGCTGATATCCCAACTGCCTTCGCAGCCGCAGATGTCCTGGACAAAATTCTTCAGCAGTTGACCTCCGAAGTTGGTATGAGTCACTTCGGGATGAAACTGCAGTCCGTAGATGGGTCGATCGGAGAGTCTGACGGCGGCCAGCGGACAGGTCTCGGTGGCGGCCAGTGACACGAACATGCCGTCGGGATCATCGACCTGGTCCCCGTGGCTCATCCAGACGACGAGTTCATCAGGGAGTCCTGAGAACAGGCCACCGGGGTCGACGACGCGGCAGGGGGCTCGACCGAATTCACGCGTCTCGGCCGAGTTGACCTGTGCCCCCAGTGAGCGGCAGATGACCTGCATCCCGTAGCAGATTCCCAGCACCGGGATGCCCAGGTCGAACAGCTCGGGGTCCGGCAACGGAGCACCCTCGGCATACACGCTCGAGGGGCCTCCCGAGAGGATCAGGCCACGAGGGTTGATCTCGCGGATCCGATCCACCGAGAGGTCGTGGCGGACCATCCGGCAGAACACGTTCTGTTCGCGGACCCGGCGAGCGATCAGCTGAGCGGTTTGTGAGCCGAAGTCGAGGATCAGCACCTGGTCGTGATCGACCGGCCCGTCGTTGTCGCGGTACCGTCCGGTATCGGCGGCTGTGCTGAGTGGATTGTCGGTGTTCATCGACGACACTTTCGAAGCCCACCGTCCTGACGTGCCGGGCGGCGGGTTCGTGGCCAACGGGATCAAGGCCGGGGCAAACCGACATTGTAGTTCAGGTGTGAGTGCCAGAGAAAGTCAGCGGCGTCTTCAGGCGGCGGGTCCGCGTGTGAGTGCCAGGCCGACTGACACCGCGACCAGCCCGATCACGACGTTCAGAGCGATATTGCCCAGGGCCGATCCCAGCGACCCGTCGTGCACCAGCTTGATCGTCTCGTGCCCGAACGTCGAAAACGTGGTCAGCGAGCCGAGGATCCCGGTGACCAGGAACAGTTCGGTCGACCTGGAAATCGACTCGCGCGAGCTGATCCAGCCCAGCAGGACTCCGATCAGCAGGCAGCCGAGCACGTTGACCGCCAGTGTGCCCCAGGGAAACTTCTCGCCGAACTGGGACCGGATCAGGTTCCCGATCCCGTAGCGAGAGATGGCCCCGAGGCAGCCTCCGAGTCCGACTGCCAGGAGGTTCTGCATGGCGGGGGTTTCCGGAGCGGACTAGCGGCTGATTTTCCAGAGGTGTCCGTGGCTGCGTACGAAGACCGAGTTGTCGGCGATGGCGGGCGTGCAGAGGATCGTCGCTCCCAGCGGGTTCTCCGAGACGATCTTTCCCTTGGGTCCGGAGGCATCAACGACGTAGGTCAGCCCGGTTTCGCTGAAGTAGTACAGGTGTCCGTCGGCGGCGACCGGCGATGAGGTGAAGGCTCCCTTGAGCCTGAGTTGCCAGATCAGCTTACCGTTGGTGGCATCCGAGCACTTGACGATCGGGCCGCTCATCGTGAACACCCGGCCTCGATAGACCAGCGGGCTGGGAGTTCCGGATCCGAAGCGGTTGTCCTTCCAGGCAATCTCGGGAGCCTGCTTGCCCTCGGCTGCGGGTCTCAGGGCGGTCAGTCCGTTCGAGGGGATAAAGACGATGCCGTTTGCGACGACCGAGGAGGGTGTGCGGGCCGAGGGCTGGTCGTAGTGCCAGGCCTCGGTCCCGGTCCTCGCCACCAGTGCCGTCATCCCGACCATGTTCTGCAGCAGCACCAGGCTCTGGGCGGGGTCCTTGGCGGGCAGTTCGATCGGAGACGACCAGTTGTCGAAGCGGTGCTGCTTTCGGTGCCAGCGGGTGGTGCCGTCGGCGACATCCAGCCCCGTCGCAAAGCTCTCGGATTGACTCTCCACCTGTACAATCACGGTGTCTCCGATGACGACCGGCGAGGAGGCCATGCCCAGGCTGTTGCTGGCGTTGGGGTAATCGTGCGTCAGGCCGCGGTACCACAGCAGGTTGCCATCGAGGTCGAGGCAGACGAGGTCGTTGCTGGAGTAGAAGGCGAAGATCCGCTTGCCGTCGCTGGCCGGCGTGGGCGTGGCGTTGGCCATCTTGGGGTGGCACTGGGTGCGGCCGGTGGCCTGGAACGAACGTCTCCAGCGACGGACCCCCGTCTTCACATCGAAGCACTCCACCAGCAACCGGTCCTGGTTGAAGCCGTCCGATGAGGTCAGGTAGACCTGGCCAGAGACGATGATCGGCCCGGAAATCCCTCGGCCACTCAGCGGGATCTTCCAGGCAATGTTCTCGGTTTCGCCCCAGGTCACCGGGGGCTTTTCGCCGGCTGCGACCGAAGAGCTGAGGTTGCCGCGGAACTGACGCCAGTCGGCTGCGGTCAACTCGGTCACCAGCAGGGCGACCAGCACCAGCGCCAACAGGGCGCACGGTCGGTGGATGCGGCGGGAATCTGTTCGGGTCACGGTTGCGTTTCCTTGAGTCGAGGCAACGAGGCCGAATTGTCGGAGGAGTGCACGGCGATGCCCGAGACGTTGCAGGTGCGGACCTGGAACTGGTACCGCTGGGCCCAGTCCTGTTCCTGCTCGTTCTGGCAGATCTTCAGCAGGATCGTGTTCGATCCGGCCCGCAGCGTGACCGGGACCGAGTACTGGTCGAGTTTCATGCCGCGGTGGTATTCCTCGTTGGCAAACACCTGGCGGCCGTTGATCCAGAGTTTCCAGGCGTTGGGTGTTCCGAGTCGGAACTGGATCGACCGGGGTGCCTGGGCCTGGAAGACGGTGGTGCAGTACATCACCGCACCCTTGTAGGGGCTGATCTGTTTGGCGATGTCGAGGATCCCGAAGTCGTTGCTGGTCGTGTAGAGTTTCCAGCTGGCCGGCCCGAGTTTCCCTTTGAGTTTCGCCTTGAGATCGATTTTCTTCTCGGGGGGATAGGCCACGTTGAAGCCCTTGCTGCCGGAGTTGTCGAACGGGCCGACGATGTGCCACTGCGTGAGGAATCCGAAGTGATGGGGCAGGTCGAGCTTTTCGCCCAACTTCCTCAGCGGCTTGGCGATCGCTTTGACCTGGTCGTCGTCGGTGGCTCCTCTCAGGGCTCGCTTGTAGAGCGTCCCGGCGAGATCGGCCTGGCCTTCCTTGTTGAGTTTGCCGGCGAGTTCGATCAGTCGGGCGACGGCGTCGCGACGGAACAGCGGGCTGGGATCGGTCAGCATGCCGGGGATCAGCCGGTCGACAATGGTGGCATCGACCCGGGCCAGGATTTCAAACGCCAGTCGCCTGGCCTGAGGGTCATGCTTGCGATCGATGATGAACGCCTCGAGAGGCTTCCTGGGCAGTTTTTTCTTTCCGGCAATCGCCCGGTCAACAATCGTCTCGGTCACCGATCTCAGGTAATTGGCCGCCAGGGGGTTGGCGTCCTGGAACGCGGCCAGCACCGGCAGCAGCACGGCCGGTTCGGCCGCCGACAGTTCTGCGACGGCTC
>CAUZJR010000215.1:0-9093 GCA_963580005.1 Planctomycetota bacterium
GGAGCCCGTCCCCACAGTGTCACGCCCCATTCCCAGTCGTCGAAGCCGGTCGAGGCGGTGATCAGCTGGCTGACCCGACCGGCGAACTGGATGCCGCTGGTGGCGTGTTCGGCCATCAGTTTCGACCGGTTCTCGAAGGGTTCGGTGAACCAGTTGGCAGCCGGGTGCCTGATCTTGTTCATCGGGTAGAAGCACTGGATCGGCAGTTCGGGGAAGTCGGGGTAGAGCCGTTGCTGGTTCATCGCCGGCAGCCGTCCGCTGTAGGCATTCAGCTTGGCTTCAAAGGTGGGGTCGTCTTCGGCGAGTCCTTCGTCCTTGAGTCTCTGGGCGTACTGTTCGGCCGTGGGCACGTACTCCGAGACCTCGGTGATCGAGACGAATGACCAGGCCGGTTGCAGCACGGTACCCAGGCTGGTGGATCGGACCGCCTGTTGGACCTGGTCGATGACCAGCGGATCGGGGTCGAGGATCATCAGTCCGAGGTCGGCTCGGTGTCCGGAGATGACCGAGACCTGGAGTCGTTTCGGGGCACCTTCGGCCTGCGGGTCCAGTGCCGCGATCAGTTCGTCTCGACCCTGGCTTCGGGAGTCCTGGTCGAGCTGGGCCAGTGCGGCGGCGTCGACCCGGTAGTACAGGTGCAGGCAGTGCCAGCCTTCGCTCATCTGGATCGTCGGATCCGGCAGTGCCGCGGCGGCGTGTGGAGGTCGGTTCACGGTGGCAGGTCCTGGTGGTGAGTCTCGAATGTGCTGCCTGCGTTGCCGGCCGGGTTGGCCGGTCGGCTGCGGGACTGATCATCTTAGAGAGCGGTGTGATCCCAGCGAAAGTCCCGTGCCTCTCATCGCCCGGCCTTGCCCGGAAGCACTCGGACGGCCAGCTGTTTCTTGTCCCACTTCAACGCCTCGGCGACCTGTTGCGGGAACCGCCACCTCCCGTCGCGGGTTTCGTAGATCCTGACCCGGGCTCTCTGGGCGGCCATCGCCACCGCCTGGGGCATGTCGAGGAAGCGGAGCACGTTGAGGTAGATGGGTCCCTGGCGGTGCGAGGCCGGCAGCTGGTGCAGGTCGATGCGGCTGACGTTGGGCACGAACAGCGAGGCATAGACGGTGATGCCGGCCATGGTCTTTTCTCCCTGCATCCACAGCGGGACCGTATCGAGCCCGTTGACCAGTCGCAGAGCAGCGGCCCCACGGACGAGGTCGAAGGTGCGCATGCCATCGAGTGTCTGGCCGAGTAGCATGAAGCGTCGGCGGACCTGGGTCTGTCGCCGTTCGGCCTGCCCCCACGCGGTGGGCCCGATGCCTCGAGGCGCAACGTAGGCCATGCCCCACTTGAAGGTCTTGAACATCTTCTCGGTTTCTGCGAATGCGGCCTTGTCGGCTTCGCCGGTGCCGATGCCCGCGAGGTCTTCGAGGCCGATTCCGCCACCTGCGAGCGAGGTCAGCAACGCATTCCAACCGGCGTCGTCGACGGCGTTGAGTACGACCAGGTCGAGAGATTGGGGGTCGAGTCCCTTGCGGTGCAACAGGACCAGCGGCAGGCGAATGCCCTCTTGCGAGGTGAACCAGTAGCTCGAGACGGCGACTTCGCCCGAGCTGGCCGAGGGGCCCTGTTCGAGATCGAGTCCGGGGGGTCGGGCGGGCCAGCCGCGAAACGACTTCCGCACCAGTGCCTCTCGCCAGCTGGCCTGCTGCCGCGACCATTCGTCGGGGGACCCCGGCACCGCGGGCGTCTTGGCCCTGGCCGTGAAGGTCTCACTGATCGTGGTATTCAGCTGGTCCTTGGGAAACGTCTCACCGAAGACTCTGAGCTGTTTGGGAGTGAAGAACTTGACGGCGGTGGATTCGATCAGCGGGTCCTGTTTCTTCAGGAACCGGTTGAACCAGTGGAAGGCGTGGACGCGGAGTTCCTGGGTGTCGCGATGCGGGCCCTCGGTGATTTGCAGCCCGAGTTGTTTGCCCTGTCCGTGGAGTTCATAGATCCGGCGGACCTGGGAGTGGATACGGACGACTCCATCGAGCGGGAAGATGCCGTCCTTGTCGGAGTTGGAGATCAGCAGGGGACGCGGGGCCACGAGTGCGGCGACCTGGGCGTAGTCCCAGCCGAAGGTGTTGACCTGGAACATGCAGTCGCAGTGGCCTTCGACGCAGCCGTCGACCACATGGTTGGCCAGGTCGGTGATCCCGGCCACCGGCACCGCGACCTGGATCCGGTCGTCGAGCGCCGCGACCCACCAGCTGTAGGCTCCGCCACCCGAGCGGCCGGTGACGCCGATCCGGTCGCCGTCGACCTCGGGTCGCGACTGCAGGTAGTCCAGGGCCCGGATGCAGTTCCACGCCTCGACTCCCGCCGGCGAGTAGCCTCGAGCGTTCCACCACCACTTGCCGTAACGGTAGGTGCCGTGATGGATCCCCTCGATCTCGCCCAGCTGAAGCGTGTCGATCGTCAGGCAGGCGTAGCCGTTGCGGGCGAACCAGGCACCGTGGTGCTGGTAGTGCACCTTGTTGCCGTAGCTGATTCCGTTCTCCTTGACCCGCCCGTGGCCACAGACGTAGAGAATCGTCGGCAGGGGGCCGCTGCGTTTCTTGGGCAGGTAGAGATTGCCGGTGACGTACAGACCGGGGCGGGACTGGAACTGGAGGTTCTCGACGACGAAATCGGGGTGCTCGACCCGGCCGGTGACCTTCGGCTTGAGAGGGGTTCGGGGAGGACGTGGTGAGAGTCCGAGCATCTCGAAGAGCTGTTCGCGGTACTCGCCTCGGCGTGCCTTCCAGTCGTCGAGTGTGCGGATGTCGGCCAGGCAGCGGTCGGCCAGCCGGGCGGTCTCGGCGCGGAAGTAGGCGTTGATCGTGCGGTCGCCGGCTTTGGTGTCGGCTGCGGTGTCGGCTGCGGTGTCGGCTGCGGTGTCGGCTGCGGTGTCGGCTGCGGTGTCGGCTGCGGTGTCGGCTGCGGTGAGTGGTGTGGAGGTGGTGAGCACCAGGAGTGCGATGGCGAGGCGTCTCATCTGAGGTGTTCCTGTTGGGGGTCGACCGGGGGCGGACCAGCCAGCTTATCCGTCTCGCGGTGTCCAAGTGAACCTCGCGGGTCGCTTTTGCTATAGTGCCCGGCGGTGGGTACAGGCCTGAGTGGCAAACGGATTCTGCTGGCGAGGAGTCAAGATGGACCGACTTGAGCAGATCGACGAATTCGAGTCGATGTTTCGTCGTTCCGAGCGTGAGGCGTTTGTTTTCGTCGACGTACCGATCGAATCGGTGGCGTTGGTCACGGGGGACTCATTCAACGAGTTGGTCGCCGTCGAGTTGAAGCGATTTCTGCCCCGGATCGGCGACGCGACGAGCTGGCACTCCCTGGGCAGCAGTGAGTTCGGGAACGTGGCCGAGTTGCTCGAGCGGCTGGCTGCTCAGCCGGTCGACCTGCTGGTGACCCGGCGTCATCTGGGAGAGGAGTCGCTCTCGCCCCAGCATTCTCTCGGCGTGTTTCTCGACGAGCTGACCCAACGGACCTCGATTCCGGTGCTCGTGCTGCCCGGCACCGCCGGTTCACCTCAGCAGTTGCCTCCCGAGCCGTGCTGTCGGGCGATGGTTGTGGCCGATCACATCAGCGGTGACCACCGGTTGATCAATTTCGGCGTGAGGATGTGCAGCGAAGGGGGCAGTGTCTGGTTGTGTCATGTCGAGGACGACATGGTGTTTCGCAGGTTCGTGGATGCGATCGAGCGGATCCCCGAGATCGCGACCGAGCCGGCGGCGGCGTTGCTTGAGGCTCAACTCTTGAAGGAGGCCGAGGACTTCATCGCGTCGTGTATTGCGACGTTGGAGGAGACCGGGCCGGAGGTGACGTTGCACAGCCACGTGGGGATTGGTCATCACGTGAGGGAATACCGGCGATTGATCGACGAGCACGAGATCGACCTGCTGGTGGCCAACACCAAGGACGACGACCAGTTGGCGATGCACGGCATGGCCTACTCGTTGTCGATCGAGTTGGTCGACGTACCGTTGCTGTTGCTGTGAGGCATTTTTACGGAGGGGGGCGGTGTTGATGCAGGGAGTCGTGTTGGCCAGTGCCGAGGTGGCCGACGGGGCGGTCGAGCATGCCGTCCCGGGTGGCGTGACCGCGTTGTTTGCGGTGTTGCTGGTGGCGATGATTGTCGCGTTGGCGTTGGAGGAGAAGATCCACGCCAAGAAGTCGGTGATCGTGGGCGTGTTTGCCGGGGCCTGCCTGATTCTGGCGACGGCTCTGGAGCTCTTGCCGTTGGGCCCCGTGGAGTTACTCAATGGTCACAAGATCGAGATGCCGGTCTACATTCCGGCGATCGACTGGGGCGTGATCACGATCATCCTGGGTGCGAGCCTGTTCGTTGAGGTGACCAGTCGTTCGGGTGTCTTCACCTGGATGGCGATCAGCCTGACGAAGAAGTCCGGCGGCGATCCGTGGAAGTTGCTGTTGGCCTACGGCATCCTGACGGTGCTCTTTTCGGCGATGCTCAACAACGTGACGGCGATGATCATCATCGGCAGCCTGACCGGCGTGTCACTCTCGAAGCTCAAGCGGACCGACCTGCTCTTGGGCTTCCTGGTGGTCGAGGGCCTGCTGACCAACGTGGGCGGTCTGCTGACATTGATCTCCAGCGTCCCCAACATCATCGTCGGCAACGTTGCCAAGATTGGATTTGTCGATTTCTTCCTGGTGGCGGCTCCCTACGTGGTGGTGGCCACGGGGGTGACGTTGTGGATGGGCCGAAAGCGGTTTGGGATCGAAGGATTGCCCAACGACGAGGAACGAGCCGCGGCGGCGGGTCTGGTGGCGGGGTTCGACGAGAACGAGAGTGTCACCAGCGTGAAGTTCTTCTGGTTCTCGATCGCCTCGCTGGTGCTGTTCGTGGTCTTCCTGGCCGGCCAGAGCGAGATTCCGGTGCTCAAGGACCTGGGCATGGGTTTCGTGGCGTTGTCGTTCGCGGGCATCGTGCTGTTGGCCTACAAGCACGAGGTCGACAAGTTCTACAAGGTGGTGGACTGGGACCTGCTGGCGTTCTTTGCCGCTTTGTTCGTGGTGATCAACACGATGGAGCACGCCCAGGTGCTGGCGGTGATCGGAGGGGGGATTGAGAAGTTGATTGGTACGGGCGTGAGCCTGGGCACCGGCCTGCTGCTGGTCGCCTCGGCGGTGGCCAGTGCGGTGACCGACAACATTCCGCTGGCGGCGATGCTGGCCAAGATTCTCAAGAACCACGACCCGGCCTATGCGGCGACCGCTCCCTACTGGTGGAGCGTGATTTTCGGAGCCAACCTCGGCGGCAACATCACTCCGATCGGCTCGGCTTCGACGGTGGTGGCGATGACGATCATCCACAAGTACGAGCTGCCGTTGTCGTTCGTGGGATTCGTGAAGGTGGCGGTCCCGTTTGCGGCGGTGCAGATCGTGATTGCCGTGATCTACGTGGTCGGCCTGACGTGGGTCGGAGTACTCAGCGGTTGATCTCACTCGCGGTTCGAGCCCGAGCCGCCAGGTCCCAGGCAGCCATGTCCACGTCGTCTCTCCGCCAGCGGATCGCTTGCGAGGCAGCCCGGTTGCTGTCGGCGCGTCGATGCAGCGATTTCTTCGGGGCCAAGCGGACGGCGGCTCGATCGGTTTGCGGGGGCTGGGCCCGGCCGGGTGACTTGCCCACGGACCTCGAGATCCGTGAGGCGTTGCAGAGGCTGGTGCCGGTCCAGACTCTCGAGGCAGATGCCTCGGATGCGTCGCACCGTTATGCCGCGTTCGGGACGTTGCTCGAGCCGCTTGAGTCGATCCACCAGCCGCGGCACAGTCATCCCGAGGGTGACGTGCTGTACCACAGCCTGCAGGTGTACGAGCTGGTCCGCGGCCAGCGGCCCTACGACATCGACCTGCAGCTGGCCGCGTTGCTGCACGATGTCGGCAAGGGCATCGATCCGGCCGACCACATCGCTGCCGGGCTGGCGGTGCTCGAGGGGCTGATCAGCGAGCGGACCGCCTGGCTGATCGAGCACCATCTCGAGGCCCGTCGACGTCGCGAGGGGACCCTGGGGGTCCGGGCAGCACGCAGGCTGCGGAATCACGAGAGTTATGAAGAGCTGGACCTGCTGTGCGAATGCGACCGCGATGGACGCGTTCCCGGAGCCGTGGTCCCCGACCTCGATGAGGCGCTGGAGGCCATACAGGAGTTGGAAACATCGCTGGGAGATTCGACATGAGAGGCGTCTTGAGAACTCGCTTGCCGAGACGGTTGCCGAGACGGTTGCCGAGACTGTGGCTGTGGGGTTGTGTGCTGGCGGTGGCCTGGTGTACCCAGGCGTCTGCCGCGGAGGACTCGCGATTGGCCTCGGTAATCAAGCGGCTGGTCGCGCGGCACAAGGGCCAGGTGTCGGTCGCGATCAAGCATCTCGATTCCGGACGCGGAGTCGCGCTGGAGTCCGAGCGGCCGATGCCGACGGCCAGCCTGATCAAGCTGGCGGTGATGGTGGAGGTGTATCGCCAGGTCGAGGAGGACCGGGTCGATCTGAAGGATCGGTTGAAGCTCACCAGCGACGACACGGTGCCCGGTTCGGGAGTGTTGCGCAAGTACTTCACCCCCGGTTCACGGCTGTCGTTGCGAGATGCGGTGCGGCTGATGATCGCCGTTTCGGACAACACCGCCACGAACCTGGTACTGGATCACATCGGTTTGAAGTCGACCAACCGCACGATGGCTCGGCTGGGTCATTTGAACACTCGGATTCACGCCAAGGTGTTTCGCCGCGACACGTCGATCGATACAGAGCGGAGCCAGCGGTTCGGGTTGGGCAGCACCACGGCGTCAGAAACCGCCATGTTGCTCGAGGCGATCCGCGGCGGTCGGTTGGTGAGCAAGTCGGCGTCGAAACAGATGCTCGAGCACCTGCGGTCGTGCGAGAGCACCGAGCGGATTCCTCGTTATTTGCCTGAGGGAACGTTGGTGGCTCACAAGACCGGATCGGTGTCGCGGGTGCGAACCGACGCGGGGATCATCGAGTCTCCCTCGGGTCCGATCATCGTGGTCGTCCTGACCTCCGAGAACCAGGACCGGAGATACGGACCCGAGAATGCTGCGGGGCGGCTGATCGCGGACATTTCGCGTGAGGCCTGGCTGCACTTCAATCCGAAACCGACGACCCGTCAGCCGGTCACTCTTGCCGCGGGGACCAGCGGTTCTCTGGTCGAGTCGCTGCAGAGGACACTCAATGCCCGCCTGGCTCCCTCACCGCGTCTTGCGACCGATGGTGAGTTCGGCCCGGCCACCACCTCGGCGGTGAAAGCGTTCCAGGCGGCCCACAAGATCGAGGTGACCGGTCGCGTGGGTCCCCAGACGTGGGTTGCCCTGGGTCCGTTGCTGACCAGCGACCCACCGGTGCCCGATCCGTCGGTGGTGAATGCCGAGCAGTTGGAACGGGCTCCGGCGGATCCGCTGGAGGGTCCACCGTTTGTGACCTGCCGTGCGTGGGCGGTCGTCGACGGCAAGACCGGCGAAGTGGTCGGGCAGCACGACGCCGGCAAGCGACTCGACTTTGCCAGCACGACGAAGATCATGACCGCGGTGGTGGTCTTGCAGTTGGCCGAAGCGGATCCCGGCGTGTTGGACCAGGAGGTGGTTTTCAGCGAGCGAGCGGATCGGACGGGCGGTTCGTCGTCGAAGGTGCAGGCGGGTGAGCGACTGTCGGTTCGTGAATTGCTTTACGGGCTGATGCTCCCTTCGGGCAACGACGCGTCGGTGGCGTTGGCCGAGCATTTTGGCCAGAATTTTCGACCTGCCAGGGGTGATTCACCCAAGCGGGCTGCCGATCCGTTGTGGCGGTTTGTGGCCGAGATGAACCGGACGGCGAGTCGGCTGGGGATGTCCGAGACTCACTACGAGAACACTCACGGCCTGACCGCCCAGGGACATCTCTCGACCGCTTCGGACCTGGTGAAGCTGGCGCGGGCCGGCTTCAAGATGAAGCGGTTTCGCGAGTACGTGGGCACTCGACAGCGGGGATGCCGCCTGGTGGGTCCCGGTGGCCGCCAGCGGAACGTGGTGTGGCGGAACACGAATCGGCTGTTGCCGAGGACCGGTTACGACGGGGTCAAGACCGGCACGACCTCGGCCGCCGGTGCCTGCCTGGTGTCGACGGGACATCGAGGCGAGGATCGGTTGTTCGTGGTGGTACTGGGTGCCGCGTCGTCGTCGGCGCGGTACACCGATTCACGCAACCTGTATCGCTGGGCGTGGCTGCAGCGCGGGCACAAGTAGGCTGGGGTCACCTAAGGGTTCAGGCCCCGCCTGTGGTCCGCCTCCGGCGAACCACAGGCGGCGTCTGACCCCGGTGCTTATTGCTCGAGCTCTTCGCTGAGTCTCCTGGCCAACTCGGGGGCCTGGGCGTCGGAGAAGCACAGCGGGTTGATGACCAGGGTGGCCTGGGCCAGTTGGCCATGGCTGACGTAGACCGGGGGAGTCCCATTGCGGAGTCTTCGGCAGATTTCAAATGCCGTGTGACCGGCGGTGGACTCGTCAACAACAATGGCCAGCATGGGAGATCGTTCTTCTGCGGCAGTCCCTTCGATCGCACACGTCACCGGCAGCCCCGCCAATTCTCCGGCGATTGATTCGAGCCTCGCGTGCTGGGTGTCCCAGTCGCTGTCGTAGGCACCCGAGGCGAAGAGTTCCAGCGCGGTGACCAGTGCGAGGATTTCTTCCTTGGAGACTTTCAGAGTTCGGCCGATGCCGTGTCGGGGCAGTCCATCGAGTTTGTCGCGGTCGACGAGTCCCTGGGGCGGGTCCCACAGTTGGAGATGGTCGTCCATATCGAGCATCTGGATGGTGGCCGAGGCGACGAGGTCTCTTCGTCCGCAGAGGATCCCGGTCGACTGGGGTCCTCGGATCGCCTTGCCTCCGCTGAACCCGACCAGGTCGGCTCCCAGCGCGGCGATGTCGGCCAGGTTTCGTTTCGGCGGCAATTCGCCGGCGGCGTCGACGAGCACCGGCAGTTCGTGCCGGTGTGCCCGCTCGATGACCTCGGCCAGCGGCGGCTGCGAGTCACGGCCGTAGCCATAAAAGACCCCGGCGGTGTTCTCGGTAAACGC
>CAUZJR010000216.1:0-9043 GCA_963580005.1 Planctomycetota bacterium
CGAGTATCAGAGTGCGGGTCGGGGCCGATTCTTGGTGCTGACCACGACACGTTTCTTCTTACCGGTCTTCGGGTCGGTCACAAACAGCACTCGTGTCTGGTTGTTCGCGGCGCCTCGGTTGCCTGAAGTGGTTGCGGCTCGGTGGGCTTCGACCCAGCCCCATCCCATCGGCGTGCTGAGTTCTCGTTCGGCCAACAGGGCCCAGGGGGTCCCGGCGTGGTCATCGACGACGCGGTTGAGGTATTCGAGAGCTTTCTTATGGAGCCGTTTGACGGCGCCTCCGGCGGTGATGTCGCGGTCGGGGGTCAGTCGCCAGAGGTTGCTGTCCTTCTTTTCGAACGTCTTAGGCTGGCTCTTCATCTGGGCCAGCACCACGTTGTAGCCATACGCTCGGACTCGCATCGCGAGCACGCGTCCCATGGCGAGATCGTAGCCGGCCTGCCAGCGGGAATCGGCCAGCTTGCCGCGGTCCTCTTCTCCGGTCTCGAGTTCGACCTGCAGTTCCCTGAGCCGGAAGTCGAGTTCGGCGACCGGTTTCTGGGCGTCGTTGAGCACGGTGCGGAGCACGTTGTCGTTGGGGGCATTGAAGGAGAGTGCCAGGACCGGGATCCGTCGCTCGCGGGTCAGCAGAGCCGCCCGCAGAAGGCTCCGCTTGGCCGAGTTGGTCTCGACGTCCTTGAGGTAGGTCTTGATCGGGCGGTAATCGGGTCGGTAGCCCCGCATCACCGCCTGGTTGAATTTCTGGCCGCGGCCGTTGTCGGCGATCAGGTAGATGCCCTTGGATTCTGAGCAGAGTCGATTCAGCGCGTAGGGTCCGTAGCCGGAGGACATCTGGTACTTGCCAAAGCCTCGCGTGCCCCAGAACGGCAGGTTCAGCCGTTCCATCATCACGGTTTCGGGTCCCTGGTCGACGTCCCATTCCTGCGAGTAGCCGTCGGGGTACTTGTAGAGCACCCAGCCCTTTTCGCGACCGAAGACCGCGGCGTTGCCGATGCAGTAGACGCGGACTCCGTTGGCGCGGGTCAGCTGGATCACTTTTTCGAGTGCCGCACCATCGTCGCCGTAGTCACTGCCTCGCTCGTCGGTCACGATCACGACCATCACGTTGTAGCGCATCTTGCGGCGGTAGTTGAGCCATTTGCGAGTGACCTGCGTGACGGCGGTGAAGACGTTTTCGTCGGGCGATTGGGCCGGCTTGATGTTGCGGATCTTTGTGACGATCTCCGCGACATCGTCGACGGGCTGTTGAGTGTAGAAGTTGGTCTTGTCGCTGAACCCGACGACGGCGGTCTTCAGAGGCCTGCGTTGTGTGTCGGAGTCGGCAGACTTCAGAGCACCCAGCTGCTTGTAGATGCTCTCGAAGCGATCGGCGATCGCCTTGCGTCGTGGAGCCATCGAGCCGGACTCGTCGAAGAGCCAGATCACCAGCGTCTTCTTGCTCTGCAGCGACCGGTCGATTTCGACGGAGATCCGGTCCACCGCACCCTCGATCCCGCCGGGGTTCTCGGTCTGGCCCTGGATGTCGATCACGTCGGCGAATTCGTTCTCAGGCGGCAGAGGAATCTCGGCCGTCTCGGGCGATTCGATCTTCAGGACCTTCTCATCGAGCCGTTTCTGGACCTCTTCCTGGGGCGTTGTGCTGAGGCTGGTGGAGGCGGCCTGAGAGGGTGAGGGATCGTTGAGATCGCTCTGGTTGCCCATCGATTCGACGACCGCCGTGTCGAAGCTGTAGTCGTCCGGATCGAATTCCTGGAACAGGCTGTCCAGCGGCGCGTTGTCCTGGCTCGAATAGCTCACCTGGGTCACGCTGTAGAGCACCAGCAGGATGCCAATGTGAAAGACCAGGCTCATGGCCCAGGCAGGGCGTTCCCTGGGAGTCACCAGCCCGGCCGAACCGTCGGCCTCGTGGGCCGGTACCGCTGCCTGGGCCGGTGCCTGGGCCGGTGTGTGCTGCGGTGTGTGGACTTCGCTCACGTCCAAGTCCCTTCAAAAGCCCGTCGTCGAATGATCGGTCGAGAAACACGGCCTCGACAGATGCAGACCTTTCCCTCGGCCTCCTTTAGTTTACTTCGGCGTTCGGGGTGCGACAACTGCGGTTCCGCTGCGGTGGGGGTGTTACCAGAGCAGTGGGCAGATCCGCCAGCGGACGCGTTGCATGTAGAGTCGGTAGTCGGACCAGGTTTCACCGAGCAGTCGTTCTTCGGCCCGGATCCTGAGTGCGAGTAGCGGCAGGCAGGCCAGCGGGATCAGCAGGCCCAGCAGTGGCGAGCTGCTGATTCCGCAGCCGGCCAGCATCAGCAGTTGACCGACGTAGGCGGGGTGACGGACCCATCGGTAGACCCCGGTACACACCGGTTTGCGCGCCGCCGGCAGCACTCCGAAGCTGCGGCCCAGGGTCAGCAGCGAGACGACTGCGAGGATCAGTCCGGTGGAGAACACGGCGGTACTGGCGAGGTGCCAGTCGGCCCAGGGAGCCGCGATGGCCATCCCGATTCCTCCGGCGGCGAGTGACGGCAGGCTGAGTGCGACCTGAGCGGGGCTGGCCGTGCGGCGTAGCGGTCGGTTGAGCAGCAGCAGGCAGCCGACGCTCAGTTGCAAGATCCCCGCCAGGGCTCTTTCAGGGGTCCCGCTCTGGAATGAGACGCCCGCGCTGAGGATCACCGAGACTCCCAGCAGCACTTCGAACAGGCGAGGAGGGCGAGGCATGGTGGAGGTCTCCAATCGACGTGTGCCACCGGGCCTAGAACAGGAAGATCGGCCACTCGAAGAGCCAGCTGAGTAGGTTGAACAGCAGCAGTGCGCCGATCCAGAACAGCCAGCCTTTCACCGCGCTCCCGCGACTTGACGGCGGGTCTTCCAGCAGGGCCTCCTCGACCGACGCCACAAACGAATTGGCGTCCTCGTGGCTCCAGCCATCGGCCACGAGGTCCTGGGCCACTGAGGTGCGGGGGCGTCCGGCTGCGAGCCCCGAGGCGACTTTCTTCGCAGCGTTCTGGATCGCCGCGTCATCTTGTTCGGGGTTCATCGCCACCGTTCAGGCCCTCGTGTTGTGACTGGTTCGTCCCGGACCACCAACACCTGCATGTGCCAATGGCCAGTGCCGTTGTTTTGTGCGGCCGCCCATCGTAACCCGCCACGACCGGTTCGCCAGAGACTGGTGTCTATTCACCTGGGGTATTCGATCAGCACGCCTGCTCCGAGGCACTGGAGGTCTTGGGGTCGAAAGTTGTCGTGGAGGGAAACCACGAGGGCGCCGGCGTTGAGATGAAACGCAAGGGTCCTGTCGGGGTGGGAGGCTGCGGAGTGGAGTTCGAGGTACTGGGTGAGTGAATGGTGGGGTGCCAGGTGGCGGCCGGTGGGGCGGGTGAAGCCCAGGACTCGGTGGATGCCGTCGAGAGTCCAGGCCCGCTCGACCTGCTGGTCGACCAGTTGTCGTCCGATCCCCTGTCCACGCGATGCGGGATGGCTCGAGACTCCGACCAGCTGATAGATGTCTCCGTCGCCATTGTGCGTGGCGGTGAAGCGGTCGCGGTCGGTCACCGTTTCGTAGTTCAGCGGATTGCTCTCGAGCAGTTCGGCCGCGATGCGTTGTGCGGAGCTGTAGCCCAGCAGTTGCCCGTCGAGTTCAGCCACCCACTGTCCGTCTCGGTAGGCGGCGATGCGGGCCTCGATCTGCAGCGAGTCGGCGGCCAGGGCTTCGGGCCAGCAGTCCGCTTCCAGTCGCACCAGTTCGTCGACGTCGTCGGGCGAGGCGGTTCTCAGGACGAGTCGGTCGCCAGCCATTGGCCGAGGATCTCCTGGTGGTGCTCGTCGAGGCCGGGAATCGAGTCCGACAGTGGCGGCGGTGTGTCGTTCATGCGAAACGGTGACCCGGCCGTCAGCAGGGTGCCTCCCTGGCGGTCGTCCATCATGTGCCACATCCCCCGGCTGGCCAGGTGCGGATCGGCGACGACCTCGTCGATCGACCGGATGGGTGCCGAGGGGATCCCGGCTGCGGCGAGTCGATCGAGCCACTGGGCGGCGGTGCGGCCCGAGAAGGCCAGTTTGAGTTCCGTTTCGAGGTCGTGGTGATGCGTTGTGCGGTCGCCGTTGGTGGCAAAGCGAGGGTCGTTGGCGAGGTCGTTGCGATCGAGGCATTTGCACAGAGCGGCCCAGAGTGCGTCATTGCCCGCGGCGATCACGATGGGAGCATCGGCGGTGGGGACGGCCTGGAAGGGTGTGATCGAGGGGTGGCGGGTCCCCAGCGGTTCGGGGGCGACTCCGGAGGTCGTAAAGCGGCTGATGGCGTTTTCGAGTGCCGCGACGGTGCAGTCGAGCATCGCGAGATCGATCACGGTGCCCTGCCCCGATGTGGTCCGGCCGTGAACGGCCGAGACGATGGCCACGGCGCCGAAGATTCCGGTCAGGATGTCGCTGATCGAGGTGCCGACGCGGACCGATTGACCAGGCCCGGATCCGGTGATGCTCATCAGGCCACTGAGTGCCTGCACGACGACGTCGTAGGCGGCCCGGTCGGTGTCGCTGCCGGCGTGTCCGAAACCTGAGAGCGAGGCGTAGATCAGGCGAGGGTTCTGTTCGCAGAGAGTCTCGGGGGCCAGCCCCAGCTTCTGCATCGTACCGGCGCGGTAGTTCTCGACCAGGATGTCGGCGTGGTCGACGAGCTGGAGCAGCGTCTCACGGTCGGACTCGAGCTTCAGGTCCAGCGCGATACTTTTCTTGCCGCGATTGATGCTGGCGAAGTAGGCGCTTTGTCCGTTCTCGAGGAACGGTCCGAAGGCGCGAGCGTCGTCCCCTCCATCGGGCCGCTCAACCTTGACCACCTCGGCACCCAGGTCGGCCAGCAGCAGCGTGCAATAGGGGCCTGCCAGCACGCGGGTCAGGTCCAGGACCCGCAGGCCTGAGAGCGGTCGAGGGTGCACCGGCGGTGGTCTCCTGGTGACCCCAGACTCTCGGTTTTCCAAAGGGGCTGCTAGCCGTAGAGGTCCTGGGCTTCCTTGTAGGCGATCTTGCGGGCCCGGATCAGGCCGCCCTTGAGTTTTTCGCCGTTGGGGTCGATGTAGGTCCGCCCGGTCCGCTTGGCACCCTGCGTGACGTCGAGCACATGGATGTTGAAGATGAAGGCCTTGTCGGTGAGTGCCTTGAACCAGTGGATGTTGTCCTTGTAGTCGCTGATCGACGAGTGACCTCCGGGTGCAAACGTCTTATCGATCGTGGGCCGGATCACGTATTCCTTTTCGCGGTCCTCGATCCGATCGTAGTGGCGTCCTCTGAGCTTACCGTCGAGGATCAGGAAGGCGGTGGCCATGTTGTCATGCCCGTGCGGCACGACCGAGCGGTTCTTCTTGAGTGCGAAGATCTGGCGTCCGAAGACGTACTGGGTCGGCAGTCCCTCGATCTTGGGGAACTGAAATCTCAGGCTCCGCGCCCCACTCTCGACGAACTTGGCCCCCTTGGCCAGCTTTTCGAAGTCGACCATTTTCAGCAGGTCGGCCAGTTCGACCTTCTCGAAGAGTGCCTCGACCTTTTTCTGCCAGTCGACCTGCTTGATCTTCTTGTTCTTGACCGAACGGGCGAGGTCGTTGACATCGGTCAGCCACTTGCAGGTGATCGGCTTGACCTCGGCCGCGAACAGGTCCTGGTTGGCAAGGTCCTCGAGCAGAGTGTAGGTCAAGAGCGCCCCGAGAGTCTTGGTGGTGAAACCGCGTCGAGTGAGTTGCTCGGTCATCAGGTCGGCCTTCGTGTGTGAGGTTGCGTGGCGTCATCGTAGTCGGCAGCCCCCCTGCGCTGCAAACTTGTTCGGCGGCGTGGGGGTTGATGGCGGGAGGCGAACCGGCCAGAGTCTGCTGGATCCGAAGTCGTGAGTGCCGTGTTTGGGGAGTCGGTCGAGAGTGCGTCGCGTCTGCGTATTTTGTGGTTCGAAGACCGGTGACGATCCGGTATACGCCGAGATGGCCCGGGTGCTGGGTCAGCGGATGGCCGAACTGGGCGTGGGGCTGGTCTACGGCGGCGGCGGGATCGGGCTGATGGGCGTGGTTGCCGACTCGGTGTTGCAGGCCGGCGGAGAGGTGATCGGGGTGATTCCCGACGGTTTGGCTGTCGAGGAGGTGATGCACCAGGGGGTGGCTGACATGCGGGTGGTGCCCGACATGCATCTCCGCAAGGCCCAGATGCACGAGTTGTCCGACGCCTACATCGCCTTGCCGGGCGGCGTGGGGACGTTCGAGGAGTTGTTCGAAGTGCTGGCCTGGCGGCAATTGAAGATCCATTCTTGCCCGATCGGAGTGCTCGATGTACGAGGCTTCTTCGGGCCGTTCCTGCAGACGATCGAGACTTCGGTGAGCGAGGGATTCATGACGGAGCAGAACCGTCGCCTGTTCGTCCTGGAAACCGACCCGTCGCTGCTGTTGGATCGGCTGCTGGAGATGGTCGAGGCCGTCTGACCCGGCACGACCGTCGCAATCGACATCCCAAGCCGACCGGTGATCGATAATGTGGTGGTTGCGTTCGTCTCTGCGGGCTAGGCTTCGGTGGAAGTTGCCCGGCGAGCTGCCTCGCCCACGGCCCACGTACTGGAGGTGAGACGATGCTCGTGCTGAGCCGGAAACGAGACGAACGGATCATGATCGGCGACGAGATTTCGTTGCTGGTCGTCGACATTCGCGGCGACAAGGTGAGGCTGGGCATCGAGGCTCCCTCGGATGTCGCCGTCCACCGCAAGGAAGTCTACGAAGCGATCCAGCGCGAGCAGGCTCTGGAAGTGGAAGTGGAAGTGGAAGTGGAAATGGAAGCGGTGGCTGCCGACTGAACGGCTACGGCTTTCGAGGCCGAAACGCCAGGGACGTCTGGATGGCGAAGTTGCAGGTGCATCCGGAACTGGCCTCCGGGACCAGCAGCAGTCCTCCGGCCGGGATCATGTTGATCCAGCAGCCGGGTCGCGTGGTGGTGGTCACCTTGCGGTAGGTGTTTGACTTGAGGTCGAACATGCTGGCGGTGCTGTCGCGGAAGAACACGGTCGAGGCACTTGCGGTCAGCGTGCCGCAGCCTCGCCGGTGCTTGTTGTTCCAGCCGAAGCCCTCGATCCGCTTACCGGTCTTCAGGTTCCAGGCAAACGGTTCGCAGTAGAGCGTCGAGCCGACGATGACGGGGTGATGATCCTGTTCGCCGTGCGAGCCGCCGATCTGGGTCCCCTGTTTCTGGCTGGCCGCCCACAGCCGATCGCCCTCAGCATCGTCAAAGACCTGGATGTCGTACCAGACACGTGACGCCTTGGGATCCTCGCCGTCGTTCCGCGACCCGACCACGACCAGGCGGCCGTTGCTGGTGGCCAGGTAGACCGAGTGTTGTATGGCCGAGAAGTCGTGGGGTCGGCTGAAGCGGACGCTGCCGGTCTTGAGGTCCAGTGACACCAGCCGTGCGCCCTTTGAGAAGAGGTCCCCGGGGGTGGCGCGGCCGGTGGCCGAGTCGACCGTCTGCTTGTTGTCGCTCTCGATCAGGCTCACCGCTCCGTTGCCGATCGCGATGGCCGGGTTGGGCAACAGCCCCGCTCCGGTGTGGTAGCTCCAGAGGTGCCGGCCGCTGCGGCGGTCAAAGGCGAACAGGTACTCGCTGCCCACCAGTGGTCGGCGGTCGTAATAGGTGCCCTCCTGGATCGCCTCACGAGAGTGTTTGCGACGCGACGCGCCCGGTGACACGGCCGAACCGACCAGCGTGTCGCCGACGACGGCCAGGTAGCCCCAGTCCCTGGGCTTGCCATCAGCGGCCGGGGGTACCGAAAACGTCTTCAGCGTCTTACCGGTGTCGCCATCCATTCTCAGGCACTTGCCCTGCGTGGCGATGTAGATCGAATCCCCGGTGGCGGCCAGGTAGCTGCAGTCGCGGAAGGCTCCGATCCGCAGCGAGCCGGGGACGGCGTTGTTCCACAGCACCGTGCCGTTGTACCCGTCGACGGCGATCACGCGGTTGTTGCCCGGTACGAACAGTCGCCCGGCCACAAACAGCGGTGCGACCGTGCGGTGGTGCCGGTCGATCATCTGGCGAGGTCCGGGGGGTCCGAACCATTGCAGTTCGAGTGGTCCGGAGACGTGCTGGTCGTCGCTGCAGACGGTGTTGGCCGCGTCGGCGTACATGTGAGACCAGTGTCCGGCACCTTCGAGCGGGCCTCGTCGCGACAGGACCTTGCCGCTTGTGAGTTCCACGACCAAGCCGCCCCAGGGTCGGACCAGTCGGGAGGCGGTTTTGTGAGTCCGGGGCTGGGCAGCGGCGGGGACCAGGGCGATGTTGAACAGTCCGTCGACGTAGGCGGGTTCCCGGCCCGGGGGGGCGTGGACGGGGGTCACTCGTCCGGTGAGTCCCTGGGACCAGATGCTCTTTCTCGCCGAGGCCACCTGCCCGGCGGTTTCGAGCAGGACGTGGACCTGGATCTGGGTGTGGCGTGCCAGTTCGATTCCGGCCTCCGGGTCGGTGCCACCCAGCACAACGGCGTAGCCCTTGAGGTGTCCCAGTTGCTTGATGAGCCGCGTGGTCCACGCGGCAGGCGCCGAGGTTGGTGTGTCGTGCCGAGAATCGTGAGTGACGGGTTCTTTGACCGGCCGGGGTCCGAAGGCGGTCACCTGGCCGGCATCGGTACTGACCAGCAGGCAGCCACCGGCAACTGCCAGCGACCAGGCCCGTCCCTGGACCCTGGCCGACCAGGTCTTGGCTCCGGTGAGGCTGTCAAACGCCGCCACGTGTCCGTCGGCACCTCCGAATCTCAGGTCCGAGGCTCCGACGAAGGCGAAGCGGTAGTCGTCGGGCAGAGTCGAGAGTTCGCGTCCGACTCCCTTGCCCCGGCGTTTCAATTCGGCGACGAAGCCCCCGGCCGGATCACGGCCGGTGGCCACAAACAGGCGACCCGAGCGGCGGGCGAGGTATCCCTGGGCCGAGACGGTGACCCGGTTGGCGGCCAGGCGGTGACCATCCTGGACTCGGAAGGCGACCTGGTGAACGCCCTGGTTGGGGAAGATTCCTGCACAGCAGTAGGCCACACCCTGCTCGACCAACACCC
>CAUZJR010000217.1:0-9026 GCA_963580005.1 Planctomycetota bacterium
GTAGTCGATGCAGACGACGGGTTGGCCGGGCCGAGAGGGGCCGGGATGGACCATCATGAACCCGCCTCCGCCGATGTTACCCGCCTCGGGCCAGGCCACCGCCAGAGCGAATTCCACGGCGATGGCCGCATCGACCGCGTTGCCGCCCCGGCGGAGGATTTCGACGCCGGCCCGGGTGGCCGGCGGGCTGACGCTGACGACCATGCCGCGGAGACTGTGAGCTTGGGAGAGTTTCGGCGGAGCGGCAATTGCGGCCAGTGGTATCAGGATGAGTGCCAGGCCGGCGGTGATTCGAGAGGCTGCGGGCATGTTGTTGCGTCTCGGGGGCAAGTGAGTCTCGAGCAGTTCGCTGCATGTTAGCTCGCGATCTCATACAATTCGCTCGGAAAGCGTCTCGAGTTGGAGCCCGCCTGATGGACCCACACAATCAATCGCCCCTGGATGTCAATCGCCGTTCGTTCCTGAAGGCATCGGTCACAGCCGGTGCGGCAGCAGCCGCCGTCGATGCCGATTCGGCCATTGCAGCCAACAGGCCGAAGCCCCGGGAGGTGGTGTCGATTGGCTCGGGTCGCGAGTTGTTTCTCGACGGCCATGTGATCGATCGGCTCGGGGGTGCGGCTCGTCAGCAGTTGCACAACCCGGTGGCTCGCGAGCTGTCGCTGGTGCACGACGCTCCGTGGGAGGGGACCAGCAGCGGGTACCACACGGTGTTCCAGGACGGTGATGTGTACCGGATGTACTACCGGGGTTCGCAGTTGTCGGTGGTCGATGGACGCCTGATCACGAACTCGCATCCCGAATTCTACTGCTATGCCGAGAGTCGTGACGGGGTTCACTGGGAGAAGCCCGACCTGGGACTGGTTGAGTTCAAGGGGTCCAAGAAGAACAACATTTGCTGGGCCGGCGTGGGGACTCACAACTTCTCACCCTTCCTGGACCGAAGGCCGGGGTGTCCATCGAGCGAGAAGTACAAGGCGATGGGCGGGACGATGCGTGAGGGTGGTTTGTTCGCGTATGCGTCGGCCGATGGTGTGCGTTGGCGATTGCTCAGAAAGAAGCCGGTGATCACCAACGGTGCGTTTGATTCTCAGAACGTGGCATTCTGGGACACCGAGGGGGGCTGTTACCGTGCCTACTGGCGGTATTTCACCAAGGGGGTGACCACGCAGAAGGTGTGGAAGCCGGCGGGGATCCGCGCGATTCGGACGGCGACGTCTGACGACCTGGTGAACTGGGAGAACATGGCAGACCTGGAGTACGAGGACTCACCGAACGAGCAGATGTACACGAACCAGGTAACTCCGTATCACCGGGCCCCTCACATCCTGGTCGGTTTTCCGATGCGTTACATCGAGCGGGGCTGGAACCCGTCGATGCGTGCCTTGCCCGAGCGGAAGCACCGTGAGATGCGTGCCGAGGCGCACGAGCGATACGGGACGGGTCTGACCGACGCGTTGGTGATGGCCAGCCGTGACGGAGTGAAGTTCAAGCGTTGGAACGACGCCTTCATTCCTCCGGGTCCCGAGCGACCCGACGCGTGGAACTACAGTCACCTGAGCATGGCGTCCCAGGGCGTGGAGACGGCATCGGATCTGCCGGGTGCGGATCGTGAATTGTCGTTTTACGGCAAGGAGAGTGGTTGGACGGGTACCAGTTGTACCTTGAGGCGTTACACGTTGAGGCTGGACGGTTTCGTATCGATCAGTGCTCCGATGAGCGGTGGCGAGTTGTTGACGCAGCCACTGCGATTCACGGGCAAGCGGTTGCGATTGAACTTCGCCACCTCAGCGGTCGGCTCGATCCGCGTCGAGTTGCAGCGTGTCGATGGCAGACCGATCGAGGGTTTCACACTGGCCGACTGTCACGACGTGTACGGAGACACGGTGGACCGCGCGGTGAGCTGGAAGGGTGGCCAGAGCCTGGAACGGTTCAAGGGCCAGGCGGTGCGAATGCGGTTTGTGCTGAAGTCGGCCGACCTGTACGCGTTGCGAGTCGCGACGACCTGAGATTGAGTCTTCCGCGAATTGAGTCGACCGCGATCCGGATGGCCTATCCGGCTTTCAACTCGGCCGTCCACTTCTCGATCATTTTACGCAGCATCACCAGTTCGCGGATCAATCGCCTGGTGTCTTTGTGGCCGTGCTCCAGGCACCACGGGCCGCGGAAGCCGGACTTGTATCCGATGGTGAAACAGCGTTTGAGGTCGTACTTGGGGTGCGAGCCGTCGGTGGCCAGTTCTCGAGCCTTGAAGTCGCAGGTGACGGCCAGCGGGAACGTGCTGGTGAGGCCGGCGTAACGCAGCGGGCTGCTGTTCCAGTTGCCCGTGTCGGGGCAGGCGGCGACGTTTCTGCCGATGGCCTTGACCAGCTTGACGACCGAAGCGGGATCCGATTGCATCCAGCCGAAGTTCTCGACCAGCAGTTGCACCTTCCGCTGGGCCCCGTAGTCGCACAACTCGCGGTAGCTGGCGACGTGTCTTGCCATGTCGGGCCTGTCGGCGCGCGGCAGAGGACGTGCCCATCTGAGTCCCAGATACGCGGCGACGTCGATCGACCGCTTGTACACGGCCAGGGCCTTGTTGCGTGTCGCTGGGTCGGGGCTGTTCATGTCGATGCCACGCTGGTTCATCTTGAGGTTGGTCAAGATGCAGCCCGCCTTGTCGGCCGCCTGTCGCAATCGATCGAGATAGGCTCGATCGAACGACGCGAACGAAGACGTGTTGAGATCAATCACTCGGATCCCCACCTCGTCGCGCAGCAACCTGGGCAACTCGAGCAGAGTGAATGACCCGTTGGTGCTCTGTTTCTTGAGCTGAGAGTTGCACGACGCGGTGACGATGCCGACCTGTCCGTGCAGCGATGGTTTGGGCTTGGCCGTCTCGTTGGCCGGCTCGTTTCCCATTAGGGAATCCGCGAGTGACGAAGTGACCGCGACGGCGATGCCGCCGGTTTTCAGGAAGGTGCGCCGGTCGAGACTCATGACTTCAGTTCCCGTCTCCTGGTGGTTTGCTGGTCTCGCCGTCTTCTGGCCTGACGCTTGGCGATCAGCAGCTTGATGTCGTAGGGGCCCATGCCCAGGTGCCCGCCCAGTTGCTGCAGCACCTCGCGTTCGGCGTCGTTGACGTCTCCATCGGCGACCGCCACATCGGCGACGACACTCAGCCACGAGCGTCCCACGTCGTCACTTGAGGGGATTGGTGGGTCGAGTTCGTTCTGGATCGCCTGCTGGACGAGTGCCTGGGCCTGTGGCTGCGAGATGCCCTGCCGGGCGGCCAGGCCGAGCAAGGCCAGGTTCTCCTCGGTACTCACGACCCCGTCGGCCACAACCGCCTGCACGGCCCAATCGAGCGCGTCTGCGACCGAAGGGGTGACCGACTCGCTGGAATCGAGCCGATCGGCGGAACCGTCGGACTCGAGTCTCTTGCTCCACGCTTTGGCCAGGTTCGAGTGCAGGGTGAGCCACTGGTGGAGTACCCAGTCGAAGCGGCCGTTGTTGACCACCTGGTTGCAGAAGCCGCAGGCGTCTGACGTGATGTCGGACTCGGGAGCCCCGCAGGAGGGGCAATGAGCCGACGCGATCGTGCGGGACAGGTCCGAGCGGACTCCGGTGTTCCGTTTGAGGACCATCACCGACGTCAGGCGATTCCATCGGTCCAGGTTTTCCAGCGACCCGTCGGCACCGGCTCGATGCCAGTTGCCCGCCCAGCGGAGTACCAGGATCGCGTAGTCGGTATCGGCGTCGCAGGTGACGCCAAGACACTCGACGGATCCAACCGAGCAGTCGTGCCAGAAGTAGCGGAAGCCTTCGCTCTGGGCACCGCCCAGCGACTGGGCATAGTCGCTGCAGAATTCGTCGGTGGCCATTTTTCTGAGCGAATCGACCTGGCCGTTTCGGTCGGCAAGCACCTTGCGCCAGAAGATGACCGACGCCCGGTCCTCGATGTGCTGCAACGTGAACCCGGCGTCCCGCGAGCTGCGGTAGCCGGCGATCGAGGCGGCCGACTGACCCACCGGCCGTGATCGCCAGACGCTGGATTGAGTGATTTCGGCCAGCACCCAGTCGTGTTCGCCATTGCGCAGCACGGCTTCGCAGGAGCTGCAGGCTCCCGACTGGTTCAGTTCCAGCGCCGATCCACAGTTGGGGCAGTTTCCTTCGATCAGCCCAGCCCCCATGGGTGTCGAGGTGACTCCCCGTCGGCGGATGAACGACCAGATCTCCACAAAGGACTCGGGCGTCGTGGTCGCACCGTCGATGGGCAGCCCGCTGTCGAGAGAGACCCGGTAGTCGACGGCGCTGCAGGTGATCGAGACGTGGAGCGTCTCGTAGTGTTCGGTGATTTCCACATCGGCCAGGCCCATCCGTTCAGTCAGCACAGTGATCTGGGGCATGTGGTCGCGGTAGCCTTCGCGGACCTGCTCGGAAATCTGCAGCGAGAAGCGTTCGCAGATGCTGTCGGAGATGTAGGGCCTGACGGGTGCGAGGTCCTGTTTCTGCCACGCGTCCTGGACCTGCAGGAATGCGAGTTTCAGGCGAGCCCGCAGCGTGTCCCAGTCGAAGGACGGATCGATCTCGGAGATCGTCTTGAGGTTTCTGAAGTGCGTCGAAGGGGGTGTCGACTTCTGCGGCCGAAGCGGATGCGACGTCTCCCTATTCTCCAGAACCAACCGGGCCAAGAAGATGACAACGAAGACGACAACCACCGCTATCGCCACCTCGGGAGGCAGATTGCCTCCACCTCCACCCCCCCCGCTGTAACTACCTCCACCAAAGCTCGATCCGCCTCCGAAACTCCCCCCTCCGCCACCGAACCCGCCTCCGCCCCCACCGCTGAATCCGCCTCCGCCCCCCGCCCGTGCCCAGGCATCGGAAGTCGATGCCAACAGCAGGCAGGCAGCCACGCCGACGGTCCAGCAGCGAGAGCCGACGCGGTTCAACTGGCGGCGGAACCAGGTGCAGAGCGTGTCAGGGAGCATCGACGGGGACTCCCTGCAGGGTGCGTTCGATGGCTTGTGCGATGACCAGGGCCAGACCGAGCGTGACGGCGGCATCGACCAGGCTGACCGACATGTTACCCTGCATATCCACCTCGTCGGTGCTGGCACGGGTCAGCAACACCAGGCGACGCACGACGGGATAAAGCACCGCGAAGGCGATCAGGCCTCCGGTGGCCAGCACCAGAGTCTCGACCGCGTGCGAGACGTCTGCCAGGGGAGCTCGCAACAGGGCTCCTCGCACCACAAGTCCCAACCCGGCCAGGAAGGACCCAAACCGCAATCCGGCCGCGGCGTTGTCGTCGTACTGAATCAGTTGATGGATGTCGAAGTTGGCCAGTCGTCGATAGAGCACCGCGCCGATGACCACAACCACCTGTCCCAGGGCCCAGAGCACGATCGTGTCGCGGAGGCCCAGCAGCAGGCCGTCGCTGTAGCCGCTGAGTGCTCCGTTGAGCACCAACCCGGTGGCCAGGCACGAGCCTCCCACGCAAAACGCCGCTCCCCGGTTCCGGTCGTTGGAAATTTCCTCATCAAGACTGAAACCGGTCAGGACCAGGCGGTCGTTGACCTCGCAACCGATTCTCATCAGCACGATCAGCAGCAAACCCTCGCAAAGAACCGCCAAGGAACTTTGCAGCAGCGGTTCGGTCTGTCGGCCGAAGAGCGTGGCGGCCAGGGCGATGGTGGTTCCCGAGAGGAAGGCGGCCAGGTAGAGGCCGTAGGCGGAATTGGATCGTTCGATCAACTCGGTCGCGGGATCCAGCCGGGTGGTGTTGCTGAAGATGACGCGGGCCAGGCCGAGCACGACGACGGCAACGACGGCCAGGGCGAGGCCGTGTGCGAGGTGAGCGACGACTTCGGTGATGGTGCCGATGAGCATGGGCGGCAGGGTAGCAAATTTGCCGTGCAGTTGTGGCCGACCGGGCTCGTGAAACTCAGTCTACCTGTTGGAGGTGGGCCGGGATTCGAGGCCGACGCTGTTGACGGTCCGGACCGAATACCTGGGTATGTCGCCGGTGGAGGAGGCCGTGTCGGTGAATTTCATCGCCGTCAATGGAGCCTGTGGAGTGTCGTGGTAGGTCATACCCTGGAAGAGTGGTCGGCCGAATCGGTTGGCCGGTTTCTCGGGCACCTGGGCCACCCGCTTGCCGTCTCGTTCGATGACAAACGCCCGGATGCCGCTTTCGAGGTCAGCGGTGGCGTCCCAGGTGACTTCGAGGTGTCCGTTGTCGAGTCGCCGGACTCGAACGGCCGAGGGAGCCGGAGGGGGTGTGTTGTCAGAAACCGATCCGACCTTGATGTACTCGGCCAACTTGCCGGCCATCTGTTTGTTCCACAACGGCACGGCGGGGCTAGCCGGCCGCAGAGACTGCCGGGATTCTGTGGTACGCGGCAAGCGATGTTCGAGCCAGAAGTCGAAGAAGGGGATGGCCATGTATCGGCTGTCACCGCACTGGTGGGCGGTGCGCGGATCGGGAGCGAATTCGAAGAACGTCGCGCCGCGGTCCAGGTACGCGGCCCGCATCTCGCTGAGCCCGTCCCAGGCCGTGTGGAATCTCGCGTCCCCTTTCTCTTTCAGGCCCGGGTTGCCGATCATCGGGATCGCGTAGGCGGCGTCCGGGAGCTTGGGGGCGGGGGTTTCGCCCTTGCTCCAGTATCCGAAGGCGGTGCCCGAGCGGAACCAGATGGCGACGATCTTCTGGGGATGCCGTGCCTGGACAAGGCTGGCCCAGAAGCCTCCGCCCGAGTGTCCCCACAGGCACCAGGGGGCGATCTTCAGTTCGGCGTGCCCGGTGGCCTTTGCGAAGTGGTCGAGTGCTTCGAGGAATCGGTCGTTGGATCCGTTGCGGGAATCACACCACCAGCGGCAGTTGATCTCGCGTCGTGGTTCGTACATCGAACCCAGCAGCGCACAGTTCCACTTGCGGGCCAGTGCCTGCCAGTGCAGGTCATCGGCGGCCGTGCGGCCTCCCACCGACGCTCCCACACCACAGCCGTGCTGGTGCACGATCACGCCACGGATGTTGGCCACCCTCTCGGGGATCCACAGGTAGTAGTCGACTCCGATCCGCAGTTGGCCAGGCTGGATGCGTGCGGGGTAGTGCACCTGGTGGATGGTACCTCCGCTGGCGGTTCGTCGGCTTGAGGAGGGCATCTGTTGTTTCTTGATCAACGCCTGGGCCTGTTTCATCAACCCCTCCGCCTTCTGCTCGGCCACATCCGGCGGTAGCCCCTTCTTGACTCCCGGACGCTTGTGGCCGATGGCAAAGAGGTAGGAATCGTGCAAGATGGCGGTCTTCTGCTGGATCAGGCCAAGCAGTTTCTTGTCGGGTTCCGTGACCGAGGGCATGCCCCAGGCCAAAAGCACGGTGTCGCCGAGGATGCGGTGGCCCAGTGGATTGGGGTGCACGCCGTCGGGCGAGAGCGTGTATTGCGGGTTCTTCTTCCGCTTTTCGGCCAGGTGCTTGGTGACCGGAGTGTGCAGGTCGACGACCATCTCGACCCGATCCTTCTGCTTCATGATCCACCTGGCGAATCGTGAGATGACGTCGCGGTCGTAGTGTTCGTAGATGCCGAAGTAGGCAAACTCCTTCGACCCCGCCGGCCGCAGGGCTCCCTTCCGCTTCTTCAGTGGGACGGCATCAAAGGGGGGAGGTGTCATCAGCACGAGCTTGGCTCCGCTGGCGTGGACCTTCTTGATCAGCCGGTTGACTCCGTCCTGGTAGATCTCGAACCGCTCCTGCGAGAACGGATGGTAGATGCCGTCGTTCATCCCGTAGCAGGCCACGACCACGTCGGGCTCGATTTTCTTCAGTGCCCGGTCCAGCCGTTCGTGGACGTCGGGACGCGGGAAGGGGTGAGCCGGTTCGGACTGGCCCGAGCAGGTCTCGCTGGAGAGCCCGACGTTGTAGAAGCGGGGCATGGGTCTTACACCCTGCAGCCGGCACTGGGTTTCGATCCAGGCGATGTAGCCTCCGGCGTGGGTGATCGAATCGCCCAGGAAGAGAACTCGCTTGGCCTTCAGCGGGAAGGCAATCGGGACTTCAGCTCGAGTCACCTCGGCAGTGGTCGTCAGCACCAGCAGGCAGGCGACCAGCAGCGAAGTCGGTTGCATCGGCGAGAGGTGTTTCATCGAGCGAGTTCCCGGCTGGAGTTGCTTGGGTCAGGTGGGCCGAAACCAGGGCATCAATCCGTCGGCAGGCCTCTCATCTTGTCCGCCAGGTAAAACTTGCCCTTGATCTCGACAAACGAGTACAGGTGCAGGCCTCGAGGCTTCCCCGGTTCGACAAAGCGGGCCGAGTAGAGAGCGGTGGGCTTGAGCATGGCCTTCAGGGCGAACCGCTGGTTGCCCGTGGCTTCGGGATTCGGTGTGGTGAATCGCAGGACGTGGATCTCGGTTTGACCCCGCTTGAGCATATTGGTGAACAACGCGGGCAATTCGGTGTTGTACCGCCTGGCACCGGCGGCGTAGTCGCTGGCGAGTTTCGGGCCGTGCTCTTTTCCGAAGACCTCGAGGAACCACTGCTGGTGATTCGGCAGCACGAGTGCCTTGAGTTCGGAGGTCAGCTTGCCGGGTCCGGCCTTGCGTGAGGCCGCGAGCGTGGTGGCGAGCTGTTTCTTGAGTGCCTGTGCCTGGGGAGAGGCCGGGGGAGCGATGTCTCGCATCGACCCGACCAGCCGAAAGGTCCCCTTGTAGTGAACGAAGTTGTAGACATGCGTTCCCAGCCTCTTGCCCGGCTCGACGAACCGCACCGAGTAAAGCGAGAGGGGCTTCTTCATGGCCTTCAGTGCCTGGTTCTGATTGCCGTTGGCCTTGGGATTGACCCGGGCGTGCCGCTGCACGGCGACCTCGGTCCGTTTCCGCTGCAACATGGCCGAAAACAGCTTCGGCAGCTGTTCATCGAAGGACCTGGAAAAGCGGCTGTGTTCGGCGATGAGTCGCTTGGCGTTCTCGGCGTCGAAGACGGTTGAAAAGAACTCGACCGGTTTGGCGAGTTTCAGGGACGTGGTCAATTCGGCCACATTGTCGGT
>CAUZJR010000218.1:2500-8949 GCA_963580005.1 Planctomycetota bacterium
CGGCATGGATGTAGCTGATCTCCTTGAGCTTCAATGCCCCCTCGAGCGCCACGGGGAAATTGTACTGGCGGCCCAGGTACAGGAAGTTCTCGCAATGGGCGAACCGAGCTGCCACGCGACGCACAGTATCGTGGCACGCGAGTGTCTGGCTGATCACCTCGGGCATCCCCTCCAACGCCTCCAGGAACGCCATTCCGGCCCCATGAGACATGTGTCTCATCCGGCCCAGGTACAGTGCCAGTAGAGCCAGCACGGTGACCTGCGAGGTAAACGCCTTGGTCGAGGCGACACCGATCTCGGGTCCCGCGTGCAGGTAGATCCCTCCATCGGCCTCCCGCGCGATCGTCGATCCGACCGTATTGCAGATGGCCAGCGTCTTGTGTCCCTTGCGGCGGCACTCTCGCAGTGCCGCCAGCGTGTCGGCCGTTTCACCACTTTGAGTGATGGCGAACACCATCGTGGTATCCGTCAGCGGGGCATTGCGGTACCTCAACTCGCTGGCGTACTCGACCTCGACCGGAATCCGGGCGTACTCCTCGAGCAGGTATTCCCCCACCAGCCCAGCATGCCAGCTGGTCCCGCAGGCGGTCAGCACGATGCGGTCGATCCGTCGGAGTTCACCGACGTCGGCATTGAGTCCCCCGAAGATCGCCGTCGCGTTGTCCCGGTCCAAGCGACCCCTCAGCGCGTTGTGCACGCTGCTGGGCTGCTCGTAGATTTCCTTGAGCATGAAGTGAGAGAACTCGCCGAGTTCGATATCGACCGCCTCGTCCTGGATCGTCTCAACGGCAACGTCGCGGGTCCCCACATCGCGGTGCCGCACCTCGAACCCGTCCCGCCCCAGTCGCGCCGTGTCGTGATCCTCGAGATAGATCACCTCGCGGGTGTACCCGACCAGCGGGCTGGTATCGCTGGCCAGGAAGTACTCGCCGTTTCCGACCCCCACGACCAGCGGGCTGCCGCAGCGTGCGGCCCAGAGGTGCCCGGGGCAGTCTCGAAAGAGGATCCCCAGTCCGAAGGTTCCCTTGAGTTCTCCGAGTGCCGCGTTCGTGGCCTCCCAGCAGGTCTCGGGGTCATCGGCGGCACGTCCCGCTTCGAGCAGTTGTTCGAGATGCCAGCCGATCAGTTGAGCCACCACCTCGCTATCGGTACCCGAGCGGAACCCGCATCCGGTTTCCTCCAGCCGCGACTTCAACACGTCGTGGTTCTCGATCACACCGTTGTGCACCAGCACGACGCGACCGGTTTCGTCGAGGTGCGGGTGCGAGTTGACATCGGAGGGTGGTCCGTGAGTGGCCCAGCGTGTGTGACCGACTCCGACCGACCCCTCGACCGGATGCGACTCGATCAATTCGACCAGCCCGGCCACTCGACCCAACCGCTTCCTGACGGCAATCTCCCGGTCCTGGACCAGTGCGATCCCCGCGCTGTCGTAGCCTCGGTATTCGAGTCGCTGCAGGCCTTCCAGCAGCAGATCCGCAGCGGGCCGGTGCCCGACGTATCCCACGATGCCACACATGAACTGAGCGTCCGGAACGAGTCCGTCGAGGTCCTCTCAACCGTACTCTCAACCGGGAAGCCTCTGCTCAACCCGGCGAGCGGGCCAACGATAATTGAACTTCGGCCCGAGCGTCAAGAACGACTCGGGGCGGCCGATCCGGTGGTCGCCTTGGGCTTGGCAGCCGGTGTCGACTTCTTGCCCTTGGTCGACTTGGGTGCGGAGGTGGGCGCTGTGGTGGTCGAGGGTACCACCGGCTTGTAATTGGCCGGGCGGTTCTCGGCCAGCCAGTCGGTCAGCGGCTTGAGTGTTGCGCTGGAGATCGGCTGGTAGTACTGCTTGCCATCGGCGGCGACGGTGGGCTGTACGATCACATGGGCCACCAGCGGGACGACCTGGCTGTAGGCGTCCTGCAGCCTGGCGGTGCCGACCTGCCCGAGCAGTCCGGCGGGTTTCCCGGCCACGGTGGTCTCGCTCTTGCTGACCGCCTTGAAGGCAAAGTAGAGCTGCTGGAAGCAGCGGGTCCAGTACCCCTTGACGGGTGCCTTGTTGTAGGCGGCCGCCATCTGGCCGGCCAGTTCCGCCAACTGGTAACTCCGCAGCCCGTCGTCAAACGCACCGAGCAGCGGTGCCCGGCCGATGGCCTTGGCGGCGGCGGTGCGGGCCAGGAAGTGCCGATTCGGATCGGCCATGACTCCCCCGAGTACCGTCTCCACGAAGGGCTCGGCCTGCTTGTTGACCATGATCCCCACCCCGGCCAGGCCCTCGACCAGTACCTCCTGGTACCAGATGTGCTGCAGGTGGCTGTCGACCCTCTGCCTCTGCAGGCTCCGCTGGTAGGGCCGTTTCAACTGGTTCGCAAAAGACTCGGCCACCTTCAGTTTCAGGTCGTACGGGGCATCGGGCTGCCCGGTCTGCATCAGGCGAACCAGACCTCTCACGGCCACCACCTTGATCGCATCCAGCTGCTGCGGTTCGTTGACCACGTCGCACAGCGGGTAGGCGGCATCGGTGTAGCGGGCGGCGGGAATGCCCTTGGAGGGATCACCCTTGCGGACGATCAATTCGCCGAGCAGGTAGGCCACGTTGAGCCGCACGTGGAAGTTCTGCAGGCCCCCCTTGCCGCCGAAGATCGAGCGGGTCGAGTAGCGTTCGAAGTACTGGACCGCCTCACCGGCACCGGCGACCTCACGCAACTCCTGCAGGCTGTTGGCCTTGAACGTCGCCGAGGTACTCTTGCCGGTCTTGGGATCGGGTCGAGTGATCACGACGACAATCTGCTGGCCGTTGTTGTGAGTGATCTTGAAGTAAGCCGTCTCGAGCAGTTCCGAGAGTGCCAGTCTCAGCTCCAGCAACACGAAACTGCGAACGGCAGGCGACTTGGACTGCAGCTGGACCATCTGTCGGACCTCGCGACGTCGAGTCGGAAGCGAATCCCGGTTCTTGGGCATCGTCATGCGTGCCACGACCCAGCGAGCCCCCGCCTGGATGTCCTTCTGAGCCTGGGATCCCAGGCTGGGCGCTCGCACGGCCTTCATGAAGGCCGAGTACCCCGAGCGGCGAAACGCCAACTCGTTCTTGGGGGTCAGCAACGTGTTGTTGAGACCCATGACCTGGGGCAATGGCGGCGGCGGGACAAACCCGATCGGCAGAGGCGGACCGGTGGGAGCCGCTGATTTCTTCTTCGCGACCGGGGCGGATTTCTTTTTTGCCGCCGGGGCTGAGGTCTTCTTGGTGACCTTCTTCGCAGTCTTCTTGGCAGTCTTCTTGCCGGCGTCCTGGGCGTGGACCGACGGCGTGAAGAGCCCGGTCAGCACGAGGCCGACACAGGCTGCAAAACAGGCGACCAGCCCGCTGCGGCGGGTTGGTGCTCGGTTCACCCCCGAATGTCTCAACACCACCAGTCCCTTCCGTCACACAGACACGATCTGTCACTCAAGGGTCAAGCCGACGACCATCGACGAACAGGTGTGCTGCCTCTCAAATTAGCGTCAACGATTGGGATTTGCTACCAGCCCCAACTCGACCTCGCCACACGATCGCCATGGCCCACCGCTTCCCCGCTGTGCCGACCCCTGGGGCCGGGTTTCGGGGCGGAGGCGAGTCTGCACGAGTCGACGTGAGATGTCGGATTGGGGAATCGAAAAGATGGGACGCCACCAGAAAACGGCATGAAAGAGATGAGTCGGAAGAGGGCCGTCGTCCGGTTGAACTACATTGGTTATCACTCGGTTTTTCACGGGTGTCAAGCCGATTCGGCACACCCGGGTGCCGGTTCTCTCTGTTGTGTCCCGTCAGGACCAGACAGGGAGTTCCGGCAGGTTCTGCCCGGTCCGGGTCGCCGGATCGTGACGATTGTGAGGCCTTGAGCTCGCAGCAGCCCCCCGCGGGTCACTCGCTTGAAGCGAACTCGAAGACCCGCGTCGGGCGGGCCAGGCGGAGGTAGTCGGGTACGGCGATTATGACCGAGTCGGTCAACGAGCCGGCATTGAACGCGATCCGCTCGTTCTCCTCAATCGCCTGATCGACGTAAAGCGGCAGCCGCAGGATGGGTTCCCCAAAGGGGGGTACGCTGCCGGGAACCAGCCCCGGTCGTCCCTCCTCAGCGGTAAGTTCAGCCAGTTCCTCGGCCGTGGCAAACCTCAGTTTTCGAGCCCCCAGCGTCCGGCGAATCGTCCCCGAATGAGCACGCCGGTCCGCCGGCAGCACAAACACGGCGAAGTGGTCGTCGAGTTTCATGACCAGCGCCTTGCCGCCGTTCTTCAGCTCCTCGCCGCGGACCCGTGCCGAGTCCTCCGACGTCCGAGTCGGCTCGTGATGCACCTCGCGGAACTGCACATCCTCGACCCTCAGCCACTCGCGAATCGACTCGAGTATGGTTCTCATGGTTGAGGAGCATATCGAAAGTGTGCGGGTTTGACAGCCTGCGGGCATTCTTCGACGATGCCCCGGCACGAGTGACCTGCTGCCACGAGAGCGGGGGCCGGGGTCAGGAGTCAGGGGTCGGGGGCAGGGGTCGAGAAGGGCAACGATGAGTATCCGCGAATTCGCCCAGCGGGTCCTGTTCAGCGAATTGCTGGAGCAGAAGCTGGCGGCTCCCGGCGAGGATCTCGACGACACGGACCCCGGCACGGCTCAATTTCCACAATGGCCGGGGCGTCCTCCGGAATTGACGATCGCCCCTCGACGGACGGCTCCGCGGATGCCGGCCCCCGGTGGCCTGCAGCGGATCGAATCTCGAGCGACGGCTCACCACATCATGGCCAACCACGAGTTGCAGGCTCTGGAAGTGATGGGTTGGGTGCTGTGTGCGTTCCCCGATGCCCCGGCGGAATTTCGGGCGGGGTTGGTCGAGGTGATGGCCGACGAGCAGCGGCACACTCGGATGCACGTCGAGCGGGCTGCTGCCTGCGGCATTCCATTCGGGCAGTTGCCCGTCAATGGGTACATCTGGAAGAAGGCCCAGGCCTTCACTTGCCCGCTGGACTACCTGGCCGGGTTGCCGCTGGTCTTCGAGGCGGCCAACCTCGATCACACGTTGACCCTTGCCGAAGCCTTCGAGGTGGCCGGTGACCTGAGGGGCGCGGCGATGCTGAGGACGATTCACCGAGACGAGATCCGGCACGTGAGGTTCGGCATCGAGTGGCTCAGGAGACTGAAGCCGGAGGGCACTTCTGACTGGGACGCGTTTTCTGACCACCTGCACTGGCCACTGAGACCGTCCAAGGCGCGGGGTAAAGTCTTCCAGCGCGACGCGCGACTCGAAGCCGGACTCGATCCCGGTTTCGTCGACCGGCTCGAGAGTCTGGACGTGGAGGAGTGACAGCCCGTTGAAAAACCGCCGCAGGCGGGCTAGGGCGAACGCACCCTGTTGAGTTCATCCGTAAGATAGTCCATGCGATCTCCGCACAGCCGGTGGTTGAGGTTCCACGGCTGAGGAAACAGGATCGCCTGGCCACCACGCTCACGGAAACTCTCGACATTGCCGTCGTTGTCGTCGATCAGCAACTGGTCGGGCCGGGCACAAATCCACTTGGGCGGCCCGATCAGGAAGTCCCGAAACCCGCGACCGAAGCGGTTCTGCAGCCACCTGATCTTCCCCGCCGCACAGAACGGATCGCCACTGGGGCTGGTCAGGATGCACCACGGTCCGGTCGCCTCGACCAGTTCGAACAACTCGTCGCACCACGGAAACGGTTCCAGCGACGCCCAGAAATCGGCTCCCGCCTCGTTGATCGGCCCCCAGAACTCCCGGCTCGAAATCCCCATCGCCTCGGGCATGTCCCATTGCCCCTCGGGCCACTCCTTGAGCACTTCCATCCGGTCGTGCAGCCTCAATGCGGCCGAGACAAAATCGACGAGCACTCCGTCCATGTCGACCAGCAGTTGCTGCGGTGGTGGGTGTTCAGGTGAATTCACGATCGGGTTCCGGCTCCATCGAGCTCTCCGTCGGCGTCGCAAACGGCGTGGGAACGGTTAGACTGGTTTTCAGGCCGGTCGAGAATACTGGCCGGCCCTGATGAGGAACACCCATGCGACGTCACGCTCAGCTGCTGCTGCTCTCGTTCGGACTCCTTGCCCTGCAGAACCTCAGTGCGGAGGCTCACTTCCTGTTCATCCGCATTGGCGGCCAGGCCGAGGCGGGCCGCCAGGTGGACGTGTTCTTCAGCGAGATCGCTCGAGCCGGCGACCCGCGATTCGTTGCCCGCATTGCCGGAGCCAAGCTCTGGATGCAGACCTCCCCCGGCAAGTTCCAGCCGCTGACGGTGCGGATGCTGCCGGATCGGCTGAGAGCCCGGCTGCCCGCCGGAGGTGCTGTGTCGGTCAGTGGCGAGTACACCTGGGGCGTGCTGACCCGCAAAGTGCCGTTTCTCTTGAGATACTTTCCCGGTGCGATCCACGGTGATGCCAAGACTCTCAACACTCTGAAGCCTCGTCCGAAAGTCCCATT
>CAUZJR010000219.1:0-8944 GCA_963580005.1 Planctomycetota bacterium
CCCCGCCTCGGGCAACTCGCGGACAAAGTCCGGCCGCACCACGCCCGGTGCCACGCTGGTGCCGCAGAAGGCCCAGTCGCGGTTGGGCAACACCTTGTCGAGTTTCACAACCAGCGTGTCACCCGGCTTGGCTCCCTCGACGAAGAACGGACCGGTCTGAGGGTTGCCGCGAGGGGTGGCCTGCTCGCGGTTCTCGTCGCGGCCGCGAGCATCGACGGTGGTGGTCACAATCGAATCGCCCGGCTGGACGGTGAGCACCGGCTCGTGAGGGCCCAGGGTGGTGAAGTAGTGAGTCGGAGTGAACTGGTGTTCCATCTTGGCTGGTCTCGGTGGGGCTGGTCTCGGTGGGGCTGGTCTCGGTGGGGCTGGTCTCGGTCGGTTAGGGTCGAGAGGATCAGCTGATCGAGGAGTTGTCGTCGGACGTCTTCAGTCGTCGGAATTTCTGCAGGCTGGGGCAGTCTGCTTCGACCAGCCCCTTGGGAACGGCGGCCGAGACGATCACCTCGGATGTATAAATGTCTCCGTTGTCGTCGACCCAGATGTCGTGCGGTGCTGCGAAGTCACCGGGCTGGTACGGGTTGGCTCCTCCACCGAACCGCGACAGCAGCTCTCCGGACCGGTTGAAGATGCTGACCCGGCCGCCGGTCTGGTCGAATCGCTGGTCGTTGAGCCCGGCATGCCAGCCGAGTTCGGCGACGTAGACCACGTCATCTCCGTCGATGAAGACCTCGCACGGGCGGGCCACGTCGGTCCATGCCTCCAGGAACCCGCCGTCGGCATCGAAGAGCTGGATCCGGCTGTTTTCGCGGTCGCAGGCAAACACCGTCCCATCGCTGGCCACGTCAATGCCGTGCGGCAGATGAAATTCGCCATCACCATCACCGGCGGTCCCCCAGCTGATCTCGTACTCGCCCTCGGCCGAGAACCGGTGGACCCGGCAGTTGCCGTAGCCATCGGTGATGAACAGCCGTCCCTCGGGGCCGACGGCGAGATTCGTGGGCAGGTTGAACGGGCCAGCGGGCTGCTGGATCGTCAGGTAGTTCATGTCCGTGACACCGGTGTCGCTGCCGGCGCCGGGTGTCCCGAGAGTCTGCTCGAGGTAGCCGTCACTGGAGTAGCGATGGATCACGTGTCCGTGGTCGTCGGTCAGCCAGATCACGTCGTCGTGGGTGATCCAGATCCCGTGAGGCCTCACGAACTGGCCCTCGCCCCAGCTGCCCATGAAGCGGCCGTCCGACGAGTAGACGATCACCGGGTGTTCGCTGCGGTTGAAGGCGTAGAGATTCCCGGCCGAGTCGGTGGCCGCCCCGACCACCTCGCCGTAACTCCATCCCTCGGGCAACTGGTCCCACCCCGGCAGAGGTTCGTAGCGGTATTCGCCCTGGCCGACCACGACCGCGGAGGCGTCCTGTTCACTCGTCATGTTGAGGTCTCTGGAAAAGGGAGTTGCGGAAGCGGAGTTGGGTGGTGTTCGGTCCCGAGCCGTCAGTGGGTGTCAGAGATTTCCGGGTCGTCGCCTCCGAATCGTTCGAGCACCGTGGGCGACAGGTCGATCGTGATCGTGGGCACACTCTGCATTCGTATCCGAGTTCGCCTGATTCCCCATGTCGAGAGGTCCTCGAACTGCATCTCGTCGTAGGGCAGAAACAGCGGCGGGTGGGCCGGCCGGAACATCGCCCACACCGAGAGCCTCAGTCCCGTCTCACCGGCGACCACCACCAGGCACCCGTTGTACCCACACCATGTTTTCAGGGACCCACTCTGAAAGTGCCAGCCGGGTCCGTCGGCCACCGTCAATGCGTCCTCACGGTATTCTCGCGCCAACACTGACCAGCCCCCGGCGTAGGACAGCAGGGCGAGCATCAGAAACCACCCGACGATCGAGCCCGGGATCAGCGTGGTGTAGACCCAATCGGGCATCGCGAAAAGCCTCGGACGAAATCCAACTCATCAGTGCGATCGACCCCGATTGCGTGACGGGCAGAGCGGCACTATTGTGAAATCATGTCGCGAGCGAGACGAGATTGCCAGCACGGCCCAGTCGTTGCCCGGCTCGGACCACGTCCCTGACACCCAGAGCGATTTGACTCGCTGGAGCAGCACGAGATGGCAGGTCGTTTCCGAGTCCCCCTGATCGTTGCCTCGCTGCTGTTGGCCGGTGGCGTGGCGATCGTGCTGGTGTGTGCGGGCCTGATGGAGCGGAAACCCGATCTCACCGAGGCGGACATCCTGCTGGCGCGGGCCAAGAAAGCCCTGGACCGCCGCGATTTCCCCAACGCCGAGATCCTGGCCCGGGCCGCACTGGACCGGGGCACCACGATTCAGGGTGCGGCGTGGATCGTTGCCGGAGAGGCCACCATACAACAGGGACGGTTCGAGGAGGCGGTTGAGTGTTTTCTGAATGTCGTCAAGGTGGGCGGACGCGACGACGAAATGGCGATGGCCCACTCGCTCGCCGGCGACGTGCTGGCACGTCGACTCTATCGGCTCGCGGATGCCGAAAAACACTACCGACTCGCCTTCAAACTCGACCCCAAGAACGACAACGCTCGACGGGGACTGGTCACGCTGCTGGTGGCCGAAGGACGCAGGGGTGCCGCCGAAGAGATCCTGATGAGCGTCGTGAAGGACAACAAGCACACCGACCAGCACCTCTACCTGCTGGGAAACTCCGAATGGGTCATCAAGTCACTGTCGTTCAAGACCCGCGAGGGCGGTACGCAGGTCAAGCGAGACGAATTCCTCGACCTGGCCCGCAAGGCCGTCCCCGATGACCCGATCCCCACCATCGGATTGGCACGGCTGGCCGAGATCAGGAACCAGACAGACCTGGCCATCGAACTGCTCGAAAAAGTCGTCAAGAAGGACCCCGAGCAGATCGAGGCCCAGGCGATGCTCGGGCTGCTGCTGGCACACTCGGGCGACGCCCGCAGGTTTCTCGACTGGAACAAGAACGTCCCCGAATCCGCGAACCAGGATGCTCGCACCTGGTTCGCCAGGGCCACCTGGGCCGCTCACCTGAACCAGGAACAGGTGGCCACCCGCTGCCTGTGGGAATGTCTCAAGCGAGACCCCAACCACCTGGCCGCAAACCTCCAGCTGGCCCAGTCGCTCGACCGGCTCGGACGCCCCATCGAGTCCACTCAGTTTCGACAGCGGGCCCAGCAACTCTCGGAACTGGTCACGCTGCTCCGCGGGTTGGCGGGCAACCCGAGGTACGGGGGTGAGGAAATCGAACCCAGGGTGCGGCGGCTGGTCGAGTTGAACCGGAAGCTGGGGCGGGCCTGGGAGGCAGTGGCGTGGTCCATGTTCGCACTCCGCAAAGACCAAGAACTCAAATGGCCCAAGAAACACCTCGAGGACCTCAGGCCCTACATCGAAAAGAGAGACACCCCCAGGACGATCGAGAAGTTCACCCCGCTGGCCACCATCGATCTCTCGGATCTCCCCACACCCGACTGGGCCAACGACGCGGCTACGCAGGCAGCCGACGGTAAGCTCCAACAGACCAAAGTGGGACCGATCGCATTCCGAAACGACGCACGAGCCGCCGGACTCGACTTCCTCTACTACAGCGACCGGTCCTTAGAGACAGAGACGAGCCGTTTGCCCGAGACGATCGGGGGGGGTGCCGGAGTGCTCGACTTCGACGGCGACGGCTGGCCAGACCTCTACCTCGCACAGGGCAGCCACAAACGAGTCGATCCCGACTACACCATCACAAGGCCGCCGGTCACACCGCCCCAGGTTCCTCCCACCGATCGCCTGTTCCGAAACACCGCCGACGGACGGTTCCAGGACATCACGCTGCAGGCCAAGCTCAACCAGACCGACTACGGGCAGGGAGTGACGACCGGAGACGTCAACGGCGACGGGTTTGCCGATATCCACGTGGCCAACGTCGGCAGCAACACACTGCTGATCAACAACGGCGACGGGACCTACAGTGACGAGACCCGCACGGCGGGAGTCGGTGGGGACGAGTGGTCGGTGAGCAGCGTGCTGGCCGATCTCAATGGCGACGGACTGGCCGACCTGTACGTCGTCAATTACCTCAGCGGCCAGGACCTCTTCATGCTCTCCTGCCCGCCCAATGCCCCCGTCGCGCGAGCCTGCGGACCCGGCGACTTCTCCGCCGCACAAGACCGCCTGTTTCTCAACACCGGAGACGGACGATTTCGCGACGCGACCGATTCGAGCGGAGTGACGCAGGCCGAGGGAAAGGGGTTGGGGGCCATCGTCGCCGACTTCGACGGCACAGGTCGCCTCGACCTCTTCATCGCCAATGATACCCGGCCCAACTTCCTGTTCCGCAACCAGCCGGCCCAGGCCGACGGCGGACTGACACTGGTCGAAAACGCACTGCGGTCCGGAGTGGCGTACAGTGATTCGGGATTACCCCAGGACTGTATGGGGATCGCCGTGGGTGATGTCGACGGCGACGGGACACTCGACCTGTTCGTCACCAACTACATCGGACAGTCCAATACGCTCTACTCGCTGCGGAGACCCAGGAACCAGAGAACCGGAGCTGGCCTGTTCCTGGACAAGACCCGCTCCGCGGGACTCTTCGACGACGGCTTCAGCCTGGTCGGCTGGGGCACCGAATTCCTCGACGCCGATCTCGATGGTGACCTCGACCTGATGATCACCAACGGTCACGTCGCCGGACAAGTTCGCGAAGGAGAACAACTCAAAATGCCCCCGCTGTGCTATCGCAACACCGGAACAGGACGCTTCACCACGCTCGCGGGCAAACAACTGGGACAGTACTTCACGCGGAACTACATCGGCCGAGGACTCGCACGGCTCGATTGGAACAACGACGGCCGACCCGATACGGTCATCACCCACCTCGACTCGCCACTGGCCCTGCTGACCAACACCACCCCGAACACCGGACACTACCTGGTGCTCAGGCTCGTGGGCACCGCGTCATCTCGAGATGCCATCGGAGCCACGGTGACCGCACGGGCCGGCGAGCGGACCTGGGTCGCACAACTGACCGCCGGAGATGGGTACCTGGTCAACAACCAGAGACAGCTGCTCTTCGGCACCGGACCTGCCACCCGTATCGACCAACTCTCGATCAGCTGGCCCTCGGGACTCAAACAGGACCTCGGCCCCGTCCAGACCGATCAGACGTTGAAAATCATCGAGGGGCGAGGCGCGGTGGTTGTCGATAAGAAAAACTGACTCACCTGCCAACCGAATCCCTCGACATGGCCCTCTTCCGCTCCAACCGCATCGTCCTGCTGCTGGCCATCTCGCTGGCACTGGGCTGCGGAGACGAGACCGAGCCCGAGGCCACCGGCCAGGCCCATTCGCACACCGCCGCCCTGGCAACGCCGCTGCCCACTCGCTCGGAGTCGAAGTTCCAGAACGCCGCCGTCGATGTCGACTACGTGGGGTCCCAGCAGTGTGTCACCTGCCACGCCGACCAGCATGAGACCTGGAAAACCACCTCCCACGCACAGTCGATGACCCGCGTGAAAGCCGACGACGAGCCGCCTGATGCGAAGTTCGAACATCGCAAGAGCGGCCGGGCGTACGAGGTGACTCGGGTCGATTCCTCGCTGCACCACCGCGAATCGATGAGGCTCCCCGACGGCACCCTGGTCCCGCTCTCGGATTACCCGCTCGAATACCTGGTCGGATCGGGCCGCTTCTCCAGGACCTACCTCGTCGAACTCGATGGATCGCTCATCGAATCGCCCATCACCTGGTACGCCCAGCGGCAGGCCTGGGACATGTCGCCCGGTTATGACCACTCGATCCACCGCTCGTTCCGTCGACGAGTCACCCACAGTTGCCTGCTGTGCCATGCCGGACTGGTCGAACCGGTTGAACCTCGAAACTTCACGTTTCCTCACAACGAGTTGTCGATCGGTTGCGAACGCTGTCATGGACCGGGGTCCCGACACGTCGCACGTCACAGCAAGCCTTTGGCCGAATTAGTGGAGTTGGCCGCGGACCGGCCCGTGGACCTCACGATCGTCAATCCCCGCCGACTGGATCGCCCGTTGGCCGAGGCGATTTGCCAGCAGTGCCACCTGCAGGGGGATGTGAAGGTGACGGTCCGAGGCAGACGGCCGGGCGACTTTCGGCCGGGACTGCCGCTCTCTGATGAACGGATCGAGTTTCGACTCTTCGGGTCCGGACCCGAGATGACCGTCGTCGGCCACGTCGATCAGCTGCGGGCCAGCCGCTGCTACCAGCAGGACAAGACACTCTCGTGCGTCACCTGCCACGACCCGCACAACCCTCACCGACCCCAGGACGCCATCGCCCGGGCCCGGGTCGCTCGAACCACGTGCCTGCAATGCCACGAGTCCGATGACTGCGGCGAGACCCAGGCCGCTCGAGCAGCCACCAAGCACCTCGCCGACTCGTGCGCCGCGTGCCACATGCCCGAAGTCGACACCGACATTCCTCACATCGCCTTCACCCACCATCGCATCGCCGTGCACGAGTCCAGCGAGGCCAAGACGCCCAGGGACTCCCAGATCGGCCTGGCCGCCGATGGCGAGCTGAAGACGATCCAGGACCTGTCGCGGTTCTCTGCGGCCGAACGGGACCGCATGCTGGGACTGGCCTACTACCGGCTGCACTTCCAGCGACCCTGGCAACATGCCCAGTTCCTGGTCCGAGCCGACGGGCTACTCGGGCAAGCTGCAAAAGAGATCCACGGAGACGCGGTGCTGGATGCGGCTCGAGCCGAAATCGCCTGGGAGGCCAAGCAGGTCAGGGCCGCCGATCGAGGAGCCAGCCAGGTGCTCGAGGCAGAACACGTCGACGCCGCCACGCGGGCGGTGGCACTGCACGTGAAGGTGCAGGTGCTGATGCAACGAGGAGAACTGGCCCGCGCGATCCCGCTGCTGGAAGAACTGACCACCACCCGCCGCGACCCTCTCGATTGGGCGCTGCTGGGCCACTGCCGCTCGCGGACCGGAACACTCACCGAAGCGATCGCCGCCTTCGAAAAGGTGCTGACCATCGCACCCGGCCAGGGGTCGATCCACCGCGCGCTGGCGCCGCTGTACGAACGGGCTGGAGACTCGGAGAAAGCAAGGACGCACCGCGCGAAGGCCCGGCTGCTACCGCCCAATGGATTCGGGGGCCGGTAACCCAAACGACTCGGCCCGGCCCTCCACCAGCACAACCTCACCGTCCAGCGGGAGACCCTCGAATACCTGGACCCGACCCGATGGCCAGGTCACCTCAACCGCCGGCACCGAATCCGACTCGCCCAGCCCCAGCAGCAACACCCTGTGATTGCTCGCCTGGAACCCGTCCCCCGCGGTCAACTGCCTGACCACCCGACGCTTGCCCAGCCGGTACACCACGGTCGTCCCGATCGCGTCTCGGCTCAGACTCGTCCCCACCAAACGCACCGCCAGGTGATGGCCTCGCTCGGAGGTCCGGTTGATCAGCAGTGCGGCCGGTCGATCGACATGACTGATAGCCACATCCGGAGCCCCGTCACGGTTGAAATCGAGCCGAGCCAGCCCGCGGCCCAGGTACTTGCCCTCGAAGAACTTTCCCAGCTGTTTGGCAGAGACCAGCTGAAAGCGTCCCGAGCCATCGTTGTGGAACACCTGGGGCGGCATGCGGAACGGACGACCCTCCGGACCGGTCTCCTCGATGTGACCGTTGGTCAGCACCAGGTCCAGCACACCGTCGAGGTCGAGATCCAGGAACTGGGCTCCGAACCCGAGTTGATCTCGGCTGGACGACTCGAGCCCGGCGGCGCGGGTGAAATCTACAAAGCCGCCCCGGTCATTCTGCCGGTACAGGGTGTTGGTCTCATCCAGGAAATTGGTCACGAACAGGTCGATGCGGCCATCCCCGTCGACATCTCCCGCGGCGATCCCCATGCAGGCCTCGGCCCGCCCGGCATCGTTGAGTGCCACGCCCCGCTCGAGCCCGGTTTCGTCCCAGGCCTCAGCCGACATTCCCTTTGAGGACGACGGGGGGCGGTATAGGAAATTCGCCCGAGTGTCGTTGGCGATGAACAGATCGAGTCGACCCGAGGGTGTCGAATCACCCAGGCGGGCGGCAACGATTCCCAGCCCCGATCCGCCGGGCCGCTCGAGTTTCCAGCGCGAGGAGACCTCCTGGAATCGGCCGTCGCCCAGGTTGCGGAGAATCCGATCGGTGGCACCCTCGAACGTCTGCGGAGTGCAGATGCCCGGTTTCTTGTCGGGACCCTGGCAACGACGACTGAAGACGTCGTCACCGGCCAGGTAATTCACCTCGTAGAGATCCGGCAGGCCGTCGCCATCGAGATCGGCGACCAGGCAACTGGTGGTCCACCGCTTCTGACCGGCACCGGCCAGCTCGCTGGAGGTGAACGTCCCATCTCCGTTGTTCAGCCACAGCTGGTTCTCGATCAGGTTGGCCACCAGCACGTCGGGGAACCCGTCGGAATCGACATCGCCCACGGCCAGGCCCTGGCTGAAGCGGGTCTCGGAGATTCCCGCCTGGAGGCTGACATCGAGCACCTGGCCGTTTCCGATATTGAGATACAAGGCGTCGGAATGGCTGCCGCCGGAGTCGGTGGGCTGGTTCGTCCCCTGGGTCCACCACAGGTCAGGCCATCCATTCTGATCGAGGTCCACCACCCCGACGCCGCCGCCGGTCGTCTGGTACATGAAACGGATGTCCTCGGGACGCCTGGCCCCGTTGACGAATCTGAAGTCGAGGCCCGCCGACTTGGAAATCTCTTCGAACCGGATCTCCACATCGACCACACCACTGCCCGGTCCGGATGGTCGATCCAGACGAGCGATCAGCTCGGCATCGAGCTCGGGATCAGGGTAGCTCGAGAGATCGAGTCCTTTTGCGGGGTTGGCACCAGGACGAGTCCTTTGCAGGGGCAGTCCCTTCAAGGTCTCGGCCAGTTGAGGAAGCTTCTCGACCAGGCTGCGGTCTTCGGGGCGAA
>CAUZJR010000220.1:0-8900 GCA_963580005.1 Planctomycetota bacterium
TGGTGTGAAGGGTGGTGTGAAGGGTGGTGTGAAGGGTGGTGTGAAGGGTGGTGTGAAGGGTGGTGTGAAGGGTGGTGTGAAGGACGGGGTGAAGGACGGGGTGAAGGACGGGGTGAAGGACGGGGTGAAGGGTGAGGGAGGCTCGGGAGAGACGGGTGCGGGAGAGACTCGCACGGCGTCCCGGGGCGGCGGCGGTACGGGTCAGTCGGGCGAGGCTCCGACCTTCGAGTCACTGACGGTGGGACCGCGGTTGTCGGGCGGGTCCTCGGCGGGGCGTTCGAGGCAGCCGGGCGGTGGACCGCCTCGCCGCTGGGGTGTCGCGTCTCTGGGTGCGACGATCGGCTACGAGCGCCGAGTTCGTGTGCGGATCGACCCCACCCGGATCACGGTGGCCGAGCAGCCTCGGATTGACATCGCCACCGCCGGAGGTGGCGAGCTCTCGGCCGCGGAAATCCGCCAGAAGGTGATCCGTGCCGTCCAACTGACCGCCCGCAGCTGGGGGGCTCCGCCCGAGAGGTTCTACTGGGTGCCGGCGATTCAATTTGAAGTCACCCCGGGCGGATTCCTGTTCTACGAGAGGCTCAACGGGGTGTTCCGCAACTGGCGGCTGTCGACATCGGTCGAATTCATCCTGCCGCCCCCTCCCCTCTCGGAGCCTCCGATTCGGCTGATGCAGGGCCTGTTTCAGGAGCCGTTGCCGTGACGCGACGACAGCGGACAGATCAGCAGGCGACTGGAGACGATTCGTTTCTCGACATCGTCGCCAACATCGTCGGGATCCTGATCATCCTGATCGTGGTGGCCGGCGTGCGGGCCAGTCGGGCTCCAGTCGATCTGCCAGAGCGGGTGGTGGAACCAGTTGTCGAGCCGATTGTCGAGTCGGTTGTGGAGTCGGTTGTGGAGGCCGATGAACTCGAACCGCCTCCGATCGGGGTGGTCGAGCCGATTCCGGTCCCTCAGCCCCGGGCGACTGCTCCGGCGGTTGTCGATCGGACCGACGAGGTGACCGAACTGGTCGATCAGGTCGCGGTGCTGGGAGAGCAACTCGGGGACACGGTTGAGTTGCTAAAAACGGTTCGCGGCGACCTGTCGGTCCGGCAAGAGGATCTGCAGGGGATGCGGGGTCGGGGAGCCGTGCGGGATGCGGAGGTGCAGCGTCTTGGTACCGAGGTCGACCGGGCTCTCGCGGGTGTTGCGGCCCTGGAAGCGAGTGACCAGGCGGCGCGCCGCGAACTGGAAACACTGCTCAAGACTCCAACGAGCCGGGTGGTCGAGTTGCGACACCGGTTGACTCCGCTGGGCCGTGTCGTCCGCGGCGGCGAGCAGCACTTTCATGTCCGCGAGGGCCGCGTGGCGCGGATCCCGCTCGAGAGTCTCAAGCAGCGGGTCCGCGGCCAGTTGAACCGTTACGGGCGGGTGATGTCACGGTATTCGCGTCACGAGGGTGTTGTCGGGCCGGTCGACGGATTCGTGATGGAATACACCATCGAGCGGCAGCCGGTGCGGCTGGTCGACGAGTTGCGACATGGTCGCGGGATGGTCCGAATCGCGGTGACACACTGGACAATCCGTCCCGAGCCCGAGCTCGAGTCCGAGTCGATCGAGGGGGCTCTTTCGAGTGGTTCGCGATACCAGACGGTCTTGCGAACGAGTGATCCGGGCACACCGTTGACCTTCTGGGTCTATCCCGACAGTTTTTCGGGCATGCGTCGCCTGCAGGCAGCGGCCCACCGGGCCGGTTTTCGGGTCGCCACCCGACCGTTACCCGTCGGTGTCACGATCTCGGGTTCACCCGACGGCACACGTTCGCAGGCCCAGTAGAGCTTCGAGTGAGCCGTCTACTTGGCCGCCTTCTTGGCCTTGGCTTTGGCAGCGGGTTTGGGCGGCTGGCTTCGGAGCTGGATGATCCGGGGCGGCAGCAGCGGTCCGCCTCGAGCGGCCTTGACGAGCAGTTGGACCCCTGGCAGCACGCGGGCCTCGTTTTCCTGCCCACTGGTGATTGCGATCGTGAAGTTGGAGACTCCCGGTGGGACGACGGTCTTTGCGCTCAGGAACCCGGGAAGTTTCTTGTCGATCACGATTTCCAGTTCGACTGCTCCGCTGAAGCCCGGGTCGCGAGTCAGGGTGCCTTTGACCTGGTTGACGGTATTACTGGCCAGCGTGGTGGTCTTGGGATCGAAGGCGACGGCCACGGCGTTTCGGACCGGGACCCGGAAGGGTGCCGAGTAGATCCGTCCCTGCACGGCGGTGGCGTAGCCGTGTGCGAGCAGGTCACCCCGCAGCACGAATTCGATCGAGGCGGCGGGGACATCGACCGGGACAGTCAGCGTGATCGACGCGGGTGTTCCGCCGATGGTCGCAGCCTGGTTGGGCTGGACCCTGACGACTGGCCGGTTGCCCTTGCCGCGGTTCTTGGGATCGATCGGGCGTCGGGGTTCATTGGAGAGCGAGGCGATGCGAACGGCCTGGCCGTCGCGGTTTTTCGGTGCCAGTCCGCGGGCGGCGATGGTGACTCGTGCGGGCAGGCCGCGGTAGATGGCCTGGGGAGCCGAGACGATATCAATCGCGGCGCCGCTGGGCCGGGTCAGCCCGACCGGCAACAGGTCCTCGTGACCGGGCACCGACTGGTTGGCGACTCGAGCATTCCGCCGCAGGACCGGCTTGGCGCCGACCGATTCGCCGACGAGGCTCAGTGACCTCAAGGCGCTGGCGTCTCCGCCGGCCGAGCGGTTGACTGTGATCGAGACCACTCCGGCGATGCCGGCGGGGATCAGCTTCGGCTGCAGTCGGACCTGAGGGTCGCCGTCGGCCTTCAGGGCAATCGGGCCGTTGTAGCCGGTTCGTGTGATCTGCAGCTTGATCAGACCCGAGCCGACTCGAGGCAGGTTCAACTGCGGCGTCTGCAGTGCCAGCGAGAAGTCGGGGCGACCGATCGGGCTGGATTCCAGCCGATACAGGAAGTGCGAGCCTCCTCGACCGTAGAGATCACCAACAGCGACCTCGATACGAGTCACCTTGTCGGGGACGGTGAAGTCCAGCCGGGGGTCTCGCGAACCACCCCGATCCTGGCTCGTGGCCACGGCCTTCTTATCGACCAGGACGGTCAATTCTCCATCGATCGGCGAATCGATGGCCCGGCCGTTGAGGCTGAGTCGAAGTTTTTGTCCGGGGCTGACATCCAGCACGTAGCGATCGACCTCACCGGGCTTGGAGATTCTGCCGCTGATGGTCAGCGGTGCCTTGAGCGTGTCTGAGAACCGGGTATCGATCACGGTTCCCGGCTTGTTGTTTTCGACGATTTCGGTACCGCGTGTGACTCGCAGCACCGGTGCGGGTCCAAGCAATCCGGCCTCCTTGGGCGTCTTGACCAGTGTGCCGGTCTTCAGGAGTGCTTTGCGGAGGTCGACGGCGAGAGTAGTACCTTCGGGCAGTCCGGTCCCCACGGGAGTCACGCGGATTTCTGCCCCGGCGGCCGCGGCGGGTGGGAACAGTGCGTCGACCAGCGCCAGGTCACCGATCTTGACCCGGAAGGGGCTGTTGGCGGGTGCCTTGTAGCTAAGGTCGTGGATCTCGACGGTGTAGACCCCGTCCTCGGGCACGGTGATCTCGGCCCGGGTGTCCCCTCGCAGCGGCACCCGAGACCACTCGATCGCCAGCGGAGTTCCCTGGTCGTTCTTGATCTCGACCACCGGTTCGCATAGTGCTCCTAGCCGACGGGCCTCGACGTCGGCGACCAGCCGCTGTCCCTTCCTGGCTTTCACGAAGCTGCGTGAGATGCCCGCCCCGGTGATCAGTCCCGAGACGGCCACTGGCAGTTGGGCGGGGGTCTTGTCGGTGACGGCGGTGTCGGGTCGTTGAGGCAGGCGGTCGACGGCGAGGGTCAGGGGATTGCTGAGACCGCCGGCGGTGGAGACTCGGAAGGGGAACAGCCCGGCCGGAGCCGTGTCGGCGAGCGTGATGTCGAGCATCAGGTTTTGGGCGTTGGAACCCTCGACCACCTTCGCCTGGATTCCGCTCAGCGGAGCCAGCAGCAGGGGGTTGGGTGCGAGGTTCTTGCCGGTGAGTTCCAGGCGGGTGGTCTGTCCGATCTGGAGTCCTCTGAGCGAGACTCCGGCGAGTTGCGGGACGGCGGGCAGTCCGGCGGTGGGCTGCTTGTCCCTGGCGAATCTCTTGTCCGCGTCTGCTCCGGCGACCTCGACAAACAGCCCGGCGGCCTCCTGGGCATTCAATTCGCGGTCGAACAGCTGGACCTCGTCGATGACTCCGCTGAAGTGCTCGGCGGCGGGGCTGCTGGCTCCCAGGGTCAGCGGCGCGGAATTCTGGAGCATGTCGGTCTTGACGTTCAGTAGCCAGATGTCGGTGCCCTCGGCCAGGTCCCGATCGGGCTTACCGATTCGGGTGGCAGGCTGGCCGTTGACGAACAGCCGGACCCGCACGTCGTCGGAATCCGTGTCGGCGTCGGCTCCGGGTGCATCACCGACGGCCAGGGAAGCGACCAGGTGGACTCGCTGACGCGACCCGATCACCGAGTTGGCGCTGTAGCGAACCACTCGGAACCCGCTGCCGTCGTTGACATAGAGTTGCAGCAGGTTGCCCTTGGGCTGGAAGTTGAGTCCATAGTTGGAGCGAGCCGTCTTGTCGGAGGCCCGTTTGGCGAACAGACCGTGCAAGCCGGCGTCCGCGGGTCCGTGGAAGCTGACCAGCAGCATGGCGATCGAGACGGCTTGGGGGCGTGAGGTATCGGGGGTGCTGGGGACCTGGATGAACTGCTTGCGAGCGGCCTCGAGCAGCACGGCACGTCCACCACGAGAGGTCGCAAACGGGCTCGGCACTCGGCGGGCCCCTGCGAGCAGCCGGCCGGAGTTGTTGGCCTGTCCCCCAGAGGCGGTGTCGACGGCGGGGCCTGCTTTTTCGTTGAAGCCGAGGTCGACGACGGCGGTGCCACGAATCGAGCCGGCGTGTGCCTGGGTCAACAGCAGCAGGGACATCAGCGTCAGGAGGCAGGGACGAAGCATCGAGGGACCTCTGGTGAGTGTCATGTCGTCTGCGTCCATCTTAGTCACCGGTCCGGGTGGTTGGCACGTCGGGGTGCAGCGGATCAGTACAGCAGCGTGGCCAGGCGTCGACGGGCGGTGCTGACCAGTTCGGGGTTGGCCGTCGGCATGCCGAAGAAGGTGACCAATGCGTCGCGGGCATCCTGTCCTCGCCCATCACGATCGCGGCCGACGATTCCCAGGCAGACCTCAAAGGCCTCCTCAAACTGCCGCTCTGCCGCCAGGGCCTCGGCCAGTTTCAACTGCAGGTCCTCATCCCCGGGCGACTCCAGGGCGGCCTTCCTGGCCTCGTCGACACCACCGGAGAGGCTGGCCGAGCTGGTGACGTCGAGCTGATCCTTCAGAGCCTGTGCCTCGGGCTCGAGGAAGCCTCGTTCCTCGAGTTCTCCGACAAGCGCCGCGGCTCCGGCGGTGTCATCGAGCGTCATCGCCACCCGCGCCAGGCGGATCTTCACCTCAGAATTGTCCGGTTCCAGCACCAGGGCTTCGCGGTACTTCGCCGCGGCCTGGGCGGGTTCAGTGGCTTCCAGAGCGTCACCGTCGGCGACCAGGACCGAAGCGTGCGAGGGCACGAAGCGAGCCAGCCACTCGCGGAGTTGCTCCTCGGTCTGGACGCCCGGTGCGCTGTCGACGGGTTGGCCGTCGAGGAAGGCCACGAGCAGGGGAATCGACTCGACCCCGAAGGCCTGGGCCAGCTCCTGGCAGTCGTCGATGTTGATCTTGACCAGCAGCCATCTGCCAGCGTCCTCGACCACCAGCTTCTCGAGCAGCGGCGTCAACTGGCGGCAGGGGTCGCACCAGGGGGCCCAGAAGTCCAGCACGATCGGCAGTTCCTGCGAGCGGACCATCACGTCCTGCTCGAATGACTCGGCCGTCGTTTCGTGGATGAAGGGTGAGGCGTTGCCGGAAGAATCCAGCAGGGGAGAATCGGTCATCGGTGTCGGTCCACAGGTGAGAGCACTATTCGGGGAGGAGCGGGTGAGCGGGTGAGCGGGGGAGGGGAGGAGAGGGCGTGGGGAGGATCAATCCCACCACCATTTCTCGGCACGATCGATCCGCAGGGCTTCGAGCCGCCGTTCTCCAAACTTGCTGTCTGGGGAGACCTTGCTCGGGATCCGGTCGACGGCCTGCCTGGGGCTCAGCACCACGCCACCGGAGACCAGGCCCAGGATTAGTCGTCCGCGAACGCTGCGGGTGTTGTAGATCGAGTGGATCTGTTTGGGAACAGTTCCGCGGGCCAACTTGGCCCGTTCGGCGGACAGGAAGAACTTCATGCTCCAGCCGACCCGCCGCGGCAGATCCTCCTTGCGGAGCAGTGCGGCCAGGATGCTGAGATCGATCAGGTTCTGCAGTTCGGCGAATATCGGTGACCGTTCGGCCAGCTTGGAGAACTTCTCGGTGAAGATCTTCGCAAATTTCTTGGTGGTAACTCGAGTCACGGCCGCATCGATTCGTTGTCCTCCGGCTCCATGAAGTTCTTCCTGGGCGAGGATCTGGGCGCGTTGTCCGGCGAGTTGAAACGCGAGCCGATCGTCGGTGGTGTAGATTGCCTCATAAAGCGGCGTGGCCCACCAGCGTTGCATCGAGTTGCCCTGGGGTTTGAGCAGCGAGAGGTGGCTGCGGAGTCCCGGGACCCTGTGGGCGTGCCTGCCCAGGGCGATGTATTTCATCTGGACGTCGGCTTCGACCAGGGCCTGTGCGAAGTGCGAATCCGGCGGCACGCCCCAGACCCGGATTGTCTGAGGACCCAGGATCTTGGCCAATTGCGCGAAGCGGCGTCGGATGGCGGCGACCGTGGTGGCCGAGCTGTTTCGTTGCAGGTAGCGTTTGGCCTGTTCGAGTCGATCGGGGACGGGGTCGATCGAGACTCCCAGTCCGCGGGGCGAGTCGACGGTTCGCAGCGCGACGATCAGGTCATCGATTCTCAGGGGCGGCCGCCCGGTGCTGACCCCCACCACACGGCCCTCGGCGTCGGGTGCAAACCCTTCGGCCGGTCCGGCGATCACCAGGTCCTGGCCCTCGGGGTCGACGAAGATGTAGTCGATCCGTTGCAGTCCGGCCAGGAACTGGATATCCAGCGGTGCCGCTTTCTTCGAGCCTTCCAAGCGGGCGCAGGCCTGTTCGAGCCGGACCAGCGAGATCTTCCGCAGCGGGCTCTGGCGGTTGATGTCACCTCCGAGGTACTTCTTGGCCAGCGCCTTGCCCTTCTTGCGGGCCAGCTGGTGAGCCAGGCTGGTGGCGAAGTGGGTCGAGACGACCCCTGCGGCGTCGATCTTGACGCCCCCGGCAAAGCCCCGGCCTCCTCCACCCCCTTGACCCCCACCCCCGCCGCCGAATCCGCCGCCACCACCACCACCCATTCCGCCGCCGCCGCCTCCGCCTCCGAATCCGAATTGTGCCAAGGCGGGGGCACAGGTGAGGGCCAGCACGAGTGCGGTGGCCACGAGAGTGGTGCGAGGGATGCGAGTGGGTTGCATGGGAGGATGTTCCGAGGCCCGCGGTACGACTCGTGGGTCAGTTCATCATATCACCGCGAGGTCAGCGTGGGCATGGCTGAGTTGTGATCAGGGTCTCTCGAGCGAGTCGCGATTCGGAGCGACGATCCGGTTCTCTCTGAGTGCTGCAAACAGTGCGGCGGTGACCCAGTCGGCGGTAGTGCCGGGATTGCGCCGGTGCCCGTCGTCGCACAGCCAGCTGTTAAAACTGCTCAGGGCCGCGGCGGCATCGGGGTGGTGTGGCCAGCCCGCACCGAGCACGGCCTGGGCGCGTTCTGAGGCTTCTCGCGCGATCGCCTGGCCACACTTGCGGGCAATCAGGGTGTCGGGCTGTTCGGCCTGGATACTCAGAGCCAGCCCGATCACCTGGGTTTCCCAATCCCCGGCAAACGACTCGCCACCAGCCAGCCCCCTGCGGCTCCAGTCGAGCACTCCCTTGAAGCGGTCGTGGTATGCGGCGGCGACACCGTCTCGATCGGCAGCCACCCGCATGGCCTCACTCAGCGACACGCTGGGGCTGTCCCGGACGTCGTGCTGGTCCGAGTCTCCCAGTCCTCCGGGGCTGGCCAGCCGGATGGCCTGGTAGACGCAGCTGGTGTCCTGGTGATCGAGTCGTAGGAGCACCCCGCCGATGCCTTCGTCGAGGCTTTCATGTGTGGGCACCGCGGCCAGCGGGGCCAGCAGCAGGATGATGCCGAGGTTGGTGTTGCACGAGACCACCTCGGCGGTGGCCCGGGTCGCCTCGAGAATCGTGGGGCCGACTCCCTGCTGCCTGGCCCGGGCGAGAATCTCGGATACGGCATCGGCGGAGCGGACGAGGTCCGAGTAGTTCATGTCGGCGAAGGACTGTCGCGGGTGCACGTTGCCCGGCTTGGCGGCGGTGGCCTCGAGCAGGCAGGCGGTGTGGATCAGGTCGGCGAGCGGGGACATTGGCTGGCATTGTATCGCGAGATGTCCGCGGCGGTCAGTCGCTGGCTTGACCGGTCGTGTCCGTGCTGCGTAAATCGGCCTGGTGTGTCCCGAGGGGCAGGCCGTGCCGATGGACCGACCGAATTCGTTTCCGGGGACACCTCGATGACCGCCGAATATGACAGCAGCCTGCTGAGAACCGTACACCTGGTGCCCTTGACCGCCTTTGGTGCCGACGGCCGGATCAACACCGAGGTCCAGGCCAGCCACATCTCGTCGATGTACGGATCGGGGCTGCGGGTCTACCTGCCGGCAGCCGGCACGAGTGAATTCCAGAGCCTGTCGGCTGACGAGGTGGTCGAACTGGTGCGGATCACTCGCGAGGCATCCGGACCCGACGCCCAGATCTTCGCCCCGGTCGGCCTGCAGGTGGGTCATGCCA
>CAUZJR010000221.1:0-8857 GCA_963580005.1 Planctomycetota bacterium
CGACCGGCAGGTCAGGGGTTTGTCCGGAGGGTCCCCGGTAGGTCAATCGGCTGCCGGCCTTTTCGCCGATGAACAGCGTTTGCGAGGCCCCATCGCGGACGTCAACGATGCGACAGCGGCTGTTGTAACCAAACGCGCCACGGCTGCGCGTCGGCCACTGCGACCAGAAGTGCAAGAGGCCGCGTGAGCAGGCTGCCGCGGCGGTGTTGGGCAGGGCGCTGATGCGGTCGGCTCCGTGACTGAAGGCGTAGTCGGTTGGAGATCCGGCCATCCAGTGCAGGCTGCTGCCCGTCGAGCCGTCTCCGCCGATCGCCGTGCCGTTGCGAGTCACCGAGGGGCAGATCAGCAGCGGGATCGGGGTCTGGTTGACAGACCACATGCTGTGATCCGAGGGGTCCAGCAGGCTCGAGATCCAGGTCTTGTCGAAATCGTAGAGGTCGTGCAGCGGTGCCTGGTCGATGTAGGGCAGCAGCAGGTGGTATCCGGTCCAGTGGCTGCGGTACTGCAATCCGCCTCCGGCGACCGGTGCCGGGGGGTCGCCGTCTGCCTGGCGAACGAAACTGGGTGGGAAGAGGCCATGCACGGAGTGGTAGTTGTGCAGGGCGAGGCCGAGTTGTTTGAGTTGGCTGCGGCACTGCAGGGAGCGGGCCCGGCTGCGAGCCTGCTGCACCGCCGGCAGCAGCAACGCCACCAGGATCGCGATCACCGCGATCACGACCAGTAACTCGATCAGCGTGAATGCCGGTCGGCGACGCCTGACCATGGGCAGGGACTCGTAGGAAACAGCCGGTGAGAGACTGTGGGGACGGGAGCAGCCCGCCCGGTGTGATGGTGGAATTGTACGTCACGATTGGCAAAGAGGCAGCGAGTTTATTTGTTGTGGTGGTTGCGAAAGGAGGGCAGCGGGGGCGAGCCACTCAGGGGATGCGGGCCGAACAACCAGGATCGGGTGCCGCCTGTGCCGGTCGTAGCGGACACGCCCCACGGCCCGGGCCCTGTGCTTATGCTGACAGGATCCTCGCTGCAGCCGCGACAGACTCAGTCTCCGGGCCGAGCAGGCACAGTCCTGGTCGGCGATCAGGCAACTAGCCCGTGTTGCGTGAGCAGTTGCTTGTCTTGGAGGATGGTGTCGGTGGGTCCATCGGCGCACAGTCTGCCGTCGTCGAGCACCAGGATCCGGTCGGCCAATTCGCGGACGGCGTCGAGGTCGTGGGTGGCCAGCAGCAGCGTGCCGTTGAAGAGGGTGAGGATGTCGGACAGCCGCCTGCGGCCTCGCGGGTCGAGATTTGCAAACGGTTCATCCAGGACGAGGCATCCTGGTTGGCAGGCGAGTACTCCGGCCAGACAGGCCCGCTTGCGTTCTCCCAGTGACAGCCGGACGGTATCGCGGTCGGCAAACTCGTCGAGTCCCACGTCGTTCAATGCCTGCTCGACTCGGGCCTGCACTTCCGCGGCGTCGAGACCGAGGTTGAGCGGGCCAAACGCGACGTCTCTGCCGACGGTCGAGCCGAAGAGTTGGTCTTCGGGGTTCTGAAACAAGAGCCCCACTCGACGCCTGATCGGGTTGGCGTTTTGGGCGGTTGCGGGGAGTCCGTCGATGAGTACACCGGCGGAGTCGGTCTCGAAATCTGCCGGGGGCGGATCGGGAAGCAGAGCGTTGAGGTGCAGCAGCAGTGTCGATTTGCCAGCCCCGCTGGGCCCCAGCAGGGCGATGCGTTCCCCTGGTGAGACCGAAAACGAGACGTCAGTCAGGACATTGCTGCCACCACTGTAGGCGAAGGTCAACCGGCGGACTTCGATTGCGACGGCGGTGGTCATCGCTTGGGGACGCTCGGCCGGGGAGGGAGTTGGCGGCGGGGAGGTGTTGGGTGGGGGGGCGAGTCTGGCTGCCGGGATCAGGGCCATGGCCGGATGTGTCCGTCCCAGCCGCGGGCCAGCATCGCACGGTGGATGCGGTGTCCGCGATCGAGAGACCGGATGACGAGCATCCCGACCATTCCGATGCCCGCCATCCACTGGGCGATCCGGTTCTGCCGTCCCAGGCAACGCGCCTTGCGAGCGATTCTCAATCGTGAGGTTTCTTCCCACAACACGAAGAGGTAACGGTGCATCATCGCCAGGCTGGCGACGACGACCGCGGGCAGTCGCAGGGCGTAGAGGGTCGAGAGCAGGCTGTCAAACGGCAGGACACGGATCAACCACAAGCCGGCCAGGAACGATACGGCGCCGCGGATGATCACCGTGCCGGCCAGCTGCATCCAGGAGGCCGTGAATCCCTGGGAGAGAGGGATCGAGATGGCCACCAGCGTGATCACCGGCAGAAACAGAGCCAGGCGTCGGGCGAGCGCCTTGAGAGTGAACCCGGCGAAGGCGAGGGCTGCAAACGTGACAGCAAGCAGGGCTCCGGCGGCGGGCCAGGAGTCCCACGACAGCGAGCAGCCCAGCAGTACGATGCCAAGGCTGGCCGCGAGTTTCAGGAACGCGGCGGCTGAGAGGACTCGGGGAGGCGACGAGATGGGATCAGCCACGGGGAGCTCCCGGGGCCGGGTTCGGAGTGGTCTCCAGTGGTCGGCCCAGTACCAGCGCGATGCCAAAAACCACCAGCGTGCCGATCAGGCCCGAGAGCACCACGCTCCAGCTCTCCCATCCCTCGTTACCGAGCACCTGGTCATAACCTCCAAACAGCGACAGGCTGGGGGTCTCGGCCGCTCGCAACTCGCTGTGCTGTATGGCGGCTTCGAGTCCGTCGGGGGCCGAGGAGGCCAGGGGTGAGAGCAGCAGTGCGACGACCACCGCCGTGGCCAGTCCGGCGGCGAGCGTGCGGCGCCACGGTCGGCCGCTGGAGGCGGGCGGGTGGTAGAGCAGTTCGGGACGGCGGGTCGCAACAAAGCGAATCACTCCACCCGATATCAGGCTCTCGCCGATCCCGATCAGTGAGTGAAACAGCATCATCAGCGCCAGGAATCTGCCGAGCTGGAAATCGGGGTTGGTGGCCTGAGAGATGGCGAACTCGATCGAGCAGAGGACCGCTGCGGCCATCACCGTGATCCAGCTGGCCACCACGACTCCGACCACCCGGCCGCGAATCGTGTCGCCGGCCAGTCGAGCGACTGCCGACTGGATGGCGTACCCGCCCAGGGATCCGATCACGGCCATGTGCAGCACATTGGGGCCCAGCGCCAGCAGGCCTCCGTCGTTGAACAGGAACTTTTGCACAAACAGGACCAGCGTCAGTGCCAGGCAGCCGGCCCAGGGGCCCAGCAGGCGTGCCGCGAGTACTCCGCCGATCAGGTGACCCGACGTGCCGGCGGTGACCGGAAAGTTGATCATCTGGCCGGCGAACACCAGCGCCGCGACCATTCCTGTCATCGGCACCGTGCGGTCGGCCAACGAGTCCTTGAGGCGATGGACGCTGTAGCCGACGGCGGCCAGCGAGATGCCCCCGGTGACGAGGCAGACAGGTGTGTCGAGCAGGCCGTCGGGAATGTGCATCGGGACCGCGAGCAGGGGGAGGCGGTTCTGTGAGAGAGCAGGGAGCGAGTGGAGAGAGAGTGGCGAGTCGCTGGAATCGCCCGGGGTCGATAGAATTCCCAATCTAGTTCGCCAACCAGCCCATTGCAATCTGCCGCGTTTTCGTGGCGGGGTATCAGGATGAATCAACCGATGTCGGATTGGGATCGTTGGATCGGGCTGAGATCGACTCCCGAGCTACTGTTGGCGGTGCAGGAGGGTGCGGGTGCGGAGCTGGGTCTTCAGGATCGTTTGAGGAAGCGGTTTGACGCGGACCTGGTGCGGACGGTGTTCCAGTTGTGTGATGCACGATCTCGGGCCGAGTCGCGTTTCAGTCGCGGCGAGGAGATGTGGTTGGACCGGGTGGGTTTAGAGCAGGCCACCAGCGAGGCGGTGGCGATCCACAAGGCGCAGCGATTTTCCGGACCGACGTGGGACCTGTGCTGTGGCATCGGCGGGGACGCGTTGGCACTGGGAGCCACGTGTGACGTCGTGGCTGTGGACCGTGACCCGGCCCGCGCCCTGTGTTGCCACTGGAATTCCGGCGTGTATGAAGTGGGCGATCGCGTGGCAGTCGTGGTGGCCGACATCAGGCAGTTGGGGCCGTTTGGCGGGCTGGTGCATATCGACCCGGATCAGCGTCCCGATGGCAGGAGGCGATCGCACCGGATCGAGGATGCCGAGCCGGGTCGTGAGTACCTCGAAGAACTGGTCTCGGTGCGAAGCGGGTCTCCCGAGGGGGGCGCCATCAAGCTCAGCCCGGCGGCGAATTTCCTGGGCAAGTTTTCCGGCTGCGAGGTCGAGTTGGTCAGCCTGGGTCGGGAATGCAAGCAGGCTGTGATCTGGTTCGGAGCCCTGGCAGGTCCGCCTCCCGCGGGGCAGCCTCAACTGTTCCGAGCGACCTCGTTGCCGACCGGCGAGACGCTGTACGGGCATCCCCTGTCGGCTGAGTTTCGGATGGAGGACCCTGGTGAGTACCTGTTGGATCCCGACCCGGCGGTGGTGCGATCCGGCCTGGTCGATCGATTGGCGGAAGTCTGTGGGGGCTGGCGACTGGACGACCGCGAGGAGTATCTCTCGGCGGACAAGCCCTCTGAGACGTCACTGGCCCAGTGTTTCCGGATCGAGGCGGTAACGGCGAACAAGACGCGTGCGATCCGTGACGCGGCTCGGGCGGCGGGGTTTGGGCCTCTGGAGATCAAGTGCCGACACGTGGGGGTGGACGCCGAGGTGTTGCGTCGCAAGTTGAAGCTGGAAGGGGATCGTCCCGGAGTGGTGATCGTGGCCCGGATCAAGGGGCGGACTCGCGCCGTGATCGCTCACCGCGTGATCCGCTGACGCGGTGAGTCTCGACCCGGCTTCGGGCTGAGGGCCCAGAAGTCTCACTCGGTCTCGCGCGGCTCGGTGAAGGCGAACGTCAGGTTGGGCACGGGGATCAACAGGGTCGGCGTGGTGCCTCGCTGGGACCGAAACGGGATGGCGTAGGCCTGGACGCGTCCGGATGAGAGTTCAGCCACGTAGATGTAGGTGGGTGCGAACGAGGCGCCTCCCCGGCCGTTGGCCTGTGCCATGCCGCTGACGATCGAGTACCGCGCCGGCTTGTTGGGGTCGACACCGAAGTCCTGAGCGACCGGTCTCGAGTAGACCCACATGAACTGGCTGGCGGAGCGATCCAACGCGAAGCCACGGAGTTGCCCGGTGAGGAAGTCGAGCACGAAGACCGCCTCGGTGGTCGGTCCGGTCAATGCGGTGGTCATGGCGAACTTGTCGTTGCGGTCGCTGGTGAAGGCGACGGCATGCTGGCTGGGCCATGCCCAGGCCAGCCCGCCCCCGACTGCGATTCCCAGGATCAGCCAGGCCACGCGGGTTCCCAGCGGCTTGAGCAGGCGATACGGCATGGTCAACTCTCCTCGGGCACGTTGCAACTGGCGTACGCCAACAGCGGGTTGGGGTCTGTGGCGCGAGTCTACCGGGTTTGATCCCACGCGGCCAGATCAGCTTGCCCGGGGTGGCCCGGGCCGTTCGTTGTAATCGCGGGGATCGAGTTGTAATCTTTGGTCGATCAGGAGAACGCCTGGCCGTTGGTGACTACAAAGCGGCAGGATCACACAGGAGTGGACGGTGATGGAGACGACCAACGGGGCCCTGGGCCGCAAGTTGAGAATGGGGCTGGTGGGGGGGGGGCAGGGTGCCTTCATCGGCCGGGTCCACGCCACCGCCGCGGTGCTCGATAATCGAGCCGACCTGGTGGCCGGAGCACTCTCGTCGGACCCCGGACGTGCCCGTGCGTCTGCTCCGGCCTACGACATCGCACCCGAGCGGGCCTACGGGTCCTATGCCGAGTTGGTCGAGCAGGAAGCCGCACGCGAACCCGGCGACCGGGTCGACTTCATCAGCATCGCCACCCCGAACCACACTCACTTCGACATCGCCAAGACGGCGCTCGAGGCGGGTTTCAACGTGATCTGCGACAAGCCGATGACGTTTGACAGCGAGCAAGCCGAGGCATTGTGTGCAGCGGTTGAGACTTCCGGAGCGGTGTTCGCCGTGACCCACAACTACACGGGTTACCCGATGGTCCGGCAGGCACGAGAGATGATCGCGTCGGGTGAGCTGGGCGAGATCCAGGCTGTGCGATCGCAGTACCTGCAGGGTTGGTTGAGGAGCCGGATCGAGCTGGAGGGTCAGAAGCAGTCGGCCTGGCGGACCGACCCGACTCAGTCGGGAGCCGCCGGGGCCTTCGGCGACATCGGGACTCATGCCTTCAACCTGGCTCGCTACATGACCGGCCTGTTGCCCGAGTCGGTCCGTGCCAATCTCGAGAAGTTCGAGGAGGGCCGCTTGCTGGACGATTACGGCCACGCGGTGATCCGCTTCCAGGGCGGCGGAGTCGGCACGGTGACCGGCAGCCAGGTGTCTCACGGACGCGAGAATGACCTGCGGATCGAGATCGATGGGACCAAGGGGGCGCTGTCGTGGTCGCAGGAGGAGCCCAACAAGATGATGGTTCGACGCAACGGGGAGCCTCACCAGCTGTACACTCGCGACCCCAACGCACCGTTCATGAACGAGCCGGGAGCCGCGGCCTGCCGGTTGCCCTCGGGGCACCCCGAGGCGTTTCTCGAGGCGTTCGCCAACGTGTACCGCTCGGCATACGATGACATGATCAGCCGGGTCGGTGGCGAGCCGTTTGAGACTCGGGACACCATCTACCCCAACGTGTACGACGGCGCCGAGGGGATGTTCTTCATTCAGCAGTGCGTGGCCAGCAGTGACGCGGGCGGCGAACTGGTGAGCCTGGCTTACGATGGGGCACGACGGTAGTCGTTGCAGGAAGGCGTCTCGATGCGTTGGCCTCTGCATTACCAGATCCTGGCGGCAACACTGCTGGGCGCGGGTCTCGGACTGGCGTTCAATCCCGGTTCGGCACAGCTGCCCGATGCGCGTTACGAACCGACGGCTGCCGGGGCCCTGGTCGAGGTGGACGCCGACGAGCCGGGGAGACGATTGCTCGAGGTGGCCGTCGAGGCCGATGCGAATCTCAAGGAGGCCAGCACGGGGGCCGTCACCGGGAGGTCGGTTCGCTTCCGTTTCGAATCCGATGGGGTGCACGCCGTCTATTCCAGGACTTACGAGGTCGAGGATCGCAGTGTCCCGATGATCTCGAGGCTGGAGCTGGGGACCGAGACGCAGTTGAAGAACAGCCATGCGTGGCTGGTACCTTCATACGAGACCTATCGCGACAGCATCGGACGCTGGCTGGATGACATTTCTCGCTGGATCGGCGGCCTGTTCCTGCGGCTGCTGAAGATGGTCACCGTGCCGCTGATCGCCACGTCGCTGGTCTCGGCGGTTGCGGGGCTGGGAGGCCGAGGCCGACTGGGGGGTCTGTTTGGCGGGACGTTGCTCTACTACCTAGTCACCAGCCTGTTGGCGATCACAACGGGGCTGTTGCTGGTCAACCTGATCGCTCCGGGCGTGGGTGCCGAGTTGCCGGGGGCCTCGCGGGAGGTGGTTGGCGGCGAGGGGGAGTCACTGGCGGGGATCTTCAACGGCCTGGTTGAGAAGCTGGTGCCGACCAATCCTCTGGGCGCCCTGGCCAACGGCGAGTTCCTCTCGATCATCTCCTTCAGCATTCTCTTCGGCGTCTTCCTGGGCCGCGTGAGTGGCGGTGTGGCCGAGACCCTCAAGACGTGTGTCGACGCGGCCTTCGAAGTGATGATGGCGTTGACTCAGTGGGTGATCCGGCTGGCCCCGATCGGAGTCGCCGCCTTCATGATCTCGGCAACCGTTTCGCAGGGAGCCGAGGTGTTTGTGACCTTGAGCTGGTACATGCTGACGGTGTTCCTGGCCCTGGCAGTGCACGCGTGCGTGGTACTGCCGTTGATCCTGAAGTTCGTCGCGCGGCGTGATCCGTGGGAGTACGCTCGGGCACTCTCGCCGGCGTTGCTGACCGCGTTCTCGACCGCGTCCTCCAACGGCACACTGCCGCTGACGATGTCTTCAGTCGAGCAACGTGCGGGTGTTCCGCGGCGGGTGGGGGCATTCGTGCTGCCGCTGGGTGCCACGATCAACATGGATGGCACGGCGCTGTACGAGGCGGTGGCCGTGCTGTTCATTGCCCAGGCCACGCCGGGCTTCGAGCTGGGATTCTCTCAACAAGTGCTGGTTGCGGTCACGGCGTTGCTGGCCAGTGTCGGGGCTGCGGGGATCCCACACGCAGGGCTGGTGATGATGGCGATCGTGTTGCAGGCGGTCGGATTGCCCATGGAAGCCCAGGGCCTGATCCTGGCAGTGGACCGGGTATTGGACATGTGTCGCACGTCGGTCAACGTCTGGAGCGATTCCTGCGGCTGTGCGGTGGTGGCCCGTTTCGCGGGCGATGAGTCGAGCGGAGCCGACTGAGATCTCCTATCGTCGCGTCCCCCACATCCGGCACAAACCTCATCCCGTCTCCGCGACTGCTTCTGAGCGGTCCAGGCGACCGATCTAGATCTAAGCGTAGCCGGTGTCGATTCCGGTTGAGGGACCGCCGTACGCGAGTGGAGGGTTGGACGGTCCTGTTTGGAGAATCACGATGTTTGCGGCGGACGAATCTTCCGCCGGCTCGGTTGCGGAGTACCGCGAGCGGGTTGCGCTGTTGTGCGAGAAGTTCACCCGGGCCACCGGTTGGACCGTCCGCTTCGTGGGCGATGGCCACGAGGTGAGCGGAGAGGGTGTGCGCGGCGGGGACGTGGCCGGTTGCCAGTCCCGGATGGGCACGATCGAGCTGCTGCTGCCGTCGGGATTGGATGCCGATTCGCGCCGGCGGGCGCAGTCGGCGACCGGGCTGCTGGTGGAGATGATC
>CAUZJR010000222.1:0-8802 GCA_963580005.1 Planctomycetota bacterium
TCGACGTCAGTGCCGCCGCCGGAGTGGCCGGTCTGCCGCCGACCTACCAGGCCGCCTGGGCCGACTTCAACAACGACGGAGCACTCGATCTGATCAGCGGCGGCAAGCTGTTCCAGAACACGCTTCTCGGCAAGGCCTGGCTCACGGTCCAACTCAAGGGCGATGGAACGAGGGTGAATCGTGCCGCGGTGGGTGCCCAGGTGCGGATCACCATCGGCAAGAAGACCTACACGCGGCAGGTCGAAGCGGGTACCGGCGAGGGCAACCAGAACGACCTGCGGCTGCACTTCGGACTGGCCGATCACAAGGACCCCGTCACGCTCGAAATCCTCTGGCCCGACAAGACCCGCCAGACCGCCAAAAACGTCAAGCTCGGTCAGGTGGCCAGCATCACCTACGCACCGCAGAAGTAACCGTGGACAGTGGCTGCAGCGTGACGAGCCGGCTGTCGGGTTATCTACCTGCAGCACGTGATGGCAATCGAAGTGCCTAGACCTGAGGCGGGCCGTCGGTCGCGTCGCTTTCAGGCTCGCCGGGATCGACCGCATCACCGTCCTGCTGCTCGGGCAAGACGGTCAGGACGGCCAACCCGATGATCCCCGCTACGCCGATCAGTCCGAGCCACTTTGAACGGCCCTTGCCCTCCGCATAACTCATACAGCCCCAGACGACCACAGGAATACTGAGCAAAAGCAGAATCGGCGCGGCCACTTCAGGGCCCGCCCCGGTCTTCTGCACGAGGAGCGCTGCCAACTGAAGAACGACTCCCAGTCCCACGCCGACGTTGGTTCTCGACTTCTTGTCCGGTGCCATCGACGCTGTCGTCTTGCGGGCGACGATCGCCAACAACACAACGCCGATGAAAGTGCATCCGAGTCCGGCGAATACGAGCACCGTGGACTGCAATTCCCCCGCATGGTCATACAAGGAACTCGGTGGTTCACTGAATCCGGCCGACACCAATCCCACGCAAACCAGTATCAAGGCTGCCAGAGCCATGCAGTTGCATTTTTGTGTTTTCATGTTCTGGTGCGCCCACCACAAGTGAGATTCTCCAACGCCACATTCTCCGGACTCGCGCCAGAGTTTCAACTCACACAAACCAATCCGCGACAGCCGCGACTTTGAACAGCGACCGTCTATCGGCACGTCTGGTACAGCAACTCAGGTCCGGGCAACCTCAGGTTCTATTCCCAAGGCGGCCGCAAGTTCCTGCGGACCCGTCTCGAGGGTCGTCAGAGGCACTGGGCGCTGGCACTGATTCCTCGCGACCAGCAGGTTCACGTCCGCAACACGCCCGGCGGCAAGGGACGCGGACCCGCCGGCGGTCCCGAGGTGAGGCTCTGGCAGAAGCTCGCCGACCTCAGCCTCGATCGCGTCAAGGACTGGGTCTTCCAGTGGAAGGAGTCCAACCAGGTCAAGCTGTTCCCCGAAGGCGACGTGGTCACCTACGACCAGTGGCTGAATTCGCACGGGATGGGAGCCACGTGGTGGTTCCTCAATGCCATCGTCAACTTCTGGGACTTCTCCGCCGAGGTCGGTCCACCCTCCTATGGACTGATGCCCGAGTTCTACGGCTCCTACGAACGCAGCCGTTCGAGCTGGACGCCCGAACAGAGGGAACACGTCCGTGGCATCCTGCTGTTCCTGGCCTATACGGCCGAAGACGACAACAACCTGCCGCACCACAGCATGCTGGCCGGGCAGCCGAACTTCGTGATGCAGGTCAAGCAGACCGTGCCGATCGCCTGCGGCGTGTTTCCCAACCACCCTCACGCGAAGAAGTGGCGAGACTCGTTCGTAGGCTTCTACCGCGAATGGCTGAAGAACTACGGACGCCAGAGAGACACGCGGCACAACGCGATGGGAGGACGCTGGACCGAGAACATTGCCTGCTACAGCGGCACCTCGCTGCAGGCGCTGCTGAGATGCGCACGCGGGCTCGAGATCCTCGATGGCACCGACCTGCTCGCCGAACCCATGCTGCACGATTGGGTCCGCTGGTACCTGCACTCGCTGATGTCGCCGCACAAGGGCGTCCGCAGAGTGCCACCCGAGGGTGCTCACGCAGGCGCCTTCGCCGTCGGCGGTGGCTACTGGCTCTCCCTGTTCGAAATCGCACAACGACTGAAGAAGACCGCGCCGAAACTTAGCGCCCAGATGCGCTGGATCGAAACGCTCGGAAAGGACGGACAACGGCCCAACTTGCACTCGGTGCTGATTCGCGACTACGGACCCGTGATGCGACACGACTTCGGCGGACCCCGCGAATCGTACCTGCACCTGATGCAGACCAGCGGACGCTACAACTTCCGCTGGGGAGCCGGCAGTGGTGTGCTGTATTACGGAGCGAAAGACCACAACTGGAGTTGAAACGGGGCCGAGGCGAACGGGGACCGGTTCGATATCAACCAGGTCTCGGCGTTCTCGGTCGCCGGCAAGGGCCTGGGTTACCACCCCACCGATCAGCCACTGTTCGAAGGCACGCGACTGGGACTCGACGACCTGCAGCTCAGCCGCCAGGGAGGTGATTTTGGCGTCAGTGTCTCGGTCAGCGGCAAGACGGCCACGGGCCGTGTGGCAGGTCGACGCGGAGGCACCGTCTCGCTGCGACTGCCCGGGCGATTCAACCCGGCCACTGCCACGGTCCAGGTGGATGGGAAGCCCGTGGCGACCGTGGCCCGCGATGGGGCGATCCAATTCGACGTCACCGTGTCGCAAAGCGACGGGTACAAGAACTTCGTGGTCGGGTTCTCTGCCCCACCACCGGCGGGCTAATGGCCGCCGTCGAACTGCGTTGACCCTGTTCGAGGATTCCGATAGCGTCCCGCGGTTCGAGCCGGCAGCGTGCAGCATGCCCGGTCGAGCAGTCGGGAACAACTCATGCGATCAGTGGCTTCGATTCGTTGGCAGGCGAGAGTCTGGCTGGCGGTGGTCCTGGTCGGGCTCGGCTTCGCCGTCGTCGGCTGGAACACCGAGCGATCCGAACGTTCCGTGGTCGCGGTGATCGAAGAGACCGGCGGATCCGTGGAACGGGTCGGCTGGTTCGACCCGCGGATCTGGCACTGGCGGAGGGTCTCGAAGGTCGACCTCAGCGACACGAAGCCCGAGGCCAGCCTGCTCGAGTCCATGAAGAGCCTCTCCGCACTCAAGACACTCGATCTCGCCGGAACACCCGTCGGTGATCACGATCTCGCGAAACTGGTCCAGTACCCCGCACTCCAGAAGATCCGGCTGGATCGCACTGCGATTACAGACACCGGCCTCAAGCACCTGGCCGGCATGACACGGTTGGAGAGCCTGTGGCTGGTTGAAACCCGGGTCACCGATCTCGGTGTCGAAAGCCTCGCCGGATTGACTCGATTGCGCGACCTGGACCTCTCAGGAACCGGTGTGACCGATTCCGGCTTGAAATCGCTACTGCAGATGAGCCGCCTGGTGGACCTGGAATTGAACAACACCGCGATCACCGATGAAGGACTCCGGCACCTCTCACAACTCGCACAACTCAAAGACCTCGACATCAACGCCACACCGGTCAGCGACCGGGGCCTGGTGCATGTGTCGCGGCTGAAGCAGTTGGAAGAAATCGAATTGTCCGAGACACAAGTCACCGACGACGGACTCGTGCATCTCAAGCAGCTGAACCACCTCGACGAAATCGAGTGCTCACACACGAAAGTGGGCGATGCCGGGCTGGCTCACCTGGCCGAGATCAGGACGCTGGAATACTTGCGAGTCGACAACACGTCGATCACCGACCGGGGCCTCCTGTACCTGGCCAAACTCCAGAAGCTCCAATACCTCGATGTCCGGGACACTCGAGCCACGAAGCGAGGCATAGACCGTCTGAGACAATCACGGAAGACGTTGAAGGTCATCAGGTGAAGAGACTCAGCCATCGCATCACCTCGTGCGGAAACCCGACCCTGGCATCCCTCGTGCTGGGGACCGGAGTTGTGCTGTTCGCGGTGGTCACCCTGGCAGTGCCGCAGGAATTGGGTCGGCGGCTGATCGCCGACGACGGGCTGGTACAACTGGCGACGTTTGTCGTCTTGAGTGCGGCGGTGCTGTTGGCCGTGAACGGTGCAATCCGCGATCCAGGCCAGCGCACGCTGCTGGGACTGACCGCCTGCCTGCTGGTGTTGTATGCGTTGCGTGAGGCCGATGTGCACAGGGCGGCGTGGGTACCCGAGCACTTCAGTAGCCTCAAGTTCTACCTGTCCCCGGATGTTCCGATTGGCCAGAAGCTCGTCTGTGGGTCCTTCCTGCTGAGCATGGCGGTGGTCTGTGTCGCGGTGCTCAGATTGGGGATACCCAGGCTGGCGCCGGCGTTTCGAGCCAGGGAGCCGTGGATGATGTTCGCGCTGGCGTGGGCGTGCGTGTTTGCCGCGTCCCAGGCTTCCGATCAATCGGCCTGGAACGTCGTGTTTGCGGGTCAGGCATTCGAGGAGATTGCCGAATTCGTGGCCTCAGGATTCGTCGTGCTGACACTGATCCGATTTCCGATCAGCACCGAGCGTACGACCGAGTCCCCTGCCGGCGACCAGTACGCACGAATCGGCTAGCCCCCCTACGGCGGGTCGCACCAGGGGGGTCAGACGCCGCCCTCCAACAGTCCTGCTCCACCCAACGCGGTCCCAAGGCGGGGCCTGACCCCTTCGGCCAGACAGCGAGGTTGGAGAAAAAGGGTTCTGACCCCACAACAAACCCAACACTGATCAGCCATTTTCCCAAGCGGCTTTGCAGGTGATCACCACCTGGGAATGGTAGAATCAGCCCGAAGGCGGAATCCGAAATCGAAGTCTTGCCCACAGTGATCACTCCCATGACCAGGACTCACTTCTACACCTCCGCGAGCGTGGTTCTCACGTTGTGTGCCATGTCGTTGCCGGCCCTGGCCCAGCAAAAGAAGACCGCGACTCAAGGAACTCCAGCCGCCAGGACCTTCTTCGACAAGACCGTGCGGCCGATTCTCGAACAGCACTGCTACCGGTGTCACAGTCACCAGGCAAAAAAGGCCAACGGGGGCCTGGTACTCGACTCACGAAGCGGCTGGGCAAAAGGAGGCCAATCCGGACCAGCTCTTGTGCCGGGCCAACCCGACAAGAGCCTGCTGATCAGCGCTGTTCGGTATCAGGACCTCGAAATGCCCCCCAAGGGCAAGCTGCCCGCGAAACTCGTCAGGCAACTGGAACGCTGGGTCGCTGAGGGCGCCTTCGATCCTCGAGTGACGAAATCCCAGGCCGGCCAGGCCGGAATCGACTTCAAGGCCGGTCGGAAACACTGGGCCTTTCAGTCGCTCGGGCAGACCACGCCGCCTCGCCTCAAGAAGTCGAAGTGGCCAACGAGCGACGTGGACCGCTACATCCTGGCACGGCTTCAGGCAGCCGGCCTGCGGCCCGTCGGCGACGCGGACCGCTACACGTGGTTACGACGCGTGAGCTTCGATCTGACAGGACTCCCACCGACGGTGGAACAGGTCAGGGAGTTCGCCGCTGACCCCTCGCCCCGGGCACGCGAGAAAGTCGTCGATCGGTTGTTGGCCTCGCGGGCGTTCGGCGAACGGTGGGCAAGGCATTGGCTGGACCTCGTGGGGTACGCAGACCAGGTCGGTACCTCAAACAGCGTCTTCGCCCGCTACGCCTGGCGCTATCGTGATTACGTCATCGATGCGTTCAACAACGACAAGCCGTTTGACGAGTTCATCCGCGAACAGATTGCCGGCGACCTGCTTGCACCCGAAAAGCAGAGCGTCCAGCAACAAGCCGCCAGCCTGACGGCGACCGGGTTCCTGGTGCTGGGCGACATCGAGATCGTCGAATCCGACAAGGCCAAGCTGCTCGTCGATATCGTCGACCAGCAGCTCAACAAGGTCGGCAAGGCCTTCCTCGGTTTGACGCTCGAATGCGCAAGGTGTCACGACCACAAGTTCGATCCGGTCTCTCAACGCGACTACTACGCCATGGCCGGCTTCTTTCACGGCACGTCGACCGTGTTCAAGACCCCACGCGGCGTGTGGAGCGATGTGAACGTCATCGAACTACCCGAAACGAAAGCCCAGCAGGCAATTCGAGCGGGCCGCGAGAAGACTCATGCCGAAAAACTCGCCGGCTGGCACGGTGAACGCAAGCAGGCCGGGGATCGCCGGGCCGAACTCGACAGGCTGCTCGGGAACAAGGACCTCCCGAAAGCGGAACGCGACAAGCTGACCGCCGAACGCAACAACCGATCCGCTCGGGTCGGCCAGTTGAACAAGCTGATTCTGCACGGCGAGTTCTTTGCACCCACCGTGCCACGAGTCCACGGTGTGAGAGACGTCGAGAGTCCGACGGCGATGAGAATCACGATTCGTGGAGATCCGCGCGCCCTGGGCGACGAGGTGCCGCGTGGGTTCCTGCAGGTGATTTCAGAGGGTCCGCCCGACATCCCGGCCCAGCAAAGCGGTCGGCGACAACTGGCAGACTGGGTGGCCGGTCAGCCACTGGCGATGCGAGTCGCGGTGAATCGCATCTGGCAGAAGCTGTTTGGCGAGGGCCTGGTTCGGTCGGTTGACTATTTTGGCCTGCCCGGGGACCGGCCCTCACATCCGGATCTGCTCGACTCCCTGGCCCGGCGGTTCATCCGCGAGGACTGTTCGCAGAAAACACTCATCCGTCGACTGGTCCTCAGCCGAACCTATGGCCTCGACAGCACACACGACGATCGCGGCCAGGCCGTGGACCCCGGCAACCGGCTGCGGTGGCGAATGAACCGGACCCGGCTCGACGCCGAGGCTCTGCGTGACGCCTTGATCATGGTCAGCGGCCGACTGAAAGCCTCAAGCGGCGGCCCGGCCCTGCCACTTGAGTTCCTCGAAAACGTAGGCGGCCTCGACCCCAAGGATGTGAACCCTCCGAATTTCCGGCTGGCGAAGTGGCGACCCGAGCAGGAGTTCCAGCGGACCGTCTACCTGCCCGTCATCCGGGATGGAGCCCAGCCAGGACCCGCCACGCTCCGCAATGTCTTCGACTTCGCACAGCCGTCGCAATTAACCGGCAAGCGACAGGTCACAGCCGTCCCCACCCAGGCACTGTTCCTGATGAACAGCCCGGTGGTCAAGAAGCACGCCGCCGCACTCGCCACACGTTTGAACAAGGAAGACGACGAGGCCCGGCGACTCGAACTGCTGTGGTTGACGCTGCTGAATCGGCCGATTACCGGGGTGGAACGTCTCGAGGCGGCCGAGTTCGTGCGTGAGATCGGAGCGAACGGCTGGGCCGAACTGTGCCACGCGCTGCTGGCCTCGAACGAATTCCTGATGCGACTCTGAGTGACCCATTCCGGCTCGCGGATTCCCGCGGTCCGGCAACCGAAAGAACAGACGATGACCCGCAAGATGACCCCGTCGATGACCCAGCCACTGAGTCGACGTGAGCTTCTGCAGGGAGCCGCCTGCGGTTTTGGTGGCCTGGCCCTCAGCGGCCTGCTGGCCGACACCGCCACCGCAGCCGCCACCGCCGCAGCAAATCCACTCGCCGAGGCTGCCCCTCACGTTCGCCCACGGGCCAGCCGGATGATCTTCGTGTTCCTGGCCGGAGGTCCTTCCCAGGGGGATCTGTTTGCGCCCAAGGCGTACATCACCAGCAAGCATGGTCAGGCGATCGAGTCGCCGGTGGGCGACGACGGTCAGCTTCGCGTGGGTGTCGCTCGATTTCTGCCGATGGCTCCGGTCCAACCGGTTCGTCCGCGAGGTCAATCGGGCCTGATGCTGTCGGACCTGCTGCCGCATCTGTCGGGTGTGGCCGATGAGCTGTGCCTGCTCAGGGCCGTGGTCGCCGACAACAAGGCTCACGCCCCCGCGGCGTTACAGTTTCACACCGGGCACATTTCCGAGGCGCGGCCGTCGATGGGCGCATGGCTCAGCTACGGCCTGGGCAGCGAGAACCGAAACATGCCCGGTTTCATCACGATTCATCCTCCGCGTGACGGACGGAACTACGGAGCCGGGTTCCTGCCGGCAATTCACCAGGGCACACCGTTGCGAGTGCCCCGTCAGGAGGGCGAGGTCGCCATCACCAATCTCCGCGACCCCGGCATCAAGCCTCAACTGCAGCGGCGACGGCTCGACTTCCTGCAACGTGTCAACCGACGCCTGCTGAATCGTGCGAAGCAGGATTCGCAGATGGAGGGCATCATCGAGTCGTTTGAATTGGCCTACCGCATGCAGGCGGAAACGCCGGGCCTGATCGACCTGTCTCGAGAATCAAAACAGACGCAGGAACTGTACGGCATCGGCGGCGGACCCAGCGATGTGAACGGCCGGGCCTGCCTGATGGCACGGCGGCTCAGTGAAGCGGGCGTGAGGTTTGTGCAGGTGACGATGGACGGCTGGGACCATCACGGCGACATCCGCAACGCCCTGCCCGGTTCCTGCGCCCGGGCCGACCAACCCATCGCCGGGCTGATCGCGGATCTCAGCAGGCGAGGTCTGCTGGAAGATACGCTGGTGATGGTCTCCGGAGAATTCGGCCGCACGTACTGGAGCCAGGATCTCTCGGGGACCAGCCCGATCGCCAAGCACGGCCGCGAACATCAGCAGGAAAGTTTTTGCACGCTGTTGGCCGGCGGCGGCGTCAAGCCCGGCCTGGTGCACGGCGAAACCGACGACTTTGGCTATCGACCGGTAAAGGGGCAGGTGCATCTGCACGACCTGCACGCCACGATCCTGCACCAGTTGGGCATCGACCACGAGCGGCTGACCTACCCCCACCTCGGCCGCGACTACCGACTCACAGACGTCTACGGCCGCGTAGTTCAAGA
>CAUZJR010000223.1:0-8742 GCA_963580005.1 Planctomycetota bacterium
TCAGTGGCGAGTACACCTGGGGCGTGCTGACCCGCAAAGTGCCGTTTCTCTTGAGATACTTTCCCGGTGCGATCCACGGTGATGCCAAGACTCTCAACACTCTGAAGCCTCGTCCGAAAGTCCCATTTCAGATCACCGCCGTGGTGCACGCGGATCGCATCGAGATGGTCGCACTGGCCAACGGCAAGCCACTGCCTGGTGCCCTGTTCACGACCGTCGACGACGACCTGGTCAACGAGGAACTGAAGGCGGACAAGAACGGCAGGGTGGTGTTTCGTCCTGCCACCGAGGGTCACTTCTGCGTCTACACCAATCGAGTGATCCCAGGCGAGGGGACTTCCGGAGGGAAGAAGTACACCGAGACGCGGGATTTTGCGACCCTGGCGTTCCGCTGGCCGCTGGTGGCCACCGGTGGCGACCCCGACGCGATCAAGCTGTTCGAAACGGCTCTGGCCAAGCGAGCCAGCTGGAGCGGTTTTCCCGGCTTCAGCGCCGCGATCATCGGCACCGTCGACGGGCGAGCCTACAGCGGCACGGCACGAGTGGCTGCAGATGGCACGGTTTCATTGGACATCGACGAGCAGCACGCGGCCGAGTGGGTCAAGGACCAGCTGGGATCGATGGTGCTGCATCGCCGGGCACCCAGCGGCCAGCGAGCTGCACCGGTGCTGAGATTCGCCGACGATGACCTCGAACACCCCCTGGGCCGACTGATGACGTTTGTCGGCGGCTCGATGGCCTCAAGTTACCGGGTCCACGAGGGACAGATCAGCGTGGTCAACCGGGCCATCGGACCTCAGCACATGACGATCACCGTGCTCGACAACCAGAAGAACGTCGACGGCAAGTTCCTGCCCCGGTCCTACTCGGTCCAGTACTGGGACGGAAAGACCGGCAAGTTGGTCAAGACCCAGAGTTTCCAGAACCGCTGGACTCGCGTGGGCCGTTTCGACCTGCCGACCCGCCTGACGGTCACCACCGCCTCGGGCACGGGGTTGAACGTCCGCAGCCTGAGACTGGCCAAGCACAAGCTGCTGCCCGCGGCGAAGTGATCCCTCGGCGGTGGTTCTCTTTCCCCCGCCCCGCGTTCAACCTCCGCAACCGCCTCCACAGCTGCTCCCACAGCTGCTTCCGCAACTGGCACCTCCATCGCTACCGCCGTCACTGAAGCCGTCGCACAGCGAGCCAAGCCAACCGCCGGAATCGCCTCCGCCGCTCGTATCGGCAGCGGCACTGAAGTCGGGGGAATCCGAGAAGGCGTGGTCATCTGAGACCGACACGTCGCCATCGGAGGGCACCTCGATCGGCTCGGCGGGATTCAGCACGTTGGATTCTCCCGCGTCGAAACCGTCGGACTGGACTTCGAAGACGGTACGGCCCTGGTCATCGACGACCGAGCAGTCGTGGCAATGGACATTGTTCTCGTGGCACATCTCGGACCATGTCCACGAGTACCAGAAGTAGTCGTCATACCCGTAGTAGCCATGATATACCGGGTCGCTGGCACCTCTGTTTCGTGACCACTGCTGCCGGCTGGTGATCGGTTCTCCCGGCCGGATGATCCGGTTCTCAAGCGTCGTTGACAGATCATCGATGTTCATCTTCTGACCGATCGCGGAAGCCAGGCGTTCAACGAATTCTCCGAAGTGGTCTCCGTTGGTCTGGGCAACGGCGTCGTACGCATCCTGGTCGACAAAGTGAGGATCCAGCAGCTCCCTGACTTTCTCGTCGGGCTGATCGGCGTCCAGGTGGAGTTCCTTGATCAGTCCATTGACAGTGATCCGGATCGGGTGCATGCCCACCTTGTGCACGGCGTTGATTTCGACCTGGACCAGGTACTTCAGCACGTCGTCCTCGGCCTCGAGCACCAGCCACAGTGTCTGGAACTGGTCCTGGGGCTCATCGGAGGCTCCTTCAACGAAAGCCACCATCGCCTCCTTCAGGTCGTCCTCGCGGCCTTCGTCGTCGAGATAGAAGTCGACATCGTCCCTGGCCAGCCTCACGACATTGGTGATCCCCAGCGAACGGAACACCTGGTTGAACTGCTGGAGCACGCTGACGGCCGTGAAGGTCTCACGCTCCTCCTTCTCGCTTGCCAGTCCCAGGGTCAAGACGTGCAGCATCTTGCCGAAGGCCTTGGACGGTTTGACCAGTTCGATGCTGGTCAGGCTGGAGGGATCGACTGAAATTTCGCCGTGCAAGTACATGGTGGGTTCCGCCTGCAGTTGAGGAATGAGTGGTCCGTTGTGAGTGGTCCGGTCGTGAGCGATTGCAGCCTAGAGTGCGTCTGGGCCACCGCAGCCACCGCAGCCACCGCAGCCACCGCAGTCACCGGCGGCCAGGGGTCTTGCCGGTCCCCAGAGTTCGGGATCGGGTTCGCCGAAGTGCTGACGATACAGTGCCAGGGTCTGCTGGAACTGCTGCCGGTTCTTGTCGTCGGATCCGCCCGGGTCGTGGTGCATCATGCGGCCAAAGTGCTGTTGGCAGAATGCGGCATAGGCCCTCGTGCAGAGGATGAATTCGTGCCAGGCGAGGTCGACTGAGATGCTCGGTGAGAGCGTGTCGCCTGAGAGGACAATCAGGTCCAGGAATCGAATCACCTCGGTCAGCGCAGCGGGCACCGCATCGTGCTCGATTCCGCAGGCTGCGGTGATTTTCGAGACCAGGATCGGATTCTCTGCCAGGACCTCGTCGGCCAAGCGGCGATGATCGCAGGTGGGGCTGGACCCGGGCATGCCAGTCAATCTCTGAATGTCTCATCAACGATCGCCGCCCCCACGGCGTCTCCGAAGGTGTTGGTGGCCGTGCGGAAGCGGTCCAGCAACCAGTCGACCGAGATGATCAGCGAGACGTATTCCAGCGGCAGGCCGACCGCGTTCAGCACGATCATCATCGTCACCAGGCCCGCCTCGGGAATCCCCGCTGCCCCGATCGCTGCCAGCGTGGCGGTGACGGCGATCACCACCTGGGTCCACACGGGGTCATACGTATTGGCAAATGCCGCACCTTCGGGAGTCAACATGAACACCTGGGCAATGAAGATCGCCGCGGCCGCCTCGTAGAGTGCGGTCCCGTCCATGTTGATCGTGGCACCCAACGGCAACACGAAGTCCACAGATCGCTTCGACACCCCAGCCTGCTGGGTGGCACATTCCATGGTCACCGGCAGGGTGGCCGACGAACTGGCCGTCGAAAACGCCGTCAGCAACGCACGCGACATGTTCCTCATGAAGTGGTAGGGGTTCTGTCGCTTGAAGATCCAGAACAGCAGTGGAAGTGTGCCGAAGAGATGAATACTCAACCCAACCAGGACCGTCAGCACGAACGAGCCTGTCTGGGACAACGTCTGGATGAACTCGCCCTTGGCCTGAGCCTCGCCGAACCGCGACGCCACCAGGCAGAAAATGCCGATCGGAGCAAGGTTCATCAGCAACATGACGAATGACATCAGTGCCGTGTTGACTTCGGCAATCAACCCGGTCATGTCGTCCACCTTGCTGCCGAGGGTGGTCAACATGCCGGCGAAGATGATCGAGAAGACGATCAGCGGCAGCAACTGCGTTTCCGCTGCTGCGGCAAAGAGATTGTCCGTGAAGAGCATCAACAGCAAGTTTGAGAAGATCGTGCCCATCGACGGCCCCTTTTCGGCCGCCCCCTCTTTCTCCTTGGCAAGTTGAGGAAAGATCTTCTCGATCTTGTTCTTGTCGAGTCCCGATTCCCGCGACATCACACCGACCACCTTTTTTCGGTCGGCCTCTTCGACGTTGACGTTGTTACCGCTGTACTCCTCCAGTGACAGTTCACCGTCCTCGTCGGTGTCGCGGAGGAAGAACACTCGCTTGCTCTTGGTCTTCTCGAACTGATCAACCGTCGCCTGAAACTCGGCCAGGTCGAGGTGTTTGTCGGAGTTCTTGTCGAGTTGCTGGAATTTCTTCCCGTCACTCTCAAAGCTTTTGCCCGGATTGATCAAGTTCACGACCACCAGTCCGACGACGACAGCCAGGATCGTGGTCGAAATGTAGTAGAGGACGGCCACCAGGCCAGGCCGTCCCAGTTTTCGTACGTCACCCATTCCCAGGATGCCGCTCATAACGCTGGCAATGACCAACGGCACGACCATCATCGTCAGAGCTCGCAGGAAGACCTCACCCCCGACACCAATCGCCTCGAATAGCGCCACCGTGGATTCTTCGGAGGGCTGATTTTTCCGCAGGGCGGCAATCTGATCCCGGAACTTCTTCACGTCTTCGGTGAGTTCCGCGATCTCATTCTTCAACTCGGCAAGTTGAGGAAAGATCTTCTCGATCTCATCCTTGTCGAGCCCCGATTCCCGCGACATCACACCGACCGTCGTCTTTCGGTCGGCGTCCCCAATTTGTTGTTCCTGTTGCTTCAGGGCCTCCTTCAAGGCATCGATCTTCGCCTCGACAGCCTTCATTTCCTGCTCGAGACCAAAGACTTGAATCTCGATCTTCTCCGCCTCGGCGCGATCAGCATCGGTGTACATGATCGGTGGAACGATCAATGCCGAGAGAATCGCCAGGATGATCGAGGCGACGATCATGATCGTCAGCCTCCGCCCGTGGCGGGCCTTGGATTCCTCGTGCCCGGAATCTGGCTGCTGGGCGGATTCGGTCTGTGCCTGGTCCGTCGAATGATCGTCCGCCTGGCTCTCAGGCTCGGTCCCTGGAACGACATCGTCCATCGCGCGTTTCTCCGTCAGCTCATCAGTGAGGGTAAGACTGGATCGAGCATCCTAGCGATCCAGACCCCTGCGAGTCTCTGGTTGGAGAACGAAGTTCTGGCCCGAGAGTTCACGTTGGCTTGGAAATTCCCGGCGAGTTTTTCGTCTCCGGCGTAACAGTGCGGGCCATTTCGGCTCGTGGGCCGCTTCGGGGCACCGGCACGTCAGCGGCAATTCGGCCGAATTCATCAACGCCCGTTGATCTATGCGGCCGAAACTAGGAGAATAGAGCCCAGCGAAAAGTCCACACGATGCATCGGGCTGAGACAGACTCACCCGCGAACTCTTGGAAGGAGCACTCGGCATGCTGACGATTCAAGGTAGGAAGCAGCAGTTCTGTGACGGTATGACGCGGCGCGACGCGTTGCAGATTGGTGCTGTCTCGATGGGCAGTGTCGGCTTCGGTCTCTCGGACCTGTTGCGTGCCGAGGGTGAAGCGGCGACGCGAGCCAGCGGGAAGAACCTGATCAACATCTTCCTGCACGGTGGTCCGACTCACATGGACACCTTCGACCTCAAGCCCGAGGCTCCGGTGGAGTACCGTGGCGAGTTCCGTCCGATCGCGACCAACGTGCCGGGTGTGGAGATCTGCGAGTTGATGCCCGAGTTGGCTGGCGTGGCCGACAAGTATTCGATCATCCGCTCGACCCGCGGCATGAACAACGAGCACACGACCAACCAGGGCGACAGCGGTTGGAGTGTCAACGCGATGCGTTCGATCGGTGGTCGTCCCGGTGTCGGAGCGGTCATGGCCAAGCTCTGGGGTCCCGCCCAGCAGACCTCACACGGCATGGCCCCCACGGCCGTCGACTTCGGCGGCTCGCGGCCCGGCTTCCTCGGGCAAACCTACGCCCCGTACCGTCCCGACACCACGGGCCGTCAGAACCTGGTGCTCAAGAACATCACGCTCGATCGACTCGGCGATCGCCGCAGCCTGCTGACCGGTCTGGATCGGCTGAAGAAGGGCATCGACCGTCGCGGCATGTTCGACGCGGTCGACAGCTACACCGGCCGGGCACTCGACCTGGTCGTATCCGGCCGCATCGCCAAGGCACTCGACACGAGCCTCGAGGATCCTCGGACCCGCGAACGGTATGCCGACAACAATCTCTTGGCGGCACGTCGTTTGATCGAAGAGGGTGTCCGCTGCGTCTCGATGACCTGGGGTGGCTGGGACACTCACGGCAACAACTTCAACGCGATGCGTGGCAAGCTGCCTCCGATCTCGCGCAAGTTGACCGCCCTGATCGACGACCTGGAAACCCGCGGATTGCTCGATGACACGATCATCATGATGTCGGGCGAGTTTGGCCGGACTCCCAGGGTCAACGGCAACAAGGGCCGCGACCACTGGCCGGCCGCCGCGTTCTTCTTCATCGCCGGCGGAGGCTTCAGGCACGGCCAGGTGATCGGGGCGACCAACTCCAAGGGCGAGCGTCCCAAGGACAACCCGGTCACGCTGCAGTCGATCTTCCACACGCTGTATCACCAGCTGGGAATCGACTGCAACACGATGACACTGACGGACCCCAACGGACGTCCGCAGTACCTTGTCGACGACCGCAAGCTGATCACCGAGCTGGTCTAGGACCCGCTCATCACCTCAACGCCAACAGGGCCGGATCCTCACGCGGATCCGGCCCTGTTTTTTTGTGAGTCAACAGCAAGAGCGACCACTACCTGGTCCCGTAACCTCTCGCGATCACCTCGTTGGTCGCCCGACCCTCGTGGCCGCTGACCCGAGGCATCCGCCCCTCGGCAATCGCCTCGACGAAATCGGTCACCAGCGGCAGGTTGAAGTTTGCCGCGGGAGGGTGCGATTCGGTCTCGATCCCCTCGGCCGTCTCGATCATCAGCTGGCCGCTGTTGAGTGGTGTCGCGACCAGCCGCCCCCCGGTTCCGACCACCACGAACTCGTCGGGATCGACCGGGACACCGAAATAACATTGCAGGCTGCCCAGGGCCCCGCTGGCGAACCTGACACAGAGCACCGCAGCATCATCGGCGGAAAAGTCGCCGGCGATCGTGTCGCAGTACCCGCTGACATCGGTGATCGGGCCCAGCAGGTCCAGGAACAGGTTCAGCCGGTGGCTGCCCACGTCCATCAGCGCACCCCCACCGCCCTCCTCGAGCACCACCCGCCAGTAGCCGTCCTCACCGTCACGAAATTCAAACGGAGTCGCCGTGACCGCGGTGATCGAAAACACCCGTCCGATTCGCCCCTCCGCAATCACATCGCGGATGCGATCGAGAACCGGGTAGAAGCGGCGGTAGTAGGCCAGGCCCAGCGTCACGCCCGCCTCGAGGCAGGCGGCGATCATCCGGTCGCATTCCTCAACCGACATCGCCATCGGCTTTTCGCAGAGCACGTGCTTGCCGGCGGCGGCACAGGCCAGCGTCTGGCCGAGGTGTCGGTCGACCGGAGTGGCGATGTAGACGGCATCTATGTCGGCATCGCCGATCAGGTCGGCCTCGTCGGTGTACCCTCGCGGAACACCGAAATCGTTGCAGAACTCCTCGAGTGCCTCGGCGTTGCGCCGGCAGGCGGCGACCAGCCGGCTGCCCGGATCCTTGGCAATCGCTCCGGCCACCCGCCGGCGAGCGACGTCCCCGCACCCGAGGATCCCCCAGCGAATCGGACCCTCGCTCGTCATGGACTCACCCATCCACCCGAGTGACTGCTCTGGATCACCGCCTCGATCACCTTCATGTTGGCCACCGCGTCGGTGATCGGCGTCGGCACAGCAGTGTCCTCGAGGATCGCCTGGCTCATCAACTCGCCCTGGATCGCGTACTGGTCGCAGACCGGGAACTCGATCTCAAGTGTCTCGCCTTCGGTCTCGTGCCACATCCTGCACGGCCGATCCGGTGGAGCATTGAACGGGATCTCGATCTCCACTCGCCCCGAGGTCCCGAAGATGTTGACTCGCTGGTAGGGGGTCAACTGGGTCGAGCAGGTGAAGGTACTGGTGCCGCGTCCGAAGTCGAGCATGGCCGAGGAGAGTCGGTCGGTCCCGAACGCCTCGTCGTACTCGACGATCCCCACCACCCGATCCGGCTCGGCGTCGAAGATGAAGCGGGCCAGGGAAATCGCGTAGCAGCCGATATCCATCAGGCCCCCGCCGCCAATCTCGGCGATGTTGCGGATGTTCTGGCCGTCGTCATTGAAGTAGGCAAACGCCGTCTGGATCGTCCTCAACTCACCAATTCCTCCGTCGGCGACAATCTGCCGGGCCCGTTGCCACTGGGGATGGTGGCGGTACATGAACGCCTCCATCAGCTTCAATTCCGGATGAGCCGCTCCGGCGTCCACCAGCTGCTGACCCTCGGCAGACGTCAGCCCGATCGGCTTCTCGCACAGCACGTGCTTGCCGGCCTCGAGTGCCTGGATCGAGAGCGAGACGTGCAGGTGGTTGGGTAGCGGGTTGTAAACCGCATCGATGTCGGGATCGGCCAGCAGTTCGTCGTAGCTGCCGTAACTGTTCGGAATCCCCAGCAGTTCGGCGGCGGCGCGGGCCCGGTCGGCGTCTCGCGAGGCGATTGCGGTGATCTCGCTCAAGGCCCCCTGCTGCATCGCCGGGATCACCTTCTCGGTGCCGATCTTCGCCGTACTGAGGATCCCCCAGCGGACTGTCGATGCACCCTGTTCGGCCCTGTCATTCATCGGTGGTCACATCCTTCTTATGAACTTCATCAACCCAGTCCCGCTTCGCGGCTCAGCGCCACCCAAGTCAAGCACCTCACTTGCTGCCGATCACCGACAGGAAATCAGCGTAGGCCGCCTTCAGGTCGACCGGCTCTTTGGCCGGTGAGCCATGCACCAGCACGCCGTAATTCAGCCGAAACACAGTCCCCCTGGTCACGTTGACCCGACTAGGCTTGCCCCGTGTGAATGCCTTGCGACCGAAAGGGTTGGCCAGCAGGAATCCGTAGTCGCGGGCATGAAACCAGCTCTTGCGGAAGTTACCGGGATCGGGCATCAGGGCCAGTCCGATGTG
>CAUZJR010000224.1:0-8640 GCA_963580005.1 Planctomycetota bacterium
GGGCGTGCTGAAGGTGAGTTCGTGAGAGTTGCAGGGTCCATTCGAGGCGAGTGTCGGGGTCGAGATCCTTGCGGGCGAGTTCTTCGAAGCAGGCACTCTCGGCGAGACTGAACAGGCCTCGTTGTCTGAGCCCGTCGAAGTAGCGGTCTCGCAGAGACGCGTCGTTGGCCATCGCTGCGGGAACCGGGCAGGCAGCGAGTGCCAGGAGTGCCGGGAGTGCCGGGAGCGGGTCGGCGGTGATGCGGTTTCTTGCCATGAGGACGTCTTGTGGGCGACCTTACGGCATGCGGGCTTCGGCAGGCAAGAGCGTTGCTCGGCGGTCGGTTTACTGTGCGTCGTCCTCGTCGGCGAGTTCTTCGAGCCCGAAATCTGCCAGGTCGAGTTGTCTCAGCGGGGACTGCGAGGCGGCGTCCTTGAGTTTCCTGAGCACGAACGACTTGTGATTGGCGACGTCCTGTTCGCTGATTGCCAGGTGAGTGGCCACGTCCTTGTTTCTCCAGCCGAGCACCAGCAGCAGTTCGATGCACTGGAGTCGTTCCAGTTGTCCCGAGTCGAGCCATTCCTGGATCAGCAGTCCGAGCACGTCGCCGAGCAGTTCGGACTCGGCATCTCGACCTTCACGGCTGCGCATCAGGCTCGAGGCTGCTCGTGCCGACCCGGCCGGTTCGAACCCGCTGCCGCTGGCATCGGGGGGCAACAGGGGCAGCGTGGGCCGTCGTCCCTGTCGGCGGAGCACGTCGGTGAGCTTGTGGGCGGCGATCGAGAACAGGAAGCTCTCGAGCCGTGTCCGGTTCGAGTCGTAATTGGGCAGGCTGGTCAGGAACCCCATCAGGGTTTCCTGCACGACATCTTCGCTGGTGGTGCGGTTGCCGATTCGGCTCTGAACAAACGCCAGCAGCCGTCCCTCGTAGCGGGCAATCAGTTCTTCCCAGGCTTCGGATCCGCCTTCACGAACCCGTGCAACCAGCAGCAGCTCGGCGTCAACGCTCATGTGGGGATTATGAGTTGCCAGGCGGCGGTGGGCCAGCCTGCGATTCAGGCCGACAGCAGGGTCGAGGCGACGAGTCCGGCGGCGGCGACTGCGGCGACGGCGGCCAGTTGCAGCTTGCCGCGGTGTGTGCCGTGTGAGGCGATGTCGAGCCGGAGGTAGAGGTGGGCGGTGACGATCAGCAGGCACAGCAGCCCGGTGATCGTGCCGATCGTCTTCAAACGACCCGCCCCGACGCTTTGCTTCCAGTACCCCGAGGCCCAGTTCCGGCTGGCGTCCGAGACTTCCAGTCGCACGACGCAGTGGTACATTTCGCTCGAGGGTGCCAGCGAACTGAGCTTGTAGGGTCGTGTTGTCGTGATCTCGTTGGTGATGAACTTCTGCTGGTCGAGCGAGTCGCCGCTGAGTTCCCAGTCACCGGCATGGCCGTAGACGCGTTCGACTTCGTACTTGAGTCTCATGGCGGCCAGTTGGAGTGCTTCCTGCCGGGCCTCCTTCGCGGTCGCATGCGGTTTGCTGGCGATGGGAGTCAGCACGAGGGTTCGGCCCGAGTCGTCCTGTTCGACCAGCGACTGGCTGGTCCAGCTGTGACCGGTGATGCTGGGCAGGGCGTTGGGGCTGTTTGGTTGCGAGAGGATGGTGGGGGCCTGACGTGGTCCGAGCGAGGGGCTGGCCTGCGTGGCCACGGCGATCACGATGGCCACAGCGGGCACGAACCACGCCGCGGGCACGGTGGCTCGCAGCAGGGTCCTCAGGTCGCTGTTGCCGCGTCGGCCTGCCCAGGCGACCCGGATGGCGATCGCGGCGGCCAGGACCAGCAACGAGATGACCCAGGTCGCGACATGTTCGACGCTGCCGGCGGCTCCGAGGCCGGTGGCGATTCCCAGCAGGCTAGGCATGCCTGGCTCCTTCCTGCTGGAGCCGTGCCCGGCGGTGGGCTGGGGCAACCCAGGGTGCAGAGAGCTGGACCACGATGGCGATGCCCAGTCCCCAGCCGGTGGCTGCAGCGAGTGGGAACTGCAGCACCAGCCCGAGAATCCATGAGACCGTAACGGTCAGCAGCAGCGAGAGCACTCGTAGCCGCTTGGGGCGGAACCCGTCGGTGTGCCACCACCAGCGCCTGATGCCAAACAGCAATGCGAAGAACATCACGTAACCGGCCAGGGTCGGTTGCTGATTGCGGACCAGCTCCAGTGACCCGATCGAATCGACCAGCCCGGCTGTCTGCGATTCGGCCAGGGGGGGCAGATTGACCAGCAGCACCTGGTGCAACCACCATCCCGCTGCGCCGACTCCTCCGCCCAGGAGCAACAGCGAGAGTCTGCGAATCGAGAGGCTCTCGCGACCGGTGCCTTCCCAGGCCTTGGTCCCGACCAGCAGAGCCCAGGCCCCCAGCAGGGTGGTCAGGCCAAAGGCGACCGCCGTCAGCGGTGCCGACTGCTGGGAATCGCCGAACATCCCGGTCAGGTGGCCGGCCGAGGCGAGCAGCCCGGTGAACAGGATCGCCGCGGCCATCCCGGCGGTCGCTTCCAGCGCCCGTTGTGAAAACGAGATGTTTCGAGGTGCCAGGGGGCCGTGGTGGTCTTCGGGGAAGAAGACCCGGGGTCGTCGAATTGGCGCCTGGCCGGGACGAGAATGACTCGATCCGACCACGACGACTGAACCCGGAGCCTGGAGCACCGCCTCGGTCGCTTGTGCGACTGGTACCGACGTGGCTTCCGGTGTCGGCTGCGGCTGCGGTGGGTTGATTGGGGAGTGAGGAGTTCGTCCGGCGAGTGCATCGTCGAATTCGGTGAGGAAGGCTCCGAGGCTTTGAGTTCTGGCGGCGGGGTCCTTGGCCAGGGCGTGGTCGAGTACGGGGCGGAGGTTTCTTGGCAGAGGGCTGAGGTCGGGTTGATCGGTGAGGTGTCGATTGATGATTTCGGCGGCGGTTTCTCCCTCGAAGGGCACGTGGCCGGTCAGCAGTTCGTAGACGATGGTCGCCGAGCTGTAGACATCGATCTCGGGTCCATATTCTCCTCGAGAGATTTCCGGGGCCATGTAGTGGATGGTCCCGATGCTCTCGGTCTGGGCTCCCCGCTGGCTGGGCGTGATGATCTTGGAGAGTCCGATGTCGCCGATCTTGACGTAGCCGGATTCGCGATAGAGGTTCTGTGGCTTGAGGTCCCGATGCACGATGCCCCGGTCGTGCAGGTAGTCGACTCCGCTGGCGAGTCCGTCGAGCCACGAGCGGACCTCGTCGACGGGCATGCCGTTGGGGTAGTTTTCGGAGAGGACTTGATCGAGCGTCTGGCCGCTGACGTATTCCATCACGACCCAGGTGTCTCCGTCGTCGTCTTCCTTGATGTCGATGATGGAGACGAGGTTGGGGTGCTTGAGGTTGAGGCACTGCTCGGTGCCACGGCGTTCGATTTCGACGTGGCTGTGCAGCAGTTTCAGTGCCACCTCCTTGCCCCCGTCGCTGATCGCGTAGTAGACCTCCCCGAATCCTCCTCTCTGGATTCCCCGCTTGATGGTGAATCCCGCCAGCGGAGTTGATTCGGGAGCGAAGGTGAATTTCCCTGAACTCATCGCCGTCCTCCTCGATTCGAGGACTCGACCGCGAGCGTTTCGATGTGGAACCTGAGATCGGGGCCGTTGACGATCTGGCCGTCGCTGATCGCCGTTTCCCCTCGCAGCCGCTTGCCATGGATCTCGAGGTCCAGCTGTGGCGAGTGGACCAGCCAGTCGTTACGGCGGTGGATCAGGATCACCGAGTCGTCCCATTCGGGGCAGCGGATGTGGCAATCGCGGCCGGGTCCCAGCAGGCAGGTATCGGCGACCAGGATCACTCCGTCGAGGCTATGAGCGGGTCGGTGGTCGCTCTGGAAGCTGAGTCGACCGGATCCCGAGAGCACGCTGGGCCGGTGAAACGCGAGCTGCACGCTGGGTCCCAGTCTGATCTCGGCCCCGTCGCGGAGCTCGGTCGGCTCGAAGACCGGCCGCTGGTTGATCGAGGTGGGTCCGTGGGCTTCGAGCAGGTAGTTGCCGTCGTCGCGGCGGATGGTGGCGTGTTGCCGGGACAGGCTGGCGAGCAGTTGGATGTCGGCATCGGCCCCCGTGGGTCCACCGATCGTCACCGCCTGCCGGGTCAGCAGCAGGAATCCTCCCACACCGTCGATCCACAGCAGGAACCGGTCCTCGTTGGTCGAGGCCGATCGGCTCGCTGGTGGTCTTCGGGCGGGCATGGCTCGGGTTTCCGTCAGGCTGGGCATCGGAGTTGTCCAGTGCTTGAGGATAACGTGTGGCCGGTCGGGAGGTGTATGGGGTTGAGTGGGGTTGTTGGGTGTTGCTGAATCGGTTTGAGGTATTCTGAGTGAATCTGCGAAGAGGCCGGGCCTCCGCAGGTTGGTGCGGAGGCCCGGCCATCGCGTTTGCCAGGGGATCAGCTTCCGCTGCTGTCGGCGACCGATCCATCGGAGTCGGAGTGGCCAGGTCCGAAGTAGTCGTCGATCCGGTTGGTGATCGAGGACTCTGTCGGCTCGCTCCCCGTCTCGATCGGGATCAACCCGTTGACTTCGCCCTCGAGGTTGGCCTGCCGTTCGCGGACATCGAGCTGCTTGTTGAGCTCGAGGATCAGCTTCTTGGCACGAGCGAGTTTCGAGTCGTCGAAGTCGAGTGTCGCGGTCGCCTCGGCCGCCTCAACAGTTCTCAGCCGGGCCCCGAGCTGCTCGATCTGCACCTCGAGATCCTGCTTGGCGGTGAGCATCGTGTCGAGTTTCTCCTGGTTGGCCGTCATCGTCTTCTGCCAGGCCGACAGGATCTGCACGTCACTCTCGAGTGAGTTCTCCGCCACCTTGTAGAGCTTGAAGCGTTTTTCGAGGTCCTTGCGGACGTCGTGGGCCGAGTAGGAGTGCTTGGCGTAGACGAACTCGCTCTTGCCCGTATCGAGGTCGTTCCTCAGTGCGAGGATCGCGGCCTTCTTCGAGTCCAGCGAGCCGCTCTTGCGTTCCACGTCCTTGGCCTTGTGATCGATGTCGACCTGGGCCGAGGCGATCACGTGCATCATGTCGCGGATATCGGGCACGAGGCTTTCGACTTCCGTGCGTGCTCGCTCGATTTCAAATTCCAGCGGGACTTCCGATTTCACCGCATCACGAACTGAACCGCCCCAGGTGGTGGCGTAACTCAAGGCGTCACGTCCAAACACGAAGGTCCCTAGGGCCACCATGACGGCCGCACCAATCAAGGTCTTCTTCAACATGGTACTGTCCCCATTGACTTGTACCCTCGGAGGCCTCGACGGGAGACCATCTCACCGGCAAAGTGCCTTCCAGAATTGTTTCTGAGGGTATTTCGTCGCGGGGGGCAGGATCTTGAGGCGGTTCGGTAAGTTTTTTTCAGTCGGACCCGCATGGGGGCCTGATCACGCGAGTTTCTGGCCTCCCGGCCTATTCTTCACCCCAGGCCCGGCAGAAGAAATCGACCCAGTTCCTGTAGAGGATCCCGTCGATGTCGTCCTGGGAGTAGCCACGAGCCTTGAGAATCGTGGCGATATCTCCCAGGTCGGCAATCGTCTCGATATCGGCCGGCGACTGTTCCTTGCCGAATCCTCCGTCGAGGTCGGTGCCGAGGGCGGCGTGTCGGGCGTTGCCGGCGATCTGGCAGACATGATCAATGTGATCGACGATGTGTTCCATCGTGACTTCCCCGGGCTGGGTCACTCCGATCACCCAACCGGGCTTGATCATCCAGCAATCAAAAGCGGCACCGATCACCGCGTCTCTCTCGACCAGCGCCTTGATCTGTTCATCGGCGAGCTGGCGGTCGCCGGGCACGAGAGTGCGGCAGTTGTGGTGGCTGGCCAGCACGGGTCCGGAGAAGGCATCGAGTGCTTCCCAGAACGACTGGTCGGCGAGGTGGGTGACGTCCAGCAGCATCCCGGCCTGTTCCATTTCCTTAAGCAGCTGCGGTCCCTCGGCGGTCAAACCGCCCTCGCTGCCGGTCCCAAAGCAGTAGGGGGCTGGCCCGTAGTGGGCCGGGCCGAGGATCTTCAATCCCGCCTCGTACCACTCGGGGATCTGTGCCGGTGAGAGGATGGGGGGGCTGCCTTCCATGCTGAGAATGAAGCCGATGGGCAGGTCGCCGCCGGGGTCATTTTCCCAGGCGGCGACATGCTCACGCAGCGAGGCGGCGTCGGTGATCTCGCGGAGGACTCCCTGCTCGGTCAGCGAGCGGTAGTAGGCGAGTTGTCCGTGGGCTGCGGCGTAGGCGGCGTCTCGGGACTGGTAGTGAGTCATCGCCGCGTCCTTGCGGTTGAGCCGTGGCAGCAGTGTCGAGATGGTCATCCCGATCCGCCCCCGCCTCAGCTCTTCCCAGCTCACCGTGCACTCCCCCGAAACGATCCCCTCGAACTGGCTCTCGAACTCTCTCAATTCCGAAACCGGTTTCCGCAGGTCGCGGTTGAATTCCAGGGCGTTCCAGGCCATGTCGAGGTGTGCGTCAAAAATCAGCCTCGGGGCGTCAGTCATTTGAGAGTATTCCCTGGGTGTTGGGTGTTGGGTGTTGGGTGTTGGGTGTTGGGTGTTGGGTGTTGGGTGTTGGGTGTTGGGTGTTGGGTGTTGGGTGTGGGGGGTTGGGTGTTGGGTGTTGGGTGTTGGGTGTTGGGTGTTGGGTGTTGGGTGTTGGGTGTTGGGTGTTGGGTGTTGGGTGTTGGGTGTTGGGTGTTGGGTGTTGGGGAGCTGCGTAGGGGTCGGGCTGTTATTGCGAGGGTTTGTCCGATCGGGATCCACAGGGGCAGGTGCCTGCTGCCATGAGGAACCAGCCGACGATCATCAGGGTGCCTCCGGCGGGACCGGCGAGTCCGAAGCTGGAGTTGCCGGTGAGGGTGAGTCCGTAGAGTCCGCCGCTGAAGCCGATGATACCTAGTCCGAAGCAGATGCCGGCCGCCTGCAGCGGCCAGTTGCGGGTCCCGGCCAGTGACCCTGCCAGTCCGACCGCGATCATTCCCAGTGCATGCCAGACGTGGTAGCGGACTCCGGTGCGGAAGTCAGCGAGCGCCTTGGCGGGTGCGGGGATGGTTCCGGCGAGTTTTTCGACCGGGGGTCTTGAGCCGTGGACGGCTTCGAGTCGTTCATCGAGTCCGTGGGCGGCGACGGCGCCGGCGATCACGCCGAGGCCCAGCAGCACCGCTCCACAGGTCAACCAGCAGCGGCAGCATGATGGGGACATTGTCGAGTTCCGTGGGGGTGGGGGGTGGGGTGGGGGTGGTCAGTGTTGGATCAGTCCGGCGAGTTGCGCGATGGTCAGGGCTGCGGTACCCAGCAGCAGGTAGCCGAAGTGTTTTCGCAGTGCGTGTCCGCCGAGTCGGGCGCTGAGAGTCGAGCCGAGTCGTGCTCCGACGCTGCCTCCGGCCAACAGCGCCATCGCCGGCACCAGTTCGACTCGACCGGAAAACGCGTGCAGCACAGCGGCCTGGGAGGCGACGAGCCAGACGACGACGAGCGTGACGGCGACGGCCTGGTGGGTGCCCAGGCCGATGCAGTAGATCAGGCCCGGCAGCATGATCAGTCCTCCCGAGAGTCCCAGCAGTCCGGCGAGGAATCCGACGGCCAGTCCGAACCAGGCCAGGACGACGATCGAGGTCTTGGAGGGATCGAGTTGGGGGAAGCGGGCGTAGGGGGGCAGGGGGCAACTGGCGAGCCAGCCACGGCGGAGCGGTCGGCCCTGGGCGGTTCGGTGGGTTTCCCAAAGTGCCAGCAGTCCGACCACGCTCAGCAGCACCGAGTACGTCCCCAGCACGATCGTCTCGCCTCCGGTCTCACCGCTGCCCACGTCATCGGCGGCCAGAGTCAGCAGTCTCGAACCGAACCAGACCCCCGTCAACAGTCCTCCACTGATGATCAACGGCAATTGCAGTTGGTTCCAGTCGATGCGGCGGACCATCAGGCCGGTGGTGGCCTGGCCCAGGGCCTGACACGACGCGGTTCCGATCCAGGCCAGGCGGAAGCCGTAGAGGGCCGAGAGGACCGGGACGATCAGGAAACCTCCACCGATGCCGAACAGCCCCGAGACGATCCCGATGCCGGTTCCGGCCAGGACGGTGGTGAGGATCTCGAGAACACTGAAGGGCTCGCTGGGGCCGCCTGCGGCCAGTAGCCCCGAGCAGGCCGGGATCGCGGTGATCAGCGAATCGAGGGAATCGGTGAGCATGAATCGGGAATGGGGTTCAGATCTGGTAGTCCTGCAGCACGGTCTCATCGGAGAGTGTTTCGCCACGACGCCTCGCCAACCAGTTGAAAACGAGGTGTACGGCCAGTCCCCACAGTACCGGCAGCACCAGTGCGGCGACGGCCACGGCGATTCGTTGCGGCGCCGCGCCGGAGGCCGTGTCGGCCGATTCGCTCGCCGCTCTGGCAACAGTGTTAGCGGCGTCGGCGAGCGTCACGGGTGCTGTGGTCCGAGATCGATGCGCGGAACGAGGAGGCATGCAGAGGGTGAGTCGAGCTCGATCCGAAACCGTTCCGGGATCGGGTGGGCGTGTTCAGACTCCAAGACGCACGGTAGTGGTCCGTGTGGGAGGGGTCAACGATGCGGGAACGATGCGGGAACGGTGGGGGAACGGTGGGGGAACGGTGGGGGAACGGAGTCGGATTCTGCAGAGACGGGCTGAA
>CAUZJR010000225.1:0-8615 GCA_963580005.1 Planctomycetota bacterium
ACCAAGGCCACCGCGGCGATCAAGACGGCTGAAAAGCCGGTCGGCGTCGTCGCCTTTTCACCAGATGGGAAGCTGCTGCTGACCGGTGGAGCCGACCAGCGGATCCACGTCTGGTACGCGGCGGCCGGCAAGGCGGTGGAGATGATTTCCGGGCACACCGGCGCCATCACCTCGCTCTCGATTTCCCCCTCGGGCTTGGTTCTCTCGGGCGGCGCCGACAAGCTGGCCGCCACCTGGGACATCTCGCCCCGCTGGTCGCTCGCAGGGCAACTGGGACCCAAGGCCGACAAGCCCCTGGACCTCAGTGAATCTTCCTTCGTCAGCCGCGTGCTGTCTGTCGACTTCAGTCACGACGGCAAACTGCTGGTCACCGGTGGTGGTGACCCGTCGCGGAGCGGTGAGCTGATGATCTGGGACGTAGCCAAGAAGAGCCTGGTGAAGGAGTTCAAGGACGCTCACAGCGACACGGTCTTCGGAGCCGAGTTCTCTCGAGACGGCACCAAGTTGCTCTCGGGAGCCGCCGACAAGTTCGTCAAGATCTTCGACGTCGCCAGCGGCAAACACATCCGCAGCTTCGAAGGGCACACGCACCACGTGCTCGATGTGAGCTGGAAGGCCGACAACACCTCGATCGCAAGTGCCGGAGCCGACAACGTGATCAAGGTCTGGAACGTCGATACCGGTGAACAGCGGCGAACGATCGGCGGCTACTCGAAGCAGGTCACCTCGTTGCGGTTCGTGGGAATCGGTGAGAACGTGATCAGCTGCGGTGGAGACAAGGCGGTCAAGTACCACAAGATCGGCAACGGCCAGAATTACCGCAGTTTCAGCGGTGGCACCGATTTCATGTATGCGGCCGCGTCGAGTCGCGACGAGTCGTATGTGGTGGCCGGTGGCGAGGACGGAATCGTACGGATCTGGAACGGCAAGGATGCCAAGCTCATCAAGGCATTCAACCCGTAGACGTTTGACCGGGGCCATCAGCCCATCGGTCACAGAGATCATTGCGACGGCCGCCACGACACTCGTTGGCGGTCGTCGTTTTTTGTGATCGACCCGACGAGTGATTCTCCTTTGCAGACGCCCCCGTCGGGACTCTGCTCGGAGCGAGGCCGGACCAGTTTGGAGCCGTCGCAGGACGAGAGTTTTCATGAGCGAACAACTCGAACGCAGGCTGTTCGATGAACTCGAGCAGTTGCCTCTGATCGACCCGCACACCCACATCAACCCGCACGCCCCGGCCTCGGAAACGCTGGCCGACATACTCGGGTACCATTACTACACCGAGCTGGCTCATTCGGCGGGGCTGCCTCGCGAGCGGATCGAGGAGCCTGGCCTGGAGCCTCGTGAACTGGTCTCCCGGTTGGCCCCATTCCTCGATCACCTCGACAACACCGTCCAGGTCAGCTGGCTGGTGGAGATGTGTCGTGAGTTCTTCGGGTTCGAGGGGGACCGGATCGGTTCGGACAACTGGGAGTCGGTCTACGATCAGGCGCTGGTGAGGATGTCGGCGGAGGACTGGGAAGAGACCGTGCTGAGTCACAGCGGCCTGGAGCAGGTCTACCTGACCAACGACTTCGACGATCCGCTCGAGGGGTTTGACACCAGCCGTTATGTACCGTGCCTGAGAACTGATGACCTGGTGTTCCACCTGTCTCGTCAGTCGACGCGGGATCGATTCGAGCAGGCCACCGGCACGGCGATTTCGGATTCGGCCACGTTGAAGTCTGGCCTGGGTCAGTTGTTCGAGCATTTCACGTCGCGGGGTGCCCGGGCCTGTGCGATTTCTCTGCCGCCGGACTTCACTCCGACGTCACCTGATCTGACCGCTGCGGACTCGGCGTTGTCGAGGCTGGAGGGTGACACCGAGTGGAGCAGCGACGAATCGACTGCGGTGTCGCGGATGGTGTTCTGGTCGCTCTCACAGGCGTGTGCCGACTTCGGGCTGCCGTTTGACCTGATGATCGGGGTCAACCGTCAGGTCTATCCTGCCGGCGTCTACCAGGGCCAGGACCTCTTCGACAAGCGGACGTCGCTGAGGCAGTACGCGGACTTGTTCAATGCCTTTCCCGGTGTGACCTATCCCATCTCGGTGTTGTCTTCGACGAGCAACCAGGAGCTGGTCAGCTACAGCTGGATCTTCCCCAACGTGGTGACCAATGGTCACTGGTGGTATTCCAACATCCCGGCCTACATCGAGGTGGACTGTCGCAGTCGCTTGCAGGCCGTGCCGCGTCACAAGCAGATTGGGTACTATAGCGACATGTACAAGCTGGAATTCGCATTGCCGAAGTTCCGGATGTACCGTGGCATTTTGGCGCGTGTGTTGGCGAGCGACTTCGTGGTGGGTCGTGGCTGGAGCGAGACTCGGGCTCTGGAGCTGGGGCGTCAGGTGCTGCGAGGAAATGTCGAGACGATTTTCGGTGGAGCGTCCTGAGCGAGGATGTTCGAACAAGGAGTGGGCCAACGATGGCTGTGCTGATGTTGCTTCAGGGAGGGCAGGCGGTCCCTCATGAACTCGACGGTGACGAGATCCTGATCGGGCGTCATCCCGATTGCGGCGTGCAGTTGGAATCGAACGCGGTCTCGCGTCGACATGCTCGTGTCTTCATCCAGGACGGTCGTTACCTGATCGAGGATCTTGGCAGCGGAAATGGCACTTCGGTCAACGGCCAGACGATCGAGGCTGCGACGCCGCTGAACTCCGATGACCGCATCAAGCTGGGACCGGTGCTGATGCGGTTCGAGGACGGCAAGGGGGGCGGCGGCGGGGCGTCCGGCGGGGGGGCCGGGGCCACGAGTAACGTGGGGAGCACGATGGTGGGCGTCTCGCTCGACGACGACGAAGCCACGATCATGAGCCAAGTCGAGAGCGGTACGGGATTCGGTACGCTGGGTGTGCGGCCCGAGCAGAAGCTGAAGGGGGTGTTGGAGATCAGCCGGGCGCTGGCCGGTTCGGTTGATGTCGAGTCGATGTTGCCCAAGGTGCTCGACACGCTGTTCGGGATCTTCAACCAGGCCGACCGGGGCTGCGTGCTGCTGCAGGACCCCGAGGGCGGCGGCGAGCTGATTCCGCGGGCGATGAAGCACAGGCGCGAATCCGATGACGCGACGGTGACGCTCAGCCGCACCATCGTCAACAAGGTGATCCAGGACAAGGCCGGGTTGCTCTCGGCCGACGCCTCCAGCGATTCCCAGTTCTCCGCCAGCGAGTCGATCTCGAATCTCTCGATTCGATCAATGATGTGCGTACCGATGCTGGGCGTCGACGGCGAGGTGGCTGGAGTCATCAACCTCGACACCCAGAACCCGCTCAACCAGTTCAACAGCGATGATCTCGAACTCCTGCAGGCCGTCGCCGGTCAGGCGGCCTTGAGCTACGAGTCGGCTCGACTGATGTCGTCGTTCATGGAGAAACAGAAGCAGGATGGTGAGCTGGATATTGCTCGAGGCGTGCAGGAGGCGTTGTTGCCACAGGAGTTGCCCGAGGCCGAGGGGTACTCGTTCTTTGCATCCTACGATGCCGCCCAGGCCGTCGGTGGCGACTACTACGACGCGCTGCAGCTGGAGGACGGCAGGATTTGCCTGGCTTTCGGAGACGTGGCGGGGAAGGGGGTCCCCGGTGCCCTGATCATGTCGCGGATCTCCAGCTGTGTGCAGAACACGATGTCCTTTGCGACATCGATCGAGCAGGCTGTGGCGGCGATCAACAACCACATGTGTGCCAATGCGGTCGAAGGCCGTTTCGTGACCTTCGTACTGGCGATCATCGACCCGGTGGCTCATCACCTGACCCTGGTCAACGGCGGCCACATGTCACCGATGATCCTGACCCCCGCGGGGTCGATCGAGGAGTTCGACTCCGAGACCGTCGGGTTGCCGATCGGTGTGATGGAAGACTACCCATTCGAGGTGGTCGAGCGTCCGATTGCCGAGGGTGAGATGATCGTGATCTTCACCGACGGGGTTGATGAGGCGATGAACCCGGCCGGTGAACTTTACACGCTCGAACGGATGCGCAAATTCCTGCTGGCTGGACCGCGGCAGGCCGATGAACTCGGCCGTGCGTTGCTGGGCGATGTGAGGGAGTGGGCCGATGGTCGAGACCAGAACGACGACATCACGATCATGACGTTTGGTCGAGATGCCTCGGCCTAGAGCTCGATTTCACACGGCGCGGCCACCTTGCGGTAGCCCAGGCTCCGCATCACCTCCAGCACCTCGCTCCAGGTCGGGAACTGGCGACCGCTGCGACGCTTGTAGTCGTCCATCGCCGTCATGAACTCGATCTCCTCATGATCGTAGTTACGCTCGCATGTGGTCGGATCGATGTGTCGGCGGCGTTCGACCTTCTTGCGTCCACGTCGTTCGGACAACTCGTGCTTCGGATCGACGCGATGGGTTTCCTGCGGCGTGTGATCTGAATTCGTCATGGGTGCGGTGTCCGGTGATGCGAGACGGCGGGGGTGCTGGCCCGAGAGAGCCCGTAGGAGGGCACGGTCCTTCTGGGTGGGATCGGTCGCCTGCCAGTGTGGACTGCAGCCGTACGGGCGGTATCGCGCCTGTAGCAGAGGTAGGACGTTGCAGGTTTCGGCAGGTCATGCCGATTGCAGCGTTTCGAGAGTCGCGGGGGGCTCGTGTCTGCCCGGCAACGGCGACTACTTCTGGATGCACTCGCGGGCGACTTGCCGTGAAAAGCGGTAGGCATGTCGCAGAGTGATCAATCGGCTTTCGAGCTGATCTTCGGTGTAGTACCGACCCGATTCGCTTCGTGGCAGACCGGCGATTTCGATGGTCAGCGGGATCAGGTCGAGGAATTCTCGGTAATTGCGCTGCTGTTCGTTCGAGTCGGTCACGGTGCAGGTTCCAGGTTTGTGTGGCCAGCGGACGATCCGGATCGAGGAGCGGATGGCTCCGGGGAGTCGGCCTGGGGGGAGTGTTACGATCCGGCCGATGGTCGGCGGTGCATGTACTGCTTGATGATGTCTTCGGCCACGTTCGAGGGGTTGTCTTCCTGGGCCGAAGCTTCGCCACCGTCGCCTTCCCCCTCGGGCTTGACGACCGGCTCGGGGTCCTTGGCTCCGGTGGTGGCCGGATCGGGCAGGGTGACATCGAGAGCATTGGCGATTGGTGTGGCTGGGCCCTGGGGAGGTATCGCCGCCGGAGGCTCCGTCGGGGCCTGTGGCACGGCGGGTGCAAATCCGGGAGGCATCATGCCGGGCATCACGCCGGGTTGCGGGAGATACGGCATCTGCTGCTGCATGGCCATTTGCTGCTGCATGGCCAACTGCTGCTGCATGGCCAATTGCTGCTGCTGCTGCTGTTGCTGCTGTTGCATCGCCATCTGCTGCTGCATCGCCAGTTGCTGCTGCAATTGCTGTTGCTGCAACTGCTGTTGCTCGTTGGGGATCACGGTCGTGTCGTCAGAGAGCATGGCGGTATTGGCGGCGGAGTCGATCTGCCCGATCGCATCGGCGGGCAAGTCGATCATCGTGTCGCCGGAATTGGGTTCTTCGAGCGTCTCGTCGTCGAGCACATCTTCCGAGGCAGTCGTCTCGGTCGTCTCGGCTGCCTCGGTCGTCTCAGCTGCCTCGGTCGTCTCGTCGGAGTCCGAGGTTTCCGGTTCAGCGACTTCGCTGTCGGATTCGGTGAGCATCACTTCAAATTCCAGCGGTCCGACCGCGACGCGGTCTCCCTGGTTGAGCTGGAGTTGTCCGGTGATGACTTCGCCGTTGACCAGTGTCCCGTTGGTACTGCCGAGGTCTCTCACTCGCAGGCAGAACGCATCGAGAGTAAAGCAGCAATGGTGTCGGCTGACCGACTCACTGTTGGGACGCAAGTGGCAGTCCTGTTCGCGACCGATCAGGAACTTGCGATCCACTTCCAGCGGGATCAATTTACCGTCGTGCCGTCCCCCGACGGCTTTCAATTCAGCACGCAACATCCCAAACGTACTCCGCCCCTGTGCCCAACCGAAGGCTTGTCAGTTTCAGGCTCCGCCAATCATCTGGAATTCTTCCTTGATCCGCTTGTTCCGAGGCCCGTGTAAGGAATCGCGAATGAGGCTGACAATTAAAAGTCCGGTCACGCGTCGTGGTGGTCCCTGGGATAAGGTCCGCCAGAGGAGGCGAACTTCAGCAGATGGGATTGCCTGGAGACGTGGAGAATATGCGGGGAAAGATGGGATAGGTCCCGCATTTGCACAGTACTTGGATCGAGGAAAAAAGTCAACGAATTTGGTCCTTTGTGGCCACTTTTGGGCATACCGCAAAACAGGTGTCCCTACGTTCCGGACGGATTCCTCAGCCGTGCCAGCTACCGGTTTGCGAGTCGTTCGATTTCGGCCTGCTCGAGTTCGCTGAGCGGTTCCCCAGTGGCCTGCCATTCGAGCGATTCGGCAATCGCCTTGGCCATCGTCTGGGGAAAGTCATCCGGCAGGGTCAATCCGGCGACGAGGTCGAGCAGGCCGGGGAATTCGGGGGCATGAGGCGATTGGTGCAGCAGCAGGCTGCCGTGTTGCAGGATGGCGCCTCTGCGTCTTCGTTGCGCGCTGCCGAGCACTTTGTGGCCATCACAGATCACGTCTTCGTCGGCGGCGCGAGCAAAGCAGAGCGCGGGCTGATTGTCTCCGGTGGCGTGGCCCCTGAGTCCCAGGCCCGGAATCACCTGGTCTGAGCCTGCGGAGATCTGATCGATGAGTGCCTGGTGGATCCGGGCATAGAGTGGAAGTCCGCGGCTGTTGAGGGAGTCTTCGGGAGGGACCACACACGAGTAGGTCCATTCGAAGTGATGCACGATGGCTCCCCCTCCGGAGAGCCGTTGGACTCGATCGAGTCCTTCCAGGAGCGGGCTGTTGTCGAGCTGGTCGGGTTGCTGGAAGTAGCCCAGTGACACGGTGGGTCGGGACCAGGCGTAGACACGCACGGTGGCCTGTCCGGTTCGGAGGGCCGTTTCGAGCAGCCACTCATCGCAGGCCATGTTCCACGGACCGGTGTGGGCCGTCCCGAATTCAACGATTCGGCAGTCCATGGTGTTCTTTGAGGTGCAGGAGGTTCGCGGGTTTCATCAGGCGTCGACGTCGTCATCAGGCGTCCAGGAGAGTACAGGCTTTCGGGCGGCCTGCACATCGTCGGGTCGACTGACGGGTGTCGCGTGAGGTGCCTGGTGAAGGAACTCGGGATCCTCTCCGGCGATCTCGTGCAGAGTCGCCGCGAAGGCATCGAGCGTGGCCTTCGATTCGGTTTCGGTCGGCTCGATCATCATCGCCTCGGGGACCACCAGCGGGAAGTAGATGGTGGGAGCGTGGAAGCCGAAGTCGAGCAATCGCTTGGCGATGTCCATGGCCGAGATGCCCCGCTGTTGCTTCAGGTCCGACGCCGAGGCGACAAACTCGTGCATGCAGTGCTCGCCGTGAGGAACGGGGAGCACATCGGCGAGGAGGGATTTGAGGTAGTTGGCGTTGAGCACTGCGTGCACGGCGGCCTGGCGGACTCCGTCGCGTCCGAGCGTTCTGAGGTAGCAGTAGCCTCGCAGCAGGATCCCCACGTTGCCGAAGTGGCTGCGGACTCGACCGATCGAGCGGGCGGGGGTGTCGAGTTCGAACTGGGGCTGTCCGGCGTCGTCTGTGGTGCGAGTCACGATTGGTCCGGGAAGGAACTCGGCAAGATCCTCGCGGACCGCGATCGGTCCGGCACCGGGGCCTCCGGCTCCGTGTGGACCGGTGAAGGTCTTGTGGACGTTGTAGTGCATCATGTCGCCGCCGAAGTCACCCGGACGCGTGACGCCCATGATCGCGTTCATGTTGGCCCCGTCGATGTAGACCAGTCCACCCACGTCATGCACCCGCTCGGCGATCTCCTCGATCTGAGTCTCGAACAGCCCCAGCGTATTGGGGTTGGTGATCATGAACACGGCGGTGCGTTCGTCGAGTTGTTCGGTGAGTTCCTCGAGGTCGACGAGTCCTCCGGGGCTGTTGTTCAACTGCACGCACTCGAACCCGGCGATCGCCGCGCTGGCGGGGTTGGTTCCGTGTGCGCTGGAGGGGAAGATGACTCGGGTTCGAGATTCCTGCCGCGAGCGGAACCAGGCCGATGCGACCAGCAGTGCGGCCAGTTCGCCCTGGGCTCCGGCGGCCGGTTGCAGCGACACCGCCGGCAGCCCGGCGATCTCGGCAAGCATCTCCTGCATGTCGTGCAGCAGCCTCAGCATGCCCTGCAGGTCACAGGTCCGCTGATAGGGGTGCAGGTCGACGAGGCCGGGCAGCCGCGAGAGCCGTTCGTGCCGCTTGGGGTTGTACTTCATCGTACAACTGCCCAGTGGATAGAAGTGGGTGTCGACTGACATGTTGAGAGTCGAGAGGTTGAGGAAGTGTCGGATCACGTCCGGTTCGGTCACTTCGGGCAGTTGGGGCCCGTCTCCCTGCAGGCGGTGAGCAGCCGGGATCAGCTCGTCCAGCGGACGCTCGGGGACGTCCGAGTCGGGGTAGCGCGCGGCTCGTCGGCCCGGCTGGGAGAGGTCAAAGAGCAGTTCGGTGGCGAGCGTATTGCGCATGGTAGTCAGGCGGGATTGCCGAGAGTCTGGGGCGTGTCGGTTGTGGTGGGTATTGCTGCGAGCGA
>CAUZJR010000226.1:0-8603 GCA_963580005.1 Planctomycetota bacterium
ATCGGCTCGGAGTGGCTCCCAACGGCGATGCGGAAGAGCCGGCTGACCTCGCTGATCTCGCTGATCAGGCTGAAACGGAGAACCAGGGCTGGGATCCCAAGCACTACGAGCAACTGCTCGAGCAGCATCGGCAGGCCGAAACAAAGCTCAACAACGAGACAGAAGCCCAGTCGCAATTACTCGAAGACGCCCACAGGTCCGCCGGCGAGAGTGCCGGGGCCGATTGGGAATCTCTGCTGGCCGCGATGGAATGCCGATTGGCTGACCTCCGGCAGCAATACCGCGACACCACCGCCGGGATGATCGCTCAGTTCGCCGTCCACACCGTGCTCGACCAGGTCGGCCAGGAAGAGGCACGGATGATCGAGGAGGGTCTCGAGGGTGCAGCGATCGGTGAGTCGATCCGGATGATGTGCCCAAGGTACCAGTCGCTGAAATCCACCGAGAATGGGCTTGTGGTCACCGATGGCGACGACAACGAGCTCGCCGTCAAGGACCTCAGCACCGGTGCCCGCGAACAGGTCTTCCTCGGAGCCCGGCTCGGATTCGCCCGCCGCGCTCTTGATGACCTGCCCGCCTTCCTGGTCCTCGACGACGCCTTCCAGCATTCCGACTGGACGCGACGTGAACGGCTCGTCAAGGAGGTGCTGACGCTGGTCGAGGCGGGGTGGCAGGTGCTCTACTTCACCATGGACGACCACATCCGTGACCTGTTTCACACCGCAGCTCAACAACTCGGAGACCGATTCGTCTCATACGACCTGCCCCAACCCGACTCCCTCGACGACCGGTGATCCATGAGTATCGACGCCAACAGCACTGCCCTCACCCAGGAACTCCGCCAGGCCGCACTCGATCACCTCTGGCAACACAACCGGGATTGGGAATCAGCCGCTCGCGACAACGAGCCTCTGATCTTCGTTTCCGGCGAGGGGATCCGGGTGACTGATAGCGATGGTGAGAGCTGGATCGACGTCAACGGGGGCTATTCGTCGGTCAACATCGGTTACGGACGGACCGAGATTGCCGAGGCCGCCTTCGAACAACTCAAGCAGATCCCCTACTTCCCGCAGGGCTCGGCCAACCCACCCACGATCCGCCTGGCCGCCAAGCTGGCCCAGCTGGCCCCCGGGACTCTCAACCGAGCCTTCCCCGTCAGCGGCGGATCACTCGCCAACGAAACCGCACTGAAAATCGCCCGGGCCTACCACAGGCGGCGAGGACACGACGGACGGTTCCGGTTGATCAGCCGCAGAGGCTCCTATCACGGAGCCACCGGCGGGGTGCTGTTCCTGGGCTCGGTGCCCGCCTCGCCTCGCACCGACTACGAACCGGCACCGCCGGGAATGGTCTACGCACCTCAACCCAACGCCTACCGCTGTGAACTGAAAAGCAGTTCACCCGAGGAGTGTGCGGTGAAGTGTGCCGGGGCGATCGAGCAGCTGATCGAATTTCACGGAGCAGACACCGTCGCCGCGGTGATCGCCGAACCGGTCGCCAGCGGACCCGGTGCCGTGATGCCCGACCCGGTCTACTGGCAGATGCTCCGGGAAATCTGTACCCGGCACGACGTGCTGCTGATCGCCGATGAGGTGATCACCGGATTCGGTCGCACGGGCAAGCTGTTCGCCATGGAACACTTCGGAGTCGTGCCCGACATCATGACCATCGCCAAGGGCATTTCCAGCAGCTACCTGCCCCTGGGAGCCACGCTGGCTACCGACCAGGTCGCCGCCGAATTCTCCGCTCCTGGCAATCACCTCAAACACGTCTTCACCTTCGCCGGACACCCCGCCTCCGCCGCCGCAGGACTCAAGAATATCGAACTGATCGAGAACGAAGGACTGGTCGAACAGGCCGCCGAGAATGGCGAATATCTCACCGGAAAACTCCACGAACTCAAACAGATGCACCCCATCATCGGTGACGTTCGCGGGGTCGGATTCATGCAGGCACTCGACCTCGTCGCCAACCGCGAGACTCGCGAGATCTACCCGGCGGAGGTGAAACTGGTCGATCGGATCAACGCGAAGTTCAAGGCCCGACGACTGCTGATCAAGGCACACTCCGGGCATCTCATCAACCTCTCACCACCACTGTGCACCACCACCGACGACCTCGACGAGATCGTACAGGGGATCAGCGAAGTGATCGGCGAGGTGCAAGCCGAGTTGGACGTGTGACCGGAAGTACTTTCACAATTTTCCCCATGGCCGACGCATTCCCTCGACGATAATCACCAGCAGAAGATGCGGCTTTCTCATCGGCCAATCCTGATGTATGCTTCAGGAGAGTCCACGGGAAGGAACCCCGCCGCGCGAGACAGGATTCGACCATGCTGACGCTGTGTGACACTCGTCCGAGTCGCAATTGCCAGGGCCTGGCACGCCGAGATTTCCTCGGAGTCGGCTCGTTGGCGATGGGAGGCCTGGGTCTGTCCCAGATGCTCTCGGTCCGCGAGGCACTCGCTGCCGCCGGGCACCCGGTTCGCGACAAGGCCGTCGTGCTGCTGTTCCTCTCGGGAGGACCACCGCACATCGAGATGTTCGACCCCAAGATGTCCGCCCCGTCAGAAATCCACAGCTGCTCGGGTGAAGTCCAGACCCGGATCCCGGGGATCACCTTCGGAGGTCACTTCGAGAAACTCTCGCAGATGACCGACCGCTTCAGCATCGTCCGCTCGTACCGCTCGAACAACTCGGCACACACCTACCAGAAGGTCGCCAGCGGCAACAACCCGCTCAAGGCGACCATGGGAGCACTGTACGCCCGCGTCGCCGGCTCGAATTCTGCTGCCACAGGCATGCCCACCAACGTGCTGGTGGTGCCCGAGGCGGTCAAGCCGGGACTGAAGCTGAAGTCGAACTTCGAGACCAAGGCGCTGCCCACGCTGACTTCCGCCGGAGACCTCGGACCCAACTACGTCGCCTTCAATCCCCAGGGTGGAGGTCAACTCAAGGACAACATGCAGCTGAAGCTGCCGCGGAACCGCTTCGAGAACCGCCGCCTGCTGCTCACCGGACTCGACAACCTCAAGCGACGCTTCGACGATCAGTCGCTGGTCGACCAGACCGACAAGTACCAGCAGCAGGCCTTCGAGGTGATCACCCGCGGAGTCGCCCACGCCTTTGACCTCTCGCGAGAACGCACCCGGACCGTCGCCAACTACGACACCTCTCACCTGTTCAAGAACTCCGACGTCCACCGCTGGTACGACATGAGCCGCGCGTCAAACCTGCTGGGCAGGCAGATGCTGATGGCCCGCAGACTCTGCGAGGCCGGTTGCGGATTCGTCACCGTCAGCGACTGCGGCTGGGACTTTCACAGCAACCGCAACAGCCCCAAAAACCTCGGCGGCATGAACTGGCTGGGACCCCAGGTCGACCACGCCGTCGCAGCCTTCCTCGAGGATATCCACCAGCGAGGACTCTCTGAGAAGATCATGCTGGTGGTGACCGGAGAAATGGGACGGACGCCTCGCAAGAACAAGAACGGCGGCCGTGACCACTACGGGGGGCTGACCAGCCTGCTGGTGGCCGGAGGGGGTGTGCCCGGTGGACAGGTGATCGGACGCAGCGACAACCACGCCACCAAGCCGATCTCCACCCCCTACGCACCACGCGATCTGCTCGCCACCGTGCTCAACACGCTGTTCGACGTCGGCGAGGTCCGAGTGACCCGCGGCGTGCCGACCGAGCTGATCAACCTGCTCGAAGAGACCAGCCCGATCCCCGGCCTGGTCTGAACCACCAGAACCCGAGGCCCGGTCTCCACGGTGCCGGGCCGCCGCTCGCAAGCGGTCCAGAGATCAGGCCCCAGCCAGTACCTCCGGACGCCTCTGCCAGGTCCGAGTCGCCTGCTGGATCGCATAGGCCAGCTGCAAGACACCGAAATCATCCCGGTGGCGGCCGACAATCTGAAGGCCGACCGGCAACCCCTCCTCGGTAAAGCCCAACGGCAGGCTCAACGCCGGCAAACCCGTCACCGTGATGAAGTAGCACGACATCATCCAGTCGATGTACGTCTCCATCTGCTGACCGTTGATCTCGGTGATATAGGGAGTCTCGACATCAAACGGGGCCACCTGGCTGACCGGCAACACCAGGAACTCGTACTCCTCCATGAACTCGCGGACCCGGTGAAACAACGCCGTCCGCAACCGCTCGGCCCGAGCCACGTCCGGACCGCTCTGACGCTGACCCGCCTCGGCATTCCAGATGATCGTCTCCTTGATCTTGTCGCGATGCTCCTCGATCAACGGAGTGAACTTACTCTCAAACGCCCAAGCCCGCAGCGTCTTGAAACAGAAATCGGCGTCGCGGAAGTCCGGGTGCGCGTGATCCACACTGCAACCGATCGTCTCAAATGCGTCCAGTTGCGACTCGAGCGCCCCGGCAACCGCATCGTCGACCGGGAACATGCCCAGGTCCCGACTCCAGGCCACCCTCACACCTCCAAAGTCCCGCTCCAGTGATCCCTGGAAACTCGAACCCGGCTCCTCCAGAGAAATCGGGACTCGAGAGTCAGGACCGGCCAGGGCGCTGAGCATCAGGGCCGTGTCCTCGACCGTCCGAGCCATCGGACCCTGCACCGAAATCGGGAACCAGCCCAGGTCGGTCGGATACACCGGCACGCGGCCCGGCGAGGTCCGGAAACCGACCACGTTGCAGAAGTTGGCGGGGTTCCGCAGAGATCCCCCCGTGTCGGACCCGTCGGCGATCGGCACCATCCCGCACGCCAGGGCCACCGCCGCACCGCCACTGCTGCCGCCGCACGTCCGCGACGTGTCGTAGGGATTCAGGCAGGCACCGAAGACCGGGTTGAATGTCTGCGACCCCGCACCGAACTCCGGCACGTTCGTCTTGCCCACCTGGATGACACCCGCCGACTTCAACCGCTCGATGATCAACGCGTCCTCGGTCGGCACAAAATCGGCATAGATCGGCGAGCCCCACGTCGTGCGGATCCCCGCCGTCGACACCAGGTCCTTGTGAGCCACCGGCAAGCCGTGCAGCGGTCCCAGCTCAGCACCTCGAGCCTGGGCCTCGTCGGCCGCAGCAGCCTGCTCGCGAGCCAACTCATCGGTCAAGGTCACGATCGCGTTGACTCGAGGATTGACCCGCTGGATCTGCTCGAGGTGCGCATCCAGAAGTTCGCGGGCCGAGAGTTCTCCGGATCGGACCAGGCCGCCCAGCTCGACGGCCGTCTTGAAACACAACTCGCTCGACATGCCCTGCTCCTTCTCCTGTCACGCCCATGGGTCTGATACGAACATCGACCCGGCCAAAGGATACCGGGCCCGCTTCTCGGCCGACATGTTCTCAGCAGCGGTCGTGACCACCAGCCGGTCCCCTTCCGGAGACTTCCAGATCAGCGGACATGTCACCTGGGGCGATCCCGGCACCAGCCACGTCGCCAGGTGCTCGCCGCTGGAAACGTCGTACTCGTGGACCTCACCGGCTTCCACCGACTCGGGATTGTAAAAGGCGATGATCACGCTGCCCGGCGATCGCCCGGCCACCATGCCATCGGGGAAGAACGGGAGATCGGTCAGGTCCAGCACCGTCTCGGACTCACCCAGGGTCCCGCTGTCGGGGTCAAGAAGGTACGAGACCACCAGCCGGGTCGGAGAGTCAATGTCCCAGATCCTCAGGCCGTCCCCTTCACGCCCGACCACCTTGCCGTTGGAACACAGCTGATCATCACGCAGTTGAAACAGCCGCTGATCACCGCTGCGCCAGAAGTACAGCCCCGCCTTGTGCTCACCAAACGCCAGGTCCTTGCAGCCGAAGACCAGCCCCTGGTCGCACTCGACCCCGTCGTTGATGATCGTATTCTCGACCCCGACATCCACCTCGTCGCTGATCCGGTCGCACTCACCGCTGCTCACCCGCACACGGCAGACGTGACGCTCGATCCCGACCAGGAACAGGTCCGGGTCATCGGTCGGGAAGGCAAACCCCGGCCGACCCGGCAGCGGCACCTCGCGGTTGAACTCGCTGAGAGGATCGAGCAGGCACAGCGAACCGGTCGGCGTGTCGGGTCCATGCTGAATGGCGACCCAGCTGATCTGGCCCGAACCGCAATCGATCGGACCCTCGGGCAAGTACCCCAGCTCGGGCCTGTCGGGCTGGTAGAGGACCTGCAGTTCACCGGCTGCGGTGGCGGCTGGCATCACGCTGTTCCCTGGCTAGCCCGGCAGCATGCAGCGACCGCCGCTGGCGACGATCGTCTGGCCGGTCATGTAGCTGGACTCTTCGGAGAGCAGGAAGCGGGCCACCGATGCCAGCTCCTCGGGCTGGCCGATCCGACCGATCGGCGTGTTCTCGATGATGTGAGCCATGGCGTCGTCGCCGAGCGTGTGAGCCATCTCGGTCTCGGTCAGGCCCGGACACAGGCAGTTGATCCGCACGTTCTTGCCGGCCCAGGCATGAGCCGTACAGCGGGTCAACGCGATCACGCCGGCCTTCGATGTCGAGTACGGCACCTGGTTCATCCGCTCGCGGAGACCGGCGATCGAGCTGACCGTGACGATCCGCCCGAAGCCTCGCTCGATCATCTCGTCCTTGACGGCGTAGATCATGGTGAAGGTGCCGTCGAGATTCACGCTCAACTCGTGCTTCCACAGCTCCCAGGTGATCTCATCGGCCGGGGTCGGGCTGCTGGTACCCGCCGAACAGACCAGCATGTCGATCGGCCCTAACGCCTCGCGGGCGGCCGAGACGATCGCGTCGGCTCCCTCGGGTGTCGAAACATCCCCGGCCACCGCCACCCCCTGGCCTCCGGCCGCTTCCACCTCGCCCACGGCAACCGCCGCGTCCTCGGCTCGGGACACGTAGTTCAGCGACAACTTCGCACCCTCCCCGGCCAGCATCACCGCCAACGCCTTGCCAATGCCGCGGGTGCCGCCGGTAATCAACACGTGCCGGCCCGCAAAGTCACTCTCGCTCATCATCAGCCTCGCTGCTCGTGTCCTGGGTCGAGTTCAGAGGATCCAGACCATTCAGACCATTCAGACCATTCAGACCATTCAGACCATTCAGACCATTCAGACCATTCAGACCATTCAGACCATTCAGACCATTCAGATCATTCAGATCATTCAGATCATTCAGATCATTCAGATCATTCAGATCATTCAGATCATTCAGATCATTCAGATCATTCAGATCATTCAGATCATTCAGATCATTCAGATCATCGGTACCGCTCGCTGCACCAGCTGCAGGCAAAACCCCCACGGGTCGCGGATCATGCCCAGCCGGTCACCCGCTTCGTTGGTGTTGATCTCCCCGTCGGGAACGCCTCCCGCCTCGCTCAACCGGGCCATGTCCGTTTCGATGTCCGACGTCACCAACGCCAGGTGCAACCCCATCGCGGGGATCTCCGAGAAGCCGGGCAACTCGATAGCCGTATTGCCATAGAGCTCCAGCATCACCGAGCCACTGTCGTCGGCCAGGAAGTGGATCCAGGGCGGAGCGTCAATCTGGCGTTTGATCGTGAATCCGAGATTCTCGACGTACCAGCGGGCCACGCTGATCGGGTCCTCGACATTCCAGGCCAGGTGTTCGATTTTCACGGTGCGCGGCTCTCTGAGTGCTGTGAGTGACAGGCAGAGGGCCGAGGATACTGCCACGGGTCGGCCGCGGCCACTCCACGACCCAGGGACTGGCTCCGCAGCCCGTGGCGAAGGTGCCTGTCCCCAAGAGAAATCGAGGAGAGATTGCCCGGGACAGGCACCTCCGCCCAAGGCTCCGCAGCCAGTCCCCAAATGAAAACGAGCCCTGCCGACCAATTGGCCGGCAGGGCTCTACTCACAGGTGCCGATCTCAGTTGTGTGAGGACCGTCGAGAAGCCGGTGAGGCTTCTCGACGGAGGGAAGGCAGCAAAAGTCCTCATGCAGCCGAAGGGGAAAGGTGAGGGGTACCGGCTGCACCTACAACATCGTCAGCCGGATTGCATCGCAGGGCAAGAATCCCACCTGCGCGCCGCACTATTGGCGACCTCCGGTGGGTTAGACCGGCCGTGCCGCGCAATCGGGCTTTCCGATCGGTCTCACCCGCACGGATCCTACGGCTCAAATAACCGGCGCGACCGCACCCCACACTGACCGGTCACCCGAGTCCCGGATCGAAAACAGATCCCGAACCGCCGATGAAAGAGTGTTCTGAATTCTTCGTTCCCCGAACGACTACACTCGGTGCGTCGCGCCACACCCCATCCCGACACCCCATCCCGACACCCCATCCCGACACCTGGCTGACGTACCTGCGAGTGCCCCGCTGATGGCCTGCATTCTGATCGTCGATGACAACCCCATGATCCTCGATCATGCTCACCCGTCGCCTCGAACGAAAGGGGCACTAGGTGATCGCCGTGGCCACCGGCGGCGAGGGGATTGAAGCGGCCAGGCAGCAGAACCCCGATATCATCCTGATGGACATCAGCCTGCCCGACATGGACGGACTCGACGCCGCCCGACTGCTCAAGAACGACGAAAAGACCCGCGAAACGCCCATCATCGCCCTCACTGCACATGCACTCGCCGGCGACCGAGAACAGGCCCTCGAGGCCGGCTGCGACGAGTACGACACCAAGCCCAT
>CAUZJR010000227.1:0-8540 GCA_963580005.1 Planctomycetota bacterium
GTGCCGTTGCCGGTTAAATCCACCCACTCCATCGCGTGGGTCTGAGAGTTCGTCTCGTCGATCAGGTGGTACTTGTACTTCGGCCGCAGGTTGCCACCGGTGTTCTCGAACCACCAGACGCCAAAGGTGTGAGCCGAGCTCATCACCAGGTCGTTGTCGCCGTCGAGGTCGTAGTCGTCGACGTAGATGTTGGCCGCCTTCAGCGGAGCACTCGCGGCGTCCTTGGCCAGGTGCAGCGGATGGAACCGCCACGCCGCATCGGTCGGCTTGGCCGGAGCCTCCCACCACCCGTGCGGGATCACCACGTCTGTGCGCCCGTCGCGGTTGATGTCGCCGATGCCCAGGCCGTGGTAGTACTTGAAGGTCCCGTTCTTCATCGGGTCGCCCTTGCGGCTGATCGCCCGGAAGGGCCACTTGCCGGAAGTCAGCTTCGAACCCGGCAGGCTCACGTACCCCATCTGGCTCTCGGGCTGCGAACCAAAGATCAGCTCGGGCCGCCCGTCACCATCCAGGTCCTCGAACTCGGGCGACTCGTTGCAGATGCTGCTCCAGACAATGTGCTGCTTCCAGTGTCCTCCCTTGCGACCGGGGTTCTGGTACCAGTGGAACGGGTCGCCGGGGAAACCGATGTAGAACACATCCTGCCAGCCGTCGCGGTTGACGTCCCAGCCGAACATGGCGAAGCAGTTGCTGTAGCCCTTGCCGGCCACGAAGTCGCCCGGCTTGCGGATTTCATGCACGGTCCACTTCGGACCCGCGTACCAGACATCACCGGCGATCACGTCGTTGAACCCGTCGCGGTTCACGTCGAAGACGGCCACCCCCTCGGCCCGAAACCGCTCGTCCAGTTTCAGCCTTGTCCAGCCGATCGCCGCCGAGTCGATCGCCGCGGAATCTTCGAGCACTCTCACGCGGTGGTTCGAACTGTCGCCAATGTAGACCCGGCTCTTGGCGTCGACGTAGATGCCGTGAGGCCGTCCCAATCGGCAGCCGGCGGGTTGTCCGTCGGGGCCATCGGCCATCTTGCCATCCCCGACCAGAGTGTGAATCGTGCGGGTCTTCTTGCGGATGACCCGGATCGTGTGACTCTCGGTGTCGGCCAGGTAGATGTCGCCATGCGGTCCGACGGCGATGCCCTTGGGGCCGCTGAGTTTCGCGGCCTTCGCATCCCCGCCATCCCCGCTGTAGCCCTTCTCACCGGTCCCACCGATGTGGTGCAGGGTCTTGGCATCGAGATCGATGCGGTACACGGCATTGCCCTCGCGGAGGGCCAGCACCAGTTGGCCCTCACCGGCGTAGTCCAATGCACGCGGACCATTCAGCGGGGTGCCCTCGAGTGAAGCTCCATCGGGTGTCGGCTGCTTCTGACCGGTACCGGCCAGCGTCGAGATGACTCCGGTCTTCAGGTGGACGCGGCGGACGCGGTGGTTGCCGATGTCGCAGATATAGAGGTTGCCTCGGTCGTCGAGTGCAATCGAGTGAGGCACCTTCAGCATGGCTTTGGTGGCGGGCCCGCCGTCGCCGCTGAAACCGGGTTTTCCGGTCCCCGCCACGGTGCTGATCGTGTGGGTTCGCGCGTCGACGCGGCGGACCAGGTGGTTCTTCATCTCGACAAAGTACATGTTGCCGACTGAGTCGAATCGCACCTCGTAGGGTTCGTTGCAGGTCGCGCTGGTGGCCGGGCCTCCGTCTCCGGAATAACCCGGTTTGCCACTGCCGGCCACGGTGGAAATCAGGCCGGTGCGGCGATCGATGCGGCGGACGCAGTGGTTGTCGATTTCGCAGACATACAGTGCTCCGTCGGGGCCCAGCGAGACGCCAAAGGGGCCGCCGATGGTGGCTCGAGACGCCGGTCCCCCGTCGCCGGTGTAGGCCGATCGGCCGTTGCCGGCCACGGTGACCACACGGCCGGCGGCGGTGAGTGCGTCGGGGGCGGCTGAGAGCAGTGACAGGGACAGGCAGGCGCAAAGCAGTACGGGGCGGTGGATCATGATGGACTCGAATGGGACAGGAGATCGCCGGAGAGGACGTCGCGGTGTCATCGTATCGGGCCGATCCCGGCTTCGCCACGCGAGGCTAGGCGGGCTGCCAGCCGGCGGGATGGTGCCCGAAATCGCAGCGGCCCGGGTGCAGGATCTCGGCGAGGATCTCGGCCGATTCGACCAGCCGCGGACCCGGTCGATTGAAGAACTGGTGCCCGTCGGTGATGAAGACCCGACCCTCGGCAACCGACCGCAACTGATGCCACTGTGCACGATTCTCGAGCGTCTCCCATTCGGTCCGAGTCCGTTCGATGTCGAACCCGCACGGCATCAGCACCAGCACGTCGGGGTCGGCGGCGACCAGGTCGGACCAGCTGATCCACGGCGAGTGGGCTCCCGAGGTGCCCAGCACATCGACTCCGCCAGCCAACTCGACCAGCTCCGGAACCCAGTTGCCCGCGACCATCAACGGTTCGAGCCACTCGATGCAGGCGATGCGTGGGCTGAGATCTCCGGCGGCGACCTCGACGGTCCGTGCCAGTGCCTGCATTCGGTCTTTCAGGCCGGAGACGATCTCGGAGGCACGGTCCGGATGTCCCAGAGCCTCACCCACACTCAGCACGCTCTGCCAGACCTCGGCGAGATGGGAGGGGGCGAGAGAGAGGACCTGTGTGGCGACTTGGGTTGAGTGGCCCAGCGCGGCTTGGACGTCCTCGAGGCTGACGGCACAGACCTCGCACTGGTCCTGTGTGAGCACGAGGTCCGGTTGCAGTCGACTGAGCAGGTCGTGGTCGATTTCGAAGATCGAGACGGCCTGGGCGAGTCGTTGTTTGACCTGGCGGTCGATCTCCTGTCCGGAGGCCTGGATGTCGAGTGTCGGGTGGCAGCAGACCGGCAGCGACTCGACCTCGGCGGGGTGGTCACATTCGTGCGATCGGCCGACGAGTTGATCGAGTCCACCGAGTGCGGCAACGATCTCGGTCGCACTGGGCAGTAGCGAGACGATCCGGCGACCGGCCATGGCTCTCGAATCAGCTGTCGTTGCGGGCAACGGGCACCGGAACCGGCTTGAGTTCCGGCAGCAGGGCCCAGTGGCTGAATGCGATCGGCGTGAACACCGCCAGGGCGAACAGCGAGTTGCGGAAGAACGGCAGTGCGGCGGTGTAGCAGGTGACCAGGCCCGAGAGATCGGGAGTGTACATGCCGGTGCCGACCCAGACTCCGAAGTTGGTCACCAGGTAGAACAGGATCTGGGCCGACAGCGCCGATCCGCCGATCTTCCACACCGCCCGCTCACCTCGAAGCAGAAAACCGATGCACGTCCCGGCCACCAGGGCTCCGTAAACAACCGGCGTGTTGGAATAGAACGCGTTGTGCACGCTGCCGCTGAGCAGGCCGATCAGCACATCGCTGAGGAGCATGATCAGCAGCGGGCAGAGGCAGGCGAGTTCGCGACGTGCGAAGTGGGCACCGGCGAACAGGCACAGTGCCATCATCGGCGAGAAGTTCCACGGGTAGTAGACCATCCGGTCCAGGGGAATCTCGACTCCGATGCGAGGCAGCAGCCAGGGCATCAGCCGAATGACCAGGGCGTAGGCGACAAACGCCAGCACGAACCATGTACGGGGACGGCGCATCAGCAGTAACCTCGTCAAATCCAAGTCGAGCAGCGTCTCAGAAAACCGCGGAGGCCAATTACACCACATCGGTCAATTCAATGGAATCCAATGCTCGCAGGTCGTGGTCCTTGAGAGCGGTGGTGACCGAGACGGTGTTGAGTCGGGTCGAGTGGCAGAGGGTCAGTTGGCGATCTGCTCGACAGCACCCTGCATCGCCTTCAGCGAGTCGCGGACAAACCGCATCTGCATATGTCGAACGGCCGGGTACCCGAGACAGGTCAGGGGGTGGCGGGGTTTCGAGTAGGCCGTGATCGAGTACCAGCAGGTTCCGTCGTCGTCGAGCCGGACCAGGAACTGTTCCTCACCGCGCATCGGGTGATCCGGCAGGGTCCCGTAGGCGAACCCGAAACTGCGTCCCTGGTTCTGTTCGTCGACGGTGGAGACGATCCGGCAGGGGGTCAGCCACCACACCACGGGAAGGCGAAACAACCCGGCGATCGTCTGGCCTGCGAACGGTTCCCCGGCGACGCACGACTGGCCCTCGTCGTCCAGGGCAAGCACCTCGCCCCAGCCAATGTCGAACATCGCCCAGCGACGGACCGCCTGGCAGGCCGCATCGAAGATCGCCTCACCGTGACCCAACTGCACCTGGTTGACGTCGAGGCGATAGCCGGGGGGTGCTGCCGGCCCAGGAGTGTCAGCTCTTGTGTCGTAATTCACGTCGAGGGAAGCCTGCTGCCCGAGCAGGTTGCTGATGGTCGCGGGGGTGGGACGGCGCCAACACATCATCAGACGGCTCCCTGTGCAGTTGTTTGAGCAGATCCTGCAGTTCAGGGCTCGAGAGGTCCTGTTGCAAGGGTGAAGGGATCGCGTTGGGGGCACTCAGGATTCGGCCTCGGGGAGCATCGGTTCGGACCGACACCCTTCGAGTTGTCCAGTCGGTGACCTCCTCGACCCTTCGCCCTGAGATTCGCTGGTTGACGAAGTCGCGGATGGCGGCGGTGGTGTTGACGAAGGGGATCCGAGCATCGGGTTTCGGCCGGTCCTTTTTATTGCTGGTCTTGCCGGACTTGCCAGCGTCGGCAAACACGGCCACTCGAGCGGCCTTCAGGTAGGGACCGCCCCAGGTGGTGGTGTGGATCTCGGCATCGTAGACACCCTGCCGCAGTTGAATGCGACCGGTCGAGACGGTGCGTCCGTTGAGTTTCAGGCTGGTGCCCGCGGCAGCCAATTCGACCCGGTACCACCCGGTCTTTCTGATCACCAGCAGTGCGGTGCTGATGTAGTCGAGTCCGGAGAAGTTGAGTCGCCCTCGGAGTCGTTGCTGGATTTGTGGAGTCCAGAGATTGGCCGAGGTGGGAGGTCTCAGGTTGATGAACCGGCCGCGGCGGCCTCGCGTGAGTCGTCGAGTTTCTCGAGGCTTCGAGCGTGTTTGGTTCGAGCTTTCTCGAGCGGATCGTCGGCCTACAGCGGTGCGGCCAGGACGAGGAATGACAACAGGGCGGGTTTCAGTCGAGACATGACATGGCTCTGCATGGCGTGGGTCGGGTGCCTGGTGTTGATCATACCGGCGTCTGATCCCGTGGAGTATTGGCGGCAGCTCGCGTCAGCCGATTGTTGAGGGCGACTCCCAGGCCGGTTTCGGGCAACCTGACGGCCTCGATCCGATCCAGCCCCGCAGCATCCAGCCGATGCAGCGCAGCAAAGAACCCCGCGGTGGCTTCGACCAGGTCTTCGGTTTCGGAGAGCACTTCGACCAGCGACCAGTCCTCAGGCGACGGGGGTTTCGTGAGCGTCAGCAGCCCGGTTCGTGGTGCTGGTGCAGGGTTGATGGCGTCAACCAGGGCAAGTGGTGTGCTGGGGGCGTAGTGCCTGGCCAGCAGGCCTGGCGAAACTGCAGCCTGATCGATCGGCTGGACCCCGCGATGGACTTCGAGGGGTCCGATTACCTGCTGCAGTTGTTCGAGCGTGATGCCGCCGGGCCTGAGCAGCGTGGGAAGCGGCCCGGTGAGATCCACGACAGTCGATTCCACCCCGACACGGCACGGGCCTCCATCGAGCACCGTCTGGATGCGGTCGCCGAACTGGCTGCGGACGTGGTCGGCAGTGGTGGGGCTGATGCAGCCGAAGCGGTTGGCACTGGGTGCTGCGACCGGGCAGCCGGCCGCCTCGATCAATCGCCGGGCGATCGGGTGATCGGGGACGCGGACTCCGACGGTGGGCAATCCGGCCGAGACGATTGGCGGGATCGATTCGGATCGGGGCAGGACCAGTGTCAGCGGTCCTGGCCAGAAGGCCCCGGCGAGCGATTCGGCAACAGGGGTCAGGCTTGTGGTGACGGTTTCGAGTTGGGTGGTGTCGGCGAGGTGGACGATGATCGGGTCGAAGCGGGGTCGTCCCTTGGCTGCGAAGATGGCTGCGACGGCTTGTGCGTTGGTGGCGTCGCAGCCGAGTCCGTAGACGGTTTCGGTGGGGAACCCGACCAGTCGGCCGTCTCGCAGCAAGGCCGCGGCCGCCTCGACCTCGATCAGCGTGTCACCGTGAGTCGGGGAGTTCACGGCAGTTCGACCAGCACGTCGTCGCCTTCGACGATGACGGGGAACGAGTTGTGTTGGATGGCTTCGGTCAGGCAGTGCTGTCCGCTGGTCACGTCGAACTGCCAGCCGTGCCAGGGGCAGGTGACGACACAGCCGTCGAGTTGTCCCTGTCCGAGCGGTCCGCCGGCGTGGGGGCAGACACCGTCGAGAGCGTGGAGTGTTCCGTCGACGTTGAACAGTGCGATCACTCGCCCCGCCGCGGTGAACTCATGCGAGGACCCCACCGGGATATCCGAGAGTGCGGCGATGCGGACGGTTTCGGCCATGCCCTGTATGTTCGACGCGACTCGATTTCCCGTCAACGCCGCCGTGCCGATGGGGGACTCAGGCGGCCCAGGGCAATCGTCCGCTGCGAGCTCGTTTGCTGCGTCGGCCCTGGGGATCGGGTTTCGATTTCCAGCGGCGGTGCAGCCAGAAGTATTGCTCGGGCGCCCGCCTGACAATGCGTTCCAGTGCTGCAGTGTAGGCTTGGGTCAATTCGGTGACGGGATCGGAGCCGTCGAAGGTGGCGGTATCGATCAGTTCCGCGCAGCCCACTTCAAACCGTTCGGGGCCGTCGTCGCTTTCGAGACGAATGGCGTAGCCGACGCAGATCAGCGCCTGGTACCTCAGAGCCAACAGTGCGATCGACTTGAAGGTCGAGGCGGGCTGTCCGAAGAAGTCGACGAACAGGCCGTGCGAGCCGGCGTCCTGGTCACCGAGCATCGCCAGGTGGCGGCCCGCTTCGAGTCGATCGACCATTTCGCCACTGGCTCCGTTCTTGTCGAGCAGGTCGTGGCCGGTGTCGCTGCGGAACTGCAGGAAGAAGCGATCGAGGTAGGGGTTGTCGAGCCGGCGGGCGACGACGCCCATCGGGAACCCGAACACGCCGAAGATCCACACGGCCAGTTCCCAGTTGCCCAGGTGTCCACTGAGCAGGATCACGGGTCGATCCGAGAGCAGTGCGGTGACCGCCTGCTGCTGATTGCGGAAGCGGATCAGGTCTCGGAAGTTGTGTCGCGAGAGTCGATGGCGGAGGTGGATCACTTCGCCGACGGTCTGAAACAGGTGCCGCCACATGCGGCCGATCAGGTCCTCGACATCGGCGTCGGGTCCCAGAGCTCGGCGGATGTTTTCGGCGGCAATTTCGTAGCGGGTCAGTCGTCGGGGCAGCAATCGGTGCATGCAGAACCCGCCGACGCGGGATCCCAGGTCGATGGTCCACAACGGCATCGCGTGCACCACCGCCACGACCGAGCGGAAGATGACGTATTCGATGAGGTGTCGCAGTCGCAGCGCCATCCCGGCGTCCTTGCCGTGGAGGTGAGGTGAATCGCAGCAGGAATGGGCGAGAGTGTGCCGGGGTTCGAGAGTGTGGTCAAGGGCGAAGGTCGCGTCGGCAATCCGCCGCAGGCGGGTCAGGGGGTCGCCGCGCTGGGTGGCTGGACAAAGAGCTTCCAGGGGATCTTGGCCTGGTTGAACGTCGAAGTGACTCGGCCGAACGACCCGATCACTTTGCCGCCGGTGCCACCGGCGTAACTGCCGTTGCCTCCGCCATGTCCCTGGATGCGGCTGATCAGCTTGCGGTTCTTCCACGATCCGCCGCTGGCCACCAGCAGTCCCCAGCGGGCCAGGTCCTTGGCGCTGATGACCACCCACCCGGGTCCGCCTCGGACCGTCTGCCCCTGGATCGTGTAGGGGGGGTCGAGAAAGTCGCCGTAGCCGGGCATCTTGGGGTACCAGGTCTTCTTGTCGTGGACCACTTTCCCGGGCGTCCAGTCCCAGCGATCGGCCGGGATCCCGATCCGGCTCATGATCTTCTCATCGAGCACTTCCTTGAGGTCCTTGTTCCAGACGGCGGTCAGGGCCTGGGCGAGTCGCCAGTAGCCGCCGCTGCTGTAGGACGAGCCGACCGTACCCGGCTTGGCGTGTGCGAAGTTGTCCTTGTCGGGATCGCCGGTCCACTTGGACCACTTGGGGGCTGGCTGGCCGTAATTCTTGCCGGCTCGCCATGACCAGCCGTTGGTAATCGGGAACGCGCCGCGGTGCGTCTTCAGGTGGTTGAAGGTCAGGAAGAGGTGGTGTCCCTGGTCGAGTTGCTTATGGCGACCATTGAGTTGGCCCTTGCCGGTCCAGTAGTCCCCGATCAGCGAGTCGGCGCTCTTGATCCGACCCTCGTCGATCGCCAGTTGCAGGCAGGCCATCGTGAAGCACTTGCCGACCGAGGCGGTCTGGAACCTGTAGTCGGGGTCGCCAAACGACTGGACCAGGTACCCTCCGCGAGTGATCGCCACTCCCCAGCGGTTCCCCGAGTGATCCTCACCGTGAAAACTCGCTCCCCGGGTCGACTTCCCAGCGGCCTG
>CAUZJR010000228.1:0-8526 GCA_963580005.1 Planctomycetota bacterium
ATACCTCGAAGCCGTCGTCAAGAAACTGCTGGCCGAACCAGCTCCCGCCGGGGCCAAGAAGGCAGCCACCAAGAAACCAGCCACCAAGAAACCAGCCACCAAGAAACCAGCCACCAAGAAACCAGCTACCAAGAAACCAGCTACCAAGAAACCAGCTACCAAGAAACCAGCTACCAAGAAACCAGCTACCAAGAAACCAGCTACCAAGAAACCAGCTACCAAGAAACCAGCAGCCAAGAAGCCAGCAGCCAAGAAGCCAGCCGTCAAGAAGAAGAAGTAAGCCTCTGACGGTGGTGAGGCTCCCGTTGTGGAGCCAGCGTCAAGACTGGTGCTTCACCGCGGTTCGGCGGTGGACTATAATCGGGTCGTCCTCGTCGACACCGGCTCCGGCCGGTCCCACCATGGATCTCCCACCAACTGCCTCCACCATCCGCTCTTCAAGGCCCTCTCGGATGGCTCGTTTCGTTCCCCAACGAACGCGTGTCGCGCTTTCGTCGTCGCTGTGCGCCTGTGTGTCTGCTGCGGTGTCTGCTGCGGTGTTGGCCACGGTGCTTTGCGGATGTTACGACGCCGAGATCGGTTCCTACCAGGTCCCCAAGCCCGAGCAGGTCTACGCCGACAACCACGAAGAGGGACCCGACGGGATGCTGGCGGCGATGATTCCCCGCGACTCGAACAGCCAGGCCTGGTTCTTCAAGGTCGCCGGTCTCAAGGGCCCCGTCGCCGCCCAGCAGGATGCATTCGGCAAGTTCCTGGAATCGGTCCATTTCGACACCGACAGCGGTGAGCCGAAGTGGATCTTGCCCGACGGCTGGCAGCAGACCGGTGGCAACTCATCCAGCGGCATGCGATTCGCCACCCTGGTGCTGGGCAAGGATTCTGATTCGCTGGAGCTGAGTGTCACTCGATTGCCTCTGCCGGCGGACAATTTCGAGGCCTACCTGCTGCAGAACGTCAATCGCTGGAGAAAGCAACTCCGGCTCAAGGACCTCACCACCTCACAGCTCGCCTCGCAAACCACGTCGATGGAGTTGGGAGACGAGCGGGCGATCGTGGTCAACCGCATGGTCGGTCACCTGGGCAGCGGCGGGCCGATGATGGGTCCGTTTGCCGGAGGTGGTACGCGACAGCCGCCGGGACCCCGTCCCGGCACAGGTCCCGGCGCAGGTCCATCCCGTCCCCCGGGCGGCACGCCTCGCCTGAGCTACAAGAATCCGGACTCGTGGCGGCCTGGTGAACTCGAGGTCACTCGCAGCGGCATTACGATCCGCAGGCAGGCGGCATTCGAGTTCGGTGAGGGGGCCGAGTCGGGTGAGGTCACCGTGACGGCCTTGCCGACCAGCCCCCGCTTCCTGCTCTTGAACGTCAACCGCTGGAGACAGCAGGTGGCCCTGCAGGCCGTCGATTCCGATAACCTCGATGATCTCTTCGAACCCATCACCCTCGGATCGATCAACGGCCGATACCTCGAACTGGTCGGCCCCAGTGACACGATTCTGGGTACGATTGTCGAGTCGGGCGGCCTGACCTGGTTCTTCAAGCTCGCGGCTCCCAACCGCCTGGCCGATCGCAGCCGCGAAGACTTCAGGTCGTTTGTCAATTCATCACGATTTCAAGCGTCGGGAGCTTCCGATGGAGAATAATCCCCTGCCGAGCGACCTAGCGCTGGATTCGGGCCAGGCGATCTCGACCCCCGACGACGTGCCAACGCCGTCCCTGGGTCCGCGGATGGTCGCCATTCTCCGGCCGATCGCATCGCTGAAGATCGCCGTCTCACTGTTCGCAATGGCCATCTTCCTGGTACTGGCCGGCACGCTGGCCCAGGTGCACAAGGACATCTGGGAGGTCGTCCGGGATTACTTCCGGACCCCGGTGGCCTGGATCGAATGGCGGGTCTTTTTCCCCAAGTCGTTCCTGATGGGCACCTGGCTCGAGGGCATGACCGACATCGAGAAGGGGAAGGGGTTCCCGTTCCCCGGCGGCTGGCTGATTGGCGGTGCGATGACCATCAACCTGCTGGCCGCTCACGCGATCCGCTTCAAGATCCAGGCCAAGGGACGTCGCCTGTCGTCGGGCCTGGCGGTGATCGGGATCGGTGGGGCCCTGACCGCCGCGGTGATCATGTGGGGCTCGATGCAAAGCGGCCGGGAAAACCAGCTGCTGCAGGAATGGCCCTCGCTGAGAATTCTCTGGCAACTGGCCCAGGGCCTGATCGCTGGAGGCATACTGCTGTGCGGGTGCGTGATGGTCTTTCGCCGCCGCGCCGGAGTGGTGCTGCTGCACGTGGGCGTGCTGCTGATCATGTACAACGAACTGCTCGTGGGCGTCTCGGCCATCGAAGGGCAGATGAGCATCCGCGAGGGTGACACGGTCGATTTTGAACACGACATCCGGGCCATCGAACTGGCCGTCGTCGATACCTCGCCCAAGGACCACAACCAGGTCACCGTGGTGCCGCTCACCGAAGAAGGCGTCGCGACCCAGTTCCTGGATCGCGGTGACACGGACCGCGTCATCGAGCACCCCGACCTGCCGTTCACCATCGAGATCGAAAAGCACCTGAAGAACTCGATGCCGCCTCACAACCTCCGGAAACCCGACACGCGGTTCGAGGGTGCCGGACGGTTCGTCGAAATCGATGAGGCACGCGCAGGGACCGGGACCGATGTTGGTGGAGAAATCGATATCTCTACGGTCGAAGCCGTGCTGCGGGACGGCAATAAGAAAATCGGGCGATACCTCTTCAGCCAGCACCTGAAGTCCCAGTCGATCGAAGTCGACGGCAAGAGCTACGAGGTCACGCTGAGGTTCAAGCGAACCTACGTGCCCTATTCTCTGCACCTCGCCGACGTGCGGTTCGACAAGTACATCGGCACCCAGACCGCCAGCAACTACTCCTCGGATGTCCGACTGGTCGCGTTTGACGGCTCGGTCGACCGCAAGGTCCACATCTGGATGAACAACCCGCTGAGGTTCGACGGCAAGACCTTCTACCAGTCGTCGGTCAACCGGGGCGAGGATGGAGTCGAGCAGACCGGTCTGCAGGTGGTGACCAACACCGGCTGGATGATCCCCTACGTCGCCTGCATGATCGTCGGCATCGGGATGTTCTACCAGTTCAGCCTCGCCGTGATCCGCTTCCAGAATCGGCGCAACCGGGGAGTCATCTCGACCCCGCCGGTAGACTCGCCTCCCAAGGCACCCGCGGTCGCCGAATTGGCCGCGGCCCAGGCTGCTCTAGCCTCGCCGCCGGGACCGCCCGAATCGGATGCCTTCTCACCCGCGCTGCCCACTCAATCAACCCCCTGGTACCAGCAGGCTCGCAACCTCGTTCCGCTCTCGGTGCTCCTGCTCGCGACCTTCTCGATCCTCTCGGCCGCCCGACCACCGAGTGCCGGCGCCGACCTGCCCGACATCCACGCCTTCGGCCAGCTTCCGGTCGTCTTCGAAGGCCGGGTCAAGCCCTTCGATACGCTCGCCCGAAACAGCCTGCGGGTCATCTCGGGTCGCAACAGCTACAGCGACGAGAGCGGACGATCCCAGCCGGCCATCCGCTGGCTGCTCGACGAAATCACTCAATCGGCCGATTCGGGCGAGCACAAGGTGTTCCGCATCGACAGTCTCGATGTGCTCGCCGTTCTCGGTCTCGAACGCCGCAAGGGATTTCGCTTCTCCTTCAGTGAATTCGAAGAGCACGTGCACCCGCGGCCCGGCCAGACCAGCGAATACAGCACCCAGCTTGCCAAGGCGATGGAGACGCCTCCCGATGAGATGACGCAGTACCAGAGAAAGCTCCGTGAACTGCACAACCGGCTGCAGCACTACCTGTCACTGCGTGCCGCCCACTCGCTGCTGGAACCCGGTACCGATGTCACGCTCGAGAGAATCTCGGGCATCCTGCGGCTGAGGTCTCTGACGACCGAGGGTGCCAACCTGCCGCTGGCAGTGCCCTCGACCGAGCACCAGTGGCAGACCCTGGCCCTGGAATCGCTGCGAGCGTGGTCCCGCGAGGCGGCCGCCGAGTGGAAGGTCGATTCGCCGAGTGCTCTGGCCACGGAACTAGTCCGCCGCTTCGGAGACTCTCGCGACCCGACGTTCGAGAACATTGTCGAGGAGCGTGCGCTGGACACGATCGTGATCCAGGCCCAGAGACAGGGACTGCCGGGGACGCCGGCCGAGCTGCGGATGTCGATCCGGACCCAAATGGCCCAGCTGAGCGACAGCGAACGCGAACGGCTGATCGGCCGGATCCGACAGCAGGAACTCGACCAGCTCGCACAAAAAGTCGCCGCCGTCATTGTGCCGATCGTCGGACCGCAGGGACTCTCGACAGAAACCCCCGTCGGCTACCAGCGACTCTCGACGATCTTCGCCGCCTGGGAAACCGGTGAGAACGCGACCTTCGACCTGGAAGTCAAACAGCTGGGCGAGTCGTACCTCGCGAACGCCCCCAGGGACTACCAGGGATGGAAGTCTCGCTTCGAGCACCACTTCAACAACTTCGAACCCTTTTACCTCTCGATCACCTTCTACGTGATGGTGTTCCTGCTGGTGGCACTCAGCTGGCTGATCAAGCCCGAGTGGTTCAACCGCGCCGCGGTGTGGCTGGTCTACTTGACATTTGCCCTGCACACCTACGGGCTGGTCTCGCGGATCATCATTTCCGGACGACCGCCGGTCACCAATCTCTACTCGTCGGCGGTCTTCATCGGCTGGGCGGCGGTACTGGCGGGGATCATCATCGAGCGGGTCTACCGGATGGGGATCGGCAACGTAATCGCCTCGGCCGCCGGCTTCGCCACCCTGCTGATCGCTCAGAACCTCGCCGGCGACGGCGACACCTTCACCGTGCTGGTCGCCGTGCTCGACACCCAGTTCTGGCTCGCGACTCACGTGGTCTGCATCACCGAGGGTTACACCAGCACCTACGTGGCCGGTCTGCTGGGGATCGTCTACATCCTACGAGGCGTCTGCACCCCGTCATTCTCGGATTCCCTCGGCAAGAACCTGGCTCGAGCGATCTACGGCACCACCTGCACGGCGATGTTCTTCAGCTTTGTCGGCACGGTGCTGGGCGGCCTGTGGGCCGACGACAGCTGGGGCCGCTTCTGGGGCTGGGACCCCAAGGAGAACGGTGCGCTGATCATCGTGCTCTGGAACGCGCTGGTCCTGCACGCTCGCTGGGACGGCATGATCAAGGACCGCGGCCTGGCCGTGCTCGCCGTGCTGGGCAACATCACGGTCAGCTGGAGCTGGTTTGGGGTCAACGAACTGGGCGTCGGGCTGCACAGCTACGGGTTCACCGAAGGCGTGATGCTGGCCTTGGGCCTGTTCTGCGTCACCCAGCTGATGATCGCCGGGATCGGCTGCCTGCCCCGCAGACTCTGGTGGAGCCACACGGCAGCGATGAAGAGGGCGGACGGGGAATCCGACACGACGTCGGCTGCCTAGGTCCGGTACTTCTTCCGCTTGGCCTTCCGCGCCTTGGCACTGGCGGGGCGGCGACCGTGGTTGGCCTTCTTCAGCTTGCGGGTCGTCTTGGCCATGTTCGGGGATCCGTGAGTCAGCCGGGTGAGAGAGTGGCCGGAGCAAAGGACGCCCTGGCACAGCGACAATTGTAGAAGAGACCCTCGGGTAGAGGAAAGGCTGGCAACTAGCGGACTCGCACCCGACCCAGGTACTTCAGGAATGCCCGGTCCAGCTGCTCCCAGTCGTCACCAAACGCCGCCTCGAAATCCGACTGCCGCATTTCGGGTGTGTCCCACCTCAAGAGCGGCTTGGCGGAGATCGTCTTGAGGTACGCTGAGAACTGCTTGCGGCGGGTCCTGAGCAGGAAGTAGTTCAAGGCCCACGCCTCGGCGTACGCGTCGGCGGCCGATTTGCCGTCCCGCAACCGCCGGTCGCTGCGGATCAACGACTTCAGCGAACCGGCCTGGCGGCGACGATGCACGAAGTCCGAAAACCGGGCCAGCCGCGGCAGGTTGACCTTGCCGACAGTCCGCCAACCCGATCGGCTCCGCAGGTCCGGGGTCTCGAAGAACACCGCCATCCCCTCGACCAACCACAACGGATTGTCCGACAGCCGGCGGTTCATGCCACAGTTGTAGGCCACCTGGTGAGCCGCCTCGTGGACCACCGTCGCGATGGCCTGGGGAGCCGTCACCAGCCGACGCTGGATCTCGACCGGCGTCGCTGCAGGGGCCTGGCCGGGAATCCGGGCAATGTCGTACAGCACGATCCGGTTGGTCATGATCGAGTAGTACCCGGTCACGGTGGTGGGGTCGAGCTTCGCGTCGACGGTGACGAACTTCGAAAACTGGGACCGGTCCTTCAGCACGATCGCCACCAACGGGAATTCAGGGTCAGCCAGCTTCACGCCGCGACCCTTCCAGTAGGCCACAAACGCCGTCCGCAACCTCTCGAAGAGTGTCCCCACCCAGCGAGTAAATCTCGGGTCCGCCGACGAGACGATCGTGTAGTGACGCGTGCTGACGGTATAGAATCCTCGAGCCACCTTCTTGTCGAGCTCGGCGGCCAACCGCTTGCCCAGTGCCGCGGACTCCTCGGGACGAAACGCCGCACCGCTGGACTCACGCCGCCCCAACGTCTCGGATGTCACCGTCCACAAGCGGCCGTCCCGTTCCTGCACCAGCAGGCCTCCGTCGACCGCCTTGACCAGAACCCGACCGCTGATGGTGCGAGACGTCCCCTCGTCATCGAAAGTGATCGTCTCCAGTACCCCCTCAGCCGGTTGACTCGAGACCTGCGCGTGGCACACCGGAACCAGGTCCAGGACCAGGACGCTCACGAAACTCAACAGCATCACGCGCATCGGCTCGCTCCCGCTTCGGTTCTCAAAGTCTAGCACGAGTTCGATGGCCGGGATGCTCCACATTCGCCCACCAACCCCCTACGATCCTCACCCATGAGCACTCCCGAACCGGAATCGACCCAACCACCAGGCCAGCGGCCCGGCAACCGGCTGTCCGAGGAAACCAGCCCGTACCTGCTGCAACATGTCCACAACCCCGTCGACTGGTACCCGTGGGGCAACGAGGCGGTTTCGCGGGCCGCAGAGCTCGACCGGCCGATCTTCCTCTCGGTCGGCTACAGCGCCTGCCACTGGTGCCACGTGATGGAGCGTGAGAGTTTCGAGGACGAGGGGATTGCCGGGCTGCTCAACACTTCGTTTGTCGCGATCAAGGTCGACCGCGAGGAACGACCCGATATCGACCAGGTCTACATGAACGCCGTCCAGCTACTGACACGCCGCGGCGGTTGGCCGATGTCGGTGTTCATGACGCCCGACGGACGGCCGTTCTTTGGGGGTACCTACTGGCCACCGGCCGCGGCGATGGGCATGCCGGGCTTTGCCGACATCCTCGGGCACGTCGCCGAGGCCTGGACGACCCGCCGTGATGAACTCGAACGGGCCGCAGATGAACTGGCCCAGGCGGTGCGCCAGGTCGGCCGGGTCGTTGGGGCCGACCAGGCCCCCGACGGTTCCGAGCACGACACGCAGCAGCACAGCCTCGACGCCACCGTGCTCGACCAGGTGCGCCAGGCACTGCTCGCCCACGGCAACCGGGAACACGGAGGCTTCGGAGCGGCTCCCAAGTTTCCTCACTCGATGGACATCCGACTGCTCTTGAAATGCCACTCGAGATTCGCTGACCACGACTGCCTCGAACTCGCCCGCCTCACGCTCGACCGCATGGCCGGCGGAGGACTCTACGATCAACTCGGCGGCGGATTCCATCGCTACTCGACCGACGCCGTCTGGCTGGTGCCTCACTTCGAAAAAATGCTCTACGACAACGCGCTGCTGGTCCCCTGTTACCTCGAGGCGTACGAGGCAACCGGAGAACCACGGTACGGCGAGATCGTCCGTGAGACTCTCGACTGGGTGCTCAGGGAAATGACCTCCCCCGAAGGTGGCTTCTACGCCACGCAGGATGCAGACAGCGAGGGCGAGGAAGGGAAGTTCTTTGTCTGGAGCGAGGCCGAGGTCAAAGACACACTGGTTGCGAGCGAGGGCCAAGCGGCGGCGGATGCGTTTTGTGACTTCTACCAGGTGACACCGCAGGGGAACTGGGAAGGAGCGACGATCCTGAATCGACCCACGCCGCTGGCCGAAGCGGCCCAGACGCTGGGACTCGCCGAAAAGGAACTGGCCGAGACCCTCGAGCGTTGCCGTGTCAGTCTGCTGGAAGTCCGCGGCCAACGGATCGCTCCGGATCGTGATGACAAGATCCTGGTGGCCTGGAACGGGATGATGATCACCGCGATGGCCCACGCCGCTCGAGTGCTCGCAGAGCCTCGCTACCGGCAGGCGGCCGAGGCGGCCGCGCGAGACATCTGGGACCGCGTCCGAGACACCCACGGACGGCTGGGACACTCGACCAAGGACAACCAACCCCGCTTCCCCGCTTTCCTCGACGATGTCACCTGCCTGCTCGATGGACTCTGTGAACTTGCCGCAGACGACCGGGCAGACGACCGGGCAGACGAATTCCTCGGGTGGGA
>CAUZJR010000229.1:0-8472 GCA_963580005.1 Planctomycetota bacterium
CAAATGACCCTGGACGCACTTCCCCGACTCGAAACGACCTGACACCGGTGACCGGCATGACCAACCAGCAGTCGCGACGCACGTTCCTGGCCGATACCGGCATGGGCTTCACCGGCCTGGCCCTGGGGGCGATGTTGCACGAGGACGCGGTGGCCGAGCAGGCAGCCGGCCGGGGGACGCGTCTGGAGGCCGAGCCGCATTTTCCGGCGAAGGCCGACTCGGTGATCTGGATCTTTCTGACCGGTGGCCTGAGCCACATGGAGAGCTTCGACATCAAGCCGGCACTCAACAAGTACGACGGCAAGACGTTCGAGGAGACTCCCTTTGCGGCGTTCCTGGACAAGGAGCGTCGCGAGAAGGACCTCGCAGGTGCCGGCAGCCAGGTGCCGGCACGCAATGACCTGATGGGGTTGCAGACCGGATACCACGCCTACGGGGATTGTGGCCTTGAGGTGGGGGACTGGTTCTCCAACATTGGCGAATGTGCCGACGACCTTGCCGTGGTCCGCTCGCTGTGGACCGTGCATCCCAACCACGGCATGCAATTGACCTGGCATACCGGCCAGCATGTCCGCGAAGGGGCCAAGCCGACCATCGGCAGCTGGGTCTCCTACGGGCTCGGTTCTCAGAACCAGCAACTGCCCAAGTTCATCGTGATGGGTCATTCGATCGGTGGCTGCTGCGGTGGTGAGTTTGCTCATGGAGCCAATTACCTGGGCCCGCATCATGCCGGAGTCAAGCTCTCGACTGACCCCGACAACCCGCTGCCGTTTGTGGCTCCTTACGGTCAGGGTGTAGCGGCCGGTGAGCAGGCGGCCCAGTTGGACCTGATCGGCAGGCTGAATCGGGCGGTGGGGGTCGAGTACCCCGACGATCCGCAGCTGCGGGCTCGGATCCGTTCCTACGAGCTGGCGGCGGGGATGCAGACGGCGGTTCCCGAGTTGATGGATTTTGAGACCGAGACCGAGGCGACCCAGCAGATGTACGGGCTCGACCAGGAGGCGTCTCGGGAGTTCGGCATTCAGTGCCTGGCCGCGCGGCGGATGGTCGAGAAGGGGGTCCGCTTCGTGCAGCTGTATCACGGGGCTGGCAGTGCCGGGAAGTGGGACGCTCACAACGAAATCAAGAAGCGTTACGACCGCGAGGCGCCCAAAGTCGACAAGCCGATCGCCGGGCTACTGAAGGACCTGAAGCGACGCGGGATGCTCGAGCGAACCCTGGTCGTCTTCGGCACCGAGTTTGGACGAACACCGGGGGCCCAGGGAAACGGGCGAGACCATCACCCTCAGGGGTTCTGTTGCTGGCTGGCCGGTGGCGGGATCAAGGGCGGGGTGACTCACGGGGCGACCGACGAGCTGGGATTTTACGCCGTCGAGAACCGTCACTACGTCACCGATGTGCATGCGACGGTGCTGTACCAGCTGGGACTGGATCCGTTGCGGCTGGAGGTGCCGGGTCGCAAACGGATCGATCTGCACCGTGGTGCGCCGATCCACGAGATCATCGCCTGATGCCGTCTTGCAGCACGCGATGGGGATTGGGAGACTCGTGGGATTGATCGGCGACGGCCGATGGATCAGTTCGAGGCAGCGTGGCCCCCGGATGAGGACCTGATGATTTCTGACCTCTCGAGGCGTGTCGGTCTGTTGCTGGTGTTGGGATGCCTGGTGGCGTCGTGGTCTGTGTCGGCCGACGCGGCCGAGGAGTCGCTGCTCGAGCGCGACGTGCTGCCGATCCTGACGAAGAATTGCCTGGGCTGTCACGGGGGACTGAAGCAGGAAGGCGGTCTCGATCTGAGAACGATGCCGGCGATGCTCAAGGGGGGCGAGTCGGGGCCGGCGATCGTGAAGGGGAGTGCCCAGGCGAGCGAGCTGTGGAAGCAGATTGCCAGCGACAACATGCCCTCGGGCGACGACCGCGAGAAGCTCTCGGCGGCAGACAAGTCCCGGATCAAGACATGGATCGACGCGGGGATGCCCACCGTGTCACAGCGTCAGCAGGATGTCGACACTCTGCTGTCCGGTCCCAAGCGACACGAGCCTAAGCAGGTGGCCGCGGCCATCGACGAGCACATCGGCGGGTTCCTGGTGACGGCCGGGTTGAAGCCGGTGGCCAGGAGTGACGACGCGGCGTTCCTGAGACGGGCCTTCCTGGACTTGTCGGGTCGGGTGCCGACGGCACAGGAGGCGGCGGAGTTCCTCGACAGCAAGGAACCGGATCGTCGCGGCAGGTTGATCGACCTGTTGCTGGGCAAGCCGGACTTCGGCAGGCAGTTCGGCCGGACCTGGCGCGAGTGGATCTGCCCGCCCGAATTGCCCTCGGGCGGCAACGCCGGCACCCAGCCGTATTCTCAGGCGAGAGCGATGGGCGACTGGATGGGTAAGCGATTGACCGAGGGGGCCTCGTGGGCCGAGATCACTCGCGAGATCCTGACGGTCACCGGCGAGATCAAGAAGAGTCCGCAGGTGATCTTCTATTCTCTGGTCGGTGAGGGCGGCAAGACGAGTGCCGACGGGACCTCCAGAGCAGTCGCCTCGCTGTTCATGGGCGTGCAACTGCAGTGTGCTCGTTGCCACGATGACCCGTACCGCGACTGGTCGCAGCGTGAGCACTGGGGATTGGCGGCGTTTTTTGGTCGCTCGCAGGGCGACTTCAACAAGATCGAAGTTGGCAAGGGAGCCAGTAAGAAGCCGGGCGAGATCTCGATTCCCGGCTCGGCGTTCAAGAACCAGGGCCAGACCGTCAAGGCCGCCTTCCTGGGTGGTGCCACCTACGAGGTGAAGGGGGCCGACGACCTGCGTCCCGCATTTGCCAAGTGGCTGACCACCGCCGAGAACCCATTCTTCTCGAGGTCGCTGGTCAACCGCGTCTGGTTCTCCCTGTTCGCACGCGGGATCGTGAACCCGATCGATGATTTCCGCGAACTGAACCCGCCTTCTCATCCGGGCCTGATCAAGATGCTGGCCGGGGAATTTGCCGCAGCCGACTTCGACATCAAGCACCTGTTCCGCTGCGTGTGCAATTCGCAGGTCTACCAGCGGACCAGCCGCTATGCCCCCGGTGGCGACGATCGAGCCCGACAGGCTCTGACGACGGCGTTTGGTCGCATGCCGATGCGATTGATGACCGCCGACATGCTGTTCGATTCACTGAAGCGGGCCTACGGCGACGAGAAGCTGGACCTGCGGACCTCCTCGGGCGATTCCACCGTGGGCATGGCCGCGCCGGTGGGAGATGCGTGGCTGGAATTTCAGCGGCGATTCGGGATCAACGAGGAGGACGCCACCGAGTTCACTCACGGCGTGGCCCAGATGCTGACCATGATCAATCACCCCCGCCTGCAGGCTCGCAGCAAGGCTCTCGACGCCTTCCAGAAAAAGACTCCCGATGCCCAGGTCGCAGCGACCCTCGAGTGGCTCTACCTCAGCACGCTGTCGCGGCGACCGAGTGTGCTCGAGGCGTCCGAGGCCCGCGAGTTCGTCGAGAAGTCCGGGGACACCAACTCGGCCTACGACGGGGTGCTGTGGATGCTGGTCAACCGCAGCGAGTTCCTGCTGGTGAGGTGACCGGCTACCCCCCCCCTCCCTCCACAACGACAACACCCGGATGGATCCGGTGCCAGACACGCTAGTGAAGCGAAGGAAGAATGATGGCGAGCATGATCAGAAGAAGAGCGAACCGCGGCGGCCCGACACTCAAACGCCGCGACCTGTTGAAACTCACGGCCGCCGGCCTGGTCTCGGGTGTCTCGGTGCCGTGGTTCGAGGCCCTGGCCGATTCGGGCATCGAGGGGCCTCGCAAGAAGTCCTGCATCCTGTTGTGGATGGACGGAGGCCCCAGCCAGCAGCACACGTTCGACCCCAAGCCGGGGGGCGAGTTCGCTGCGAGACCCACCTCGGTGCCGGGCATCAACATCGTCGAGCACCTGCCTCAACTGGGTGCCCTGATGGAGGACCTGGTGCTGGTGCGGTCGATGACGACCGAGATCAACGGTCACTACGACGCCAAGTACTTCCTGCACACCGGCTACAAGCGGACCTCGGCATTCGAGCACCCATCGATCGGCTGCATCGCGTCCTCGCAGGTCAGCCACCTCGGCGACCAGATGCCGGCCTTTGTCACGATCGATGCCGGCTTCGACCGCAACGACGGCGGTCGCCTGTACCGCAACGTCCCGGGTTACCTCGGACCCGCTCACGCTCCGCTGTTGGTCAATGATCCGGATGAGGGTCTCGAGAACCTGTCTCCGACCGGCAGTGATGTCGAGGCGAGGTTGAGGCTGTTGGCCAGCAGCGAGAGTCGATTTGCCAAGCAGTTTGCGACTCCAGCCGTCGCAGCCAAGCAGGCGGCCTTCGGGCGGGCCGTGCGATTGATGCAGTCGCGGCGATCCGAGGCGTTCGATGTGGACCAGGAACCGGCACGGCTGCAGCAGGCCTACGGAACGCACAAGTTCGGCCGCAGTTGCCTGCTGGCCAGGCGGCTGGTTGAGGCGGGCGTGTCGTTTGTCGAGATCGTGCACCGGGGCTGGGACGATCACGCCGGGGCCGCCGGACCGATCTCCTACCGGGCACCCTGGATGGACGCCGGCATGGCCACGCTGATCTCGGACCTGAAGGTTCGAGGAATGCTCGATGATACGCTGGTGATCTGGATGGGCGAATTCGGACGGACGCCCGGAGATGGCAATGGCCACTTCAGCAAGGCCTGGAGCACGATGTGGGCCGGCGGCGGTTTGAAGACCGGACAGGTCATCGGCAAGACCAGCGAAAAAGGGAAGACGCCCGGGTCGGAGATCGCCGATCGACCTGTCAGCTCACCCGATTTCATCGCCACACTCTGCCTGGCCCTGGGCATGGACACTCACGCCGAATTCATGGCTCCGGGCAATCGACCGATGCCGATGGTCGACAAGGAGGCCAAGCCGATCACCGAGATGCTCGGTTGAACTGTCTGCCGACGAGTCGGCAGCGTCAGAAGAGGGGGAGATCTTGATGAAGTCCTCGGGACGAGTTGTTGCTGCGGTGGGGGCTGCGGTGGCCTCTGCGGTGGTTTTGGTTTGTTCGGTCGGAGTGTTCGGTGATCGGGCGGTGTGGGCTGCCGAGGCTGACGAGAAGCCGGTTTCGCGGGCGCCGGCCTACACGGCGGTGAAGACTCCCGAGGAGGCAATTGCGAGGATCAAGCAACTGGGCGGCCGCGTTCAGTACCTGACCGCCCAACGCAAGGTCGTGGTGGTTGACCTGAGGTTTGCCGTCGAGGGTGTCGCGGACGATCACCTGCAGTACATCGGTTCGATGCGCGAGGTGGTGTCGGTGTTGTTGAAGCGGGTGGCGGTGACCGACGCGGGCCTGTCGCACCTGGCGGGCATCTCGACCCTGAAACACCTCGATCTCTCCGAAACCAGGATCACCGACGCGGGCCTGAAGAGTCTCACCAAGCTGCCGCATCTCAAGACGCTCAACCTGTTTGGCACCTCGGTCACCGACGCCGGTCTGTTGCAGTTGAAGTCGATTAAGACTCTGCGTCGTCTGTATCTCGATCAGACGCGAACCAGTGTCGGCGGGATCGCCGATCTGAAGTCTGCCAACGCCGAGTTGAGCGTGGTCCCGGACCGTCCTTTGACTCGGAAGCGGATCGGTTCCCTGGTCGAGGTGGCCGGCAGGCTGCTGGTGGAGGCCGGGAAGAAGTTGGCCGCGGCCGAGAAGCTCCACAACGATTTAACTCCGAAGCTGGGCGAGTTGAAGAAGGCCGAGGATACGACCAAGACGGTCTCGGATGACACCAAGAAGAAGTTCGATGCCGCCAACAAGCTGCAGGTCGAGGCGAAGAAGGCGGCGGATGAGGCGGCTGCTCGATTGAAGGTGGCCCGTGAGAAGCTGTCGGCGGCTCAGAAGCTGGCCGGTGAGTCCAAGTCGAAGGCCGATGCGGCGAAGAAGCTGGCTGATGAGTCCAAACAGCGTCACGAGCGGGCCAAGAAGGCCAAGCCGGCCTTCGACCTGGCCACTCGAATCCGCGACGCCTCGGAATTGAGGCTGGCCGATGCGAGGCGGCGGCAGGTCATTTCGCCCGGTGCGCCGTTCGAGCCGAAACAGGACAAGCTGCCGGCGGAGGTGCCCGCGGGGGCAACCGTGCTGTTTGGTGGCGGGCCGGAGACGAAGTTCCTGTCCAAGACTGGCGAGAAGATCAACTGGCCGATCGAGAAGGGTGAGCTGGTCTCGACCAAGGCGGGGAACAACTCCAATCACGTGGTCTCGTCGATTCACTTCCGCGACGCGGTGATCCATGTCGAGTTCATGCTGCCGGCATCGGGTGCCGGCAACAGTGGAGTCTACATCCACGGCAACTACGAGTTGCAGATCATCGCTTCGCACGGCAAGAAGGAACTGACGCACAAGGATATGGGGGCTGTGTACGGTTTTTCCAAGCCGCTGGTCAATGCGGCCCGCAAGCCGGGACAGTGGCAGGTCTACGACATCCTCTACGAGGCACCTCGGCGAGACGACAAGCAGAAGATCGTCAAAGAGGGTTCGATCACCGCCTGGCTCAACGGGCAACTCGTTCAGAAGAACACCCGGTTTGGTGAGCCGCGGAGCGTGTATCATCCGTACCGCCACGAGACCACCGGCTACCTGAAGGCGATCTTCGAGAACCAGAAGAAGACGATGACTGGCCCGGTGTTCCTGCAGGATCACGGTCACGCGGTCCGATTCCGAAACGTCTGGATCTTGCCGCTGGATGACCGGTCGACGATCTACAAGCCGAAACCGGAGCCGAAGCCGAAGCCGAAGCCGAAGCCGGATGCGGGGTGAGTCTGCTAAGGAATCGCAGCGACTTCGGACGAAAAGAGAGTATGGGGCCGAGGGGGGTGTTGTGGGTCGACGGGGCTGAGGATCGATCTTTCGTTTCAGGGTGGGCCTGATACGGACAGTCGTTGCTGTGCTGGTCTGCGGGCTCGAGTTGTTTCTCTGGTTGCTGTTTTCTCTGGCCATGGGTTGGAAACACTTCGGCGGAGTCCTGCCGATGGCGATTCTGCTCTCGATCGTCTCGGTGACCTGGAAGGCCATTCGGATCCCGGCGGAGTCTCCAGATGCAGAGCCTGATGAGGAGCCGCAACCGCAGTCGCCGGACAGCCTGGATTCGGTAGCCGTTGAGGCGGCCGAGCCGGTTGTCCTTGAGCCGATTGCTGATGAGTCGGGGAGCTTCGAAGCGATTGTCTGCGACGGCTGCACCTGGCTGGTGGCTGCCGAGTCGATCAGGATGCGGAACGGCCGGTCACTGTGTCCGTCGTGCGTTTCGGCGTTGACCGCGGCCCGGTCCGCTCAGCCGGCAGCTGCTCTCCGGGAAATGGCGCCTGCCGCAAGCTCGGCTCTGTCGGACTCTCACAGCAGGCCGGTAGAGTCGTCGGGCCCGGCTGTCCCGGTGAGGTCCCTGGAGTCTGACACATCCCGGAGGCGTCTCTCGGTGTGGCGTCTGCCCATGTGGCTGTACTGCATCTTTGCGTTGGCAACCTGGTACCGCAGCGGCTGGGAGAGCGAGTCTCAGGCGCTCGAGGGGGTCTTGTTCGGTTGCCTGGTTGCGATTTCTGTGACGATCCCGACCTCGTTGGTGTTCGGAGCGATAGGGCGAAGCCAGGCTGTGGCCTCGTGGAGTTTTGTCGTCTTGCTGCTGGGGGTGTTTGCATTCCAGGAGGCTGATCACCGCGGATTGATGGACGAGTTATCGGCGCGGGTGCCGGGCACCGGTGGTGGCGAATCGGCACCGAGTGCGGACTCCGATGTGGCGGCATCCCCAGACGACCAGGTGGCCGGTATGAGAATTGTCGATTCGTCGTTGAAACCGGTTCCGCCGGGTACCGGGGCGGGTGATTCAGAGAACCTGGTGGACTACAAGAGGCGTGCTCTCCGGATCGTGGAGAGCATGACCAGCACTGACAGGAGCAAGTTGCCCAAGCGGGATCGCGCCTTCTTGAAGTTCCACGAGGGGCTGACGGCCGAGGCGGTCTCGGCGACCACCAAGGATTCCAACGCCTCAGACCGTCTCGACGAACGAGCCCTGAGGCTCTACGGCGAGGCGATCGAGATCGATCCGTCTCTTGCCGAGGCATATGTTGCACGGGGTTGCATTCTGCTGAACAACCACAGCGAGCACGCCAGGGCGATTGCCGACCACACCAGGGCCATTCAGCTCAGGCCCGATTACGCCAAGGCGTACTACCATCGCGCCGACACGTACAGCGACAAGGGAGACTCGGAGAACACCCTGAGTGATCTCAACCAGGCCATTCGCCTCGATCCCAACTTCGGAGCCGCCTACTACATGCGAGCCGGATGCTACAAGTCGAGGATGCGATTGGACCTGTACCGAAGCGACCTGCGGAAGGCTCAGGAGCTCAAGTACGAGTCGACGTCGTATCCCAAGTTCCTGGCTCCCTAGCGGCCGTTCTGCGTGGCCGGGTGCTCGGCGACGGCCTCCTCG
>CAUZJR010000230.1:0-8464 GCA_963580005.1 Planctomycetota bacterium
GCGAGGTGGCCCGCTACGCGGCGTTGGATGGGTCTCGAGAGGTGCAGGGGCTGATTTCTCAGGCGAGCTGCGACGCAGCGGACATGGCGGCCGGGCTGTGGTGGCTGCATCCCGGTGAGCAGTGCGACACCGACATCCATCCGGATGCGTCGGAGATCTACTACGTGGTCAGCGGGGAGGGCACCCTGCGGCTGGGCGACGAGAAATTCCCGGTCCGCAAGGGGATGGTGGTCTATATCCCCCAGGGAGTCGAGCACCAGACGTTCAACACCGGCGATGAGGACCTGTGTTACTTCTGGACATTTGCTCCGCCGCCAGGCGGCCAGTCGCTGGCCGAGAAGCAGGGCTGGCAGCTGGTGGAGTAGGCCCTGTGTTGGCTGCGGGGTGGCTGCGGGGTGGCTGCGTTGTCTCAGGCGATCAGCTCTTGGATCACCTTGCCGCCGAACTGGCTCAGTTGTTTGAATCGTCCGGCGTGGAAGAACCTCAGCCTCTCGTCGTCGAGGCCGAGCAGTCTGAGCAGCGTGACGTGAAGGTCCTGCATTGGTCGGACCACTTCGACGGCGTGGGCACCGATGTCGTCGGTCGCGCCGATGGTGTGGCCGGCTCGAACACCTCCGCCGGCCAGCCAGACTGCCATCGCGTTGGGATTGTGGTCTCGGCCGTACTTGATCCCGCCGCGGATGCCGTTGTCGGGGGTTCGGCCGAACTCGCCCATCCAGACGATCAGCGTATCATCGAGCAGACCTCGTTGGCGGAGGTCGGTGATCAGCCCGGCGATCGGGCGATCGACGCTGTCGATCAGTGACCCGTGGGCCCGGGCGATGTAGTCGTGGCTGTCCCAGGTGCTGGCATACAGTTGCACGAAGCGGACACCCTCCTCGACCAGCTTACGGGCCAGCAGGCAGCGGCGTCCGAGGTTGTCGGTGCGGGGTTGGCCGATCCCGTACAGCGAGTGCGTGGCCCGGGTTTCCTGCCCGAGGTCGACCAGGCCGGGGACGCGGGTCTGCATGCGGAATGCCAGTTCGTAGTTCTGCATGCGGGCTTCGAGTTCGTCGTGCTGCGGGTGCCGCTTGGCGTGGCGGCGATTGAGTGTTGCCAGGAAGTCGAGGTTTTTGCGCTGTTGTGGTCCGGTGATGGCCGCGGGCGGCGTGATGTCCAGCAGCGGCGAGCCTTGTGGCCGCAAGGCCGTGCCCTGGTACCGGTTGGGCAGGAATCCGTTGGACCAGTTGGCCGGCCCGCCCTGGGGAAAGGAGAGTTCCGGGAGCACGACGAATCCGGGCAGGTCTGAGTTTTCGGTGCCCAGCCCCATGTTGACCCAGGCACCCAGCGCGGGGTCGCCTCCGAAGCGGTTCCCGGTGTTGACGTGGTAGTTGGCAGTGGGATGGTTAACCGATTCCCCCTGCAGCCCGCGGTAGAAGCAGATCTCGTCGGCGACATGGGCCAGCTGCTGGAAGCGGCTGTTCATCCACGCTCCGCTGTCACCGGCCTGTCGAAACGTGAAGGGGCTCTTTACGTAGTACCTCTTTCCCGAACTCATCGCGCTTTGCTCTTCGCCGCCACGCTGGAATTCCTTCAGGTGCAGCTGTCCCAGCTTGGGCTTGGGATCGAAGGTGTCCAGGTGCGACGGACCGCCTTCCATATAAAGGAAGATGCAGTGCTTGGCCGGTGCATTGGCGTGGTGCGGTCGCGGGGCGGCGGCGGCGGTCTCTGCGAGCATTGAGGTCAGGGCGACGCTGCCGAGGCTGGCGCCCAGGCCATACAGGTCGTGCAGGAACGTGCGTCGGGACATGGGGCTCGTTCGGGCTGGTGCCGGTGATCAATGGACGTAGAGAAACTCGTTGGCGTTAAACAGAACCAGGCACAACTGGGCCAGTCCGCGGGTCCGTGCGTCGACCTGGTGCGGTTGCAGGTCGGGCACGTAGTCGCGGTACTCGAACAGCGTCTCGGTAAAGGTGAACACCTCGCCGGTGTTTTCTTCATTGGCCCGTCGCGTGATCGTGGTCGGCATCGTCTGCGGTTTTGCGGGTGGCTGGGCCTGCAGCCGGATTGAGTTCTTCCAGTGGGCCAGTGCGGCAGCCTGTTCGGCGGCTTCGGGGTGGCGGCCGAAGGTGAGTTGAAACGCGAGGTCGATGGCCTGGTGGTCCGAATCGGTCTCCTCGAGCAATCGTGCGGCGAGTGCCAGTGAGCGGTCCGAGGATTCGCGGCTGTTGAACAGGGCGAACACCTGGGGCGTGACATTGGAGGTGTCGCGGCGTTCGCACGACGAGTCGGGACCCGGCTGGTTGAACGTGGCCAGGAAGGGGTCCCGCTGCCCTCGCAGTTTCAACGCATAGATCGTGCGGCGATTCCGCTGTTCGGGAAGCGGATCGGGGACGTAGCTGGGTGCGAAGGTGCCCATGATCATCCGGGGTTGCAGTGCGGCCTCGAGATTCATGTCGGGTCGAGCGGGCAGGCCACCGGGCTTCGGATTCAGTTCTCCGGAAACCGCCAGCATCGCGTCGCGGATCTCCTCGGCCGCCAGCCGTCGTGGCCGAAAGACGCAGTAGCTGGTGTGGTCGGGGTCGAGTCGAGCGAGAGTCGTGGGGTCGGGATGAGTGCTCGAGCGGCGGTAGGCCCAGGAGCTGACGATCAGTCGGTGCAGGGACTTGATCGAGAGGCCATGGGCGGTGAATTCCGACGCCAGCCAATCGAGCAGCAGGGGATGAGTGGGCGGCTTGCCGCTGGCACCGAAGTTGTTCGCGTGGGCGGCCAGTCCGCGGCCAAAGTGCCCCTGCCAGATCCGGTTGACGATCACTCGTGCGGTCAGCGGGTTGTCGGGGTGAGTGATCCAGCGAGCCAGGGCGGTACGTCGTCCGCCGAAGGAGGTGGGGATTGTGGCAGGGAGGCCGGTGGCCGAGATTACGCCCGGCGTGACGGGATCGCCGGGCGAGAACACGTCTCCTCCGTCCAGGACCGAGCTGTGCCGGGGGCGGTCCCGGGCCGGAAGTGGCACGGGTTTCTGTCTCGAGAAGACCCGGCGGCTGGGTGTGCCGGGTCCGTTGTAGACCGAGAGGGCAATCGGGCGGTAGCTGTCCGCGGCCCAGTTGAACAGGACTCGCCACTTGCGGCCCAGCCGGTGGCGGCCGAAGTCGTTGGGAGTGACGCGGCGGGCCGGGAGCCCGGCCAGCATGCGGCCGTTGGCGTCGGCGCGGAGCCGGTGGTACTTGCGATGGGCGTTAAAGCCCCGAGTGTTTTCAGAGGGCAGGAACTCCGCGTCGACCTCGGCGAACTGCGTCGTGGCGAAGACGGCCTGGATCGAGTAGTAGTCGCGGGTGGGGACCGGGTCGAACTTGTGGTCGTGGCACCTCGCGCATCTCAATACGTGCCCCAGGAAGACCTGGCCGACGGAGTTGGTGACGTCGTCGAGGAAGAGTTGGCGGGTGACCCGGGCCACCGACATGCCCGTGTGTTCCCAGGGCCCCATTCTCAGGAAGCCGACCGCCACCTGGTGTTCGGGGTCGTCCGGTTTCAGTTCGTCGCCGGCGATCTGTTCGAGCACAAAGCGGTCGTAGGGCTTGTCGGTGTTGAAGGCACGGATGACGTAGTCGCGGTATCGCCAGGCGTTGGGACGCAGGAAGTCGTTGGCGAACCCCGAGCTGTCGGCGTAGCGGACGACGTCCAGCCAGTGCCGAGCCCACTGCTCGCCGTAGCGGGGTGAGGCGAGCAGTCTCTCGACGAGTCGGCGGTAGGCGTCGGGTCGGCGGTCGAGCCTGTAGTGGATGATGGCAGCGGGTGTGGGAGGCAGGCCGGTGAGGTCGAATGTGAGGCGACGGATCAGCGTGGCACGGTCTGCCGGAGGGGCGGTGGGCAGCCCACGAGGGTGCTTCGCCAGGATGAAGGCATCGATCGGGTGCGGTGCCGTTGCGGGTGGGGTCGGACGCCGGAGCGGTCGGTAGGCCCAGAGGTCCGACGGCTTGTAGCTCCGGTTGGTCCAGTCGTCGGATTGGCCGCCGGAGGTGCGAACCGTCTCACCCTCGGCAGGCTCTGCCCCCTGCAGACAGGTCAGCAGGCCCAGGCAGCCGCTGACCACAAGTGGCAGCACGCGGCGGTTCAGCACAGCGGACCTCGGGAGGCAACCGGAGGCTCGTATCCTAGCGTGCCCCTGCAGCGAAGCGAACTGGACGAACACAGTCCAGGACCGGGTCGCCAGAACTGGATTGTGCCGCCCCTGCCATTTAACGTGACGTCTGACGTCTGACGTGTGACGGTCTGCGGTACGGACTGGGAGTGGACGGTGAGAGGGTGAGACGTGGGTGTTGAGGGGTCAGCGTTGGAGTGCCGGTTGTGCCAGCTTGCCGAGGGTCGTTCGTTCCACGAGGACTCTCGGCGGTACTTCCGCTGTGAAGAGTGCGGGCTGGTGTTTGTCGATCCCGAGGCGTTCTTGGGAGCGGCCCAGGAGCGGGCTGTTTACGACCGGCACCAGAATTCTCCGGACGACCTCCGTTACCGCCGGTTCTTGTCTCGGTTGTTCGACCCGGTCGCCGCCGGGTTACGTCCCCGGAGCCGGGGTCTGGATTTTGGATCCGGTCCCGGACCGACGCTGTCGGTGATGTTTGAAGAGGCGGGTCATGTGGTGAGTGTATTCGACGCGTTCTATGCCGACGACGCGTCGGTATTTGAAACTCGATACGACTTCATCACCGCCTCGGAAGTGGTCGAGCACCTGCACCGTCCGCGTCAGGAGCTTGAGCGGTTGTGGGGTTGTCTGCGGCCCGGAGGGGTGTTGGGGGTGATGACGAAGCGAGTGCTCGACGAGGCGGCTTTCTCGAGGTGGCACTACAGGAACGACCCGACGCACGTCTGTTTCTTTGCATTGCAGACGTTTCGGTGGCTGGCCGATCACTGGGGCGCGCGGCTCGAGGTTGCCGGCGACGACGTGGTGGTGTTTGAAAAACTGCCGACCACGTAGGGGTTTTGTGTGCTGTGTCAGCGAGCGGTTGGCTGGAGTGCAAACCCCGAGGGCGTGGCCTGAAAGCTCCGCATGGTGGTCACCGCTTTGGCGAAGGTGCCGTCACCGTGTCCGGCGAGCAGAGAGTAGCTGCGGTGCCGGTAGTTGGCGGTGACCAGGTCAACGTGTCCATCGCCGTTGGCGTCAAACGCCAGCACGCCGTAGTTGCCCAATGCCGTCTTGATGTCGGTCCTGTTGGGGAACTGGCCCTTGCCATCGTTGAGAAACACGCTGGCGAAGTCTTCGGTCCAGTGCGTGACGGCGAAGTCGAGGTCACCGTCTGAGTCGAAGTCGGCGACGGCGAAGAAGACACAATGCTTGCCGGCGGGCATCAGGCGTTCGCTGCCGAAGGTCCCATCACCTCGACCGGGGAACAGCGAGACGGTCGAGGAGGACCAGTTGGCCGTGAGAATGTCGAGGTGTCCGTCGCCGGTGAAGTCGCGGGCCCGGACGTCGTTGATGCGGAACCCCGAGGGGTTGACGGTCTGCCGGGTGAGCTGGGAAGTGTGGTTGAAAATCGCCTGGCCGGGGCTAATCCAGTACGAGGCGGTACGACCGAGTTCGTTGGGGACGAGGATGTCGAGGAAGCCGTCTTCGTTGAGGTCTGCGGTTTCGACGTAGTACGCCGAGATGCCTGCTTCGAGGACGATGGGCTTGGCGAATTTCCAGCGGCCGAGGCCTCGACTGAGATACAGTCGTCCGGTCTTGGTGTCGTCGCTGCGGCCGGTGCCTCGGGCGGTGTAGAGCAGGTCGAGTGACCCGTCGCGGTCGAGGTCGGCCAGTGCCACTCCCTTGGCGTCACTCACGGTCTTCAACCACTTCCTGGCCTCAAACGTCCCGTCTCCGCGGTTGCGGGCCAGCAGCACCAGGTTGTGTGTGCAGCCGACCAGCAGGTCGGGTCGCTGGTCACCGTCGAGATCTCCGGCTGCGAGGTTGTAGGATCCCTTCAGCGGGGCCTTGTGGCCAGGCGGGCGGAGCGGCGTGATGGCACGATGCCGAAATACACCTCGCCCGTTGCCTTCCTCGACGCTCAAGAGGCCCAGGTCGTGGAATCCCACCGCGAGGTCGCGGTGTCCGTTGCCCGTGAAGTCTCGGGCCAGCAGCTTGTAGGGGCCGGCCAGCCTGGGCGGTTCGGCCGCGGAGCCCGGAAGGCACTGCAGGGCGAGGACCAGCCACTGGGCGGTGAGGGCGGTGAGGGTGTTGCGGGAGGACACGCGGGGGTTCCGGATGGGGGTCGTCCTGAGCAGGACTGACGGGGTATGATTGTCGAAAGTATCGTACCGAAATCGGGCCGGGGATGGCGGTGATCGGGAGGATCGGTCGATTTCGGTCGCCTGCTGCCTGGTGAGTGCGACCGAGTGGAATGGGCGAAGTGGAGTCTGTCATGAGTCGTGACGCAGAGCGATCGGGCGCGAGTATCGGGCAGGTGCTGGTCATCGTCGGCCTGCTGCTGCTCTACGGCGTGGGCGCCTACTGGATGTGTGCCGAGTTGGTCTTTGGTGATGGTGATGGTGGTGGTGAGGGCGAGAAGCAGCCTCCGTGGTGGCTGAAGGTCGGATTGCCCGCCGTGGTGGTTGGGATGACCATCCTGTTTGTGACGGTGTTGTTCCAGAGGCTGAAGGCGGCCAAGACCGACAAATACACTGACGTGAAGGACTAGATCGTGACGACCGAGCAATCCGAGTCGGCTGCCGCGAGCATCCTGGTCGTGACGGCTCCGCAGATCAGTGGCAAGCGAGTGACCGCGACCTATGGCCTGGTGTCAGGCAACACAATCCGCGCCCGGCACATTGGCAAGGACATCATGGCGGGACTGCGTAACATTGTCGGTGGCGAGGTGGTCGAGTATGCCAAGCTGTTGTCCGAGAGTCGCGAACAGGCATTGGACCGGATGAAGGACAAGGCCGCGGCCCTGGGTGCCAACGCGATCCTCAGCCTGCAGTTCCAGACGTCTGTGATCATGGGAGGTGCGGCGGAGATGATGGCCTACGGCACCGCGGTGCGTGTCGAGGACGAGTAGAGAGAGGGTCGTCGAGCGGTTGGTCGAGATGATCGGCTGGCCGCGTTGGGGGAGTCGCTGGAAATGGCCAGGTCGTTCTTCGTGAAGCGGGGCGAGCGGATTGTCGGGCCCACGGGCCTGGCGGATCTGCGGCAGCATGCCACTACGGGGCGGCTGCGGGCCAACGACGTGGTGAGCGAGTCGCAGGAGGGTCCCTGGCTGCCGGCGAGCACGGTCGACGGGCTGGGCGACGCCTGGGTCTCTTCACACGACGCCACCGCTGACCTGGCGACCGAGGACGACTCGGAATGGGATCGCATGTACCAGGAGCACGAGGCTCAAGAGGCGGTCCACCAAGAGGCCCCCTCGTCAAAGCCCAGGGCGTCAGGTTCGCGCAAGACGGTTTTGCTCTGGAGCCTGCTGGCGGGGGTCTTGCTGCTGGGCCTGGTCGGTGGAGGCGTCGCGCTGCTGTTGAGCGGAGGTGCCCGCGACTCGAAGCCGTCTGTGCCGCAACCGGTGGCGCTCTCCGAGAGTGACTCTGACTTCAAGCGGGCCTTGCGGCTGGATGCCGCGGCACGGGTGCTCGATCGGGCCAACGCCTGGGTCGCCGATGCCGAGGCGGGAGATAACGGAGACCTGGTCGGCCGCCGCGACGAATTGGAGTCGATTGCGAGTGAGTATGGGGACCGGAATGTCGTGGGGGTCGAGTGCCTTCGGCTGGACGGGTTGCTCGATCGGTACGCCAGGGTCCGAGTCGAACTCGAGATTGCTCGCAAGGCATTTGTCGATTTGGACCAGGCCCGTCCGCGTTACCTTGAGCCGGCCGGGGTGGCCGATGCTGCTGGGCGAGTGGGAGTGGCCCGGCTGAGCCGGTTTGCGGACGAGTTCATCGAGGTCTTGAATCTGGCCCAGGACGACCAGGCGGCTCTGGGTCGCCTGGTGCCGATGTCGCAGGCGGACTTCGATCGCGCTGTGCTGGTGAAGCCGATGAGGGGGACCTCGCCCCGCAGCCGGATGCTGTCACTGGCCCGGTATCACTCGAATCTCAGGGTTGTCGACCGAGCCCGGTCGACTCGCAAGCGGCTGGCGAGCGAGCAGATGGCCAAAACTGTTTCGGGAAACCGGCAGGCGACCGCGGCGTTGCCGATCGTGTTGAAGAACCCGGCCCAGACCCAGGCCATCCTCGATCAGATCGCGGCTCGGAATGGTTCGCGGGTGATCCTGGTCTGGAGTCCTGACGAGGATTGTTATTGGCCGGTGCCTGCTGGCAGCCCGGAGGGCCTGACGGCTTCACTTCAGGCGGTCGGGCTGACCTCGTGGCCCGACAGCGACGGTTCGTTGCAGATGCAGCTGTCCGGCCCGATGCTGCAGCAACTGGTCGAGTGGATTGCCGAGCAGCGCCAGGCTGCGGGCAAGCTGTCAGGCGGCACGCCGCAGGGGGAACGGCCCCTGTACTTCATGTCGAATAAGGCCAAGAA
>CAUZJR010000231.1:0-8429 GCA_963580005.1 Planctomycetota bacterium
ACCGTGCCTTCAACCGCGTTGTTGGTCAGGCGTGCCTTGCTCGAGGCCGACATGGTCACCCCGGGTGGCAGTTGGTCGTTGATGATCGAGTTTCCATAAAGGAAGGGCATTCCCAGCGTGATCGGACCGGTGTACGCCTTGTTTCGCTCGACTCGCACCTTGATCTCAACCTTCTCACCGGGCCGAAGAGTGATCTCACTGGGCGTGGCTTCGATCTTCAGCAAGTCGAGTGGGTTGGTGACACCGACCAGCTGCGTGTTGATCGGACACCGGGCCTGGGATCCTCCCGATGCCTGCAATTCACAGGTCACGTGAGCGTAGCGGATCACCTCGCGAGGCTTACCGTCGGCATCGGGCACGGTCGCCTTGCCGAAGAGACGGACCAGGCGGGCGTCCACCTTGGCGTCGGGCCGAGCCGAGAGGATCACGGCGGATTGAGTGAGGCCCGAGGGGATGGTGACCGGAGTGTAGCTGACCCCATCGGGGAGCCCTTCGACCTTCAACTCGACCGGTCCGCTGAATCCGTTCTGCCGGCTGAGCCGAGTGAACCAGATCATGCGTGTGCCGGGTGCCAGTTGTGCATAGTAGTACTTGCCGTGAATCTCGAAATCAGGACCGCTCGGTTCGATCTTCAGGTTGTAGATGAACCGCTCGCCGCCGCGGTTGTGCAGGTCGCTGACGGAAACCACAAAGCGGCCGTCCGAGGGGGCCTTGAATTGAAGCGTGGCGTCCTTGGTGTAGTAGCCGTCGTCGGCTCCGGTCAGCCGTTTGCCCTTCGCATCGAAGACGTCGATCACGCTGTCCAGGGGCAGGTCGCGTCGTTCGGCTTCGATTTCCAGCAGGTAGTAGCGGTCCTTCTTCGCCTCGAACGAGTAGTAATGCACCTCGTCGGGCTGGGAAAGCCGACCGTTGACACCCACGGGCATCTTCAGCGGCATCGCCTTGGCCTTCGAGTGATTCCCATCGACGGCGAGTAGCTGGGGATACGAGGTGACCAGCATCCTTACCGGATTCGTGTGTCCTCGCGGAGTCTTGATCGAGATGCGTTTCCAGCCACTCGCTTCGCCAGCTTTGGCAGTCAGGGTGGTCGTCTTCAGGCCGCCGAGGTTGTTTCCGATGACCGCGGCCTCGGTCGTGTGACCCTGTTGAACGGCCATGGGGAAGAAGGCATGAGCAAACGGCTGATCGGAAATCTCGACGCAATACACGTATTTCGGGTTGCCGATGTACCGCGTATCCCGGACTTCGAGAAAATAGCGACCGTCTTCGGGGAGCTTACAGGTCAGGAACGAGTCGCCACCGATGAAGTTGTCGTTTTCGGCCAGCACCTGCCCATTGGCACTCTTCAACGTCAGGATCGAGTCCATCAGGTACATCACGCTGGCGCCGCTGCCGCCGGACTGCATGCTGTGAACGGCCCGGGTCACTCGTTGTGCGTAGATGTTGACGTTGATGATCTGCCCGGCGGTTCCGCTGAACTGGTAGTAGTCGACATCTTCGGACCGCTCGACCATCCCCGCGATGGCGACCGGCAGTGAGACCTGCTGGGCGGTTGCCGGCATGCCGTTCTCGGCCTTCGCTTCATTGACCACCGGAAAATCGGTGACCAGCAGGTGCGAAACGCTCGAGACGGCTGTCGGTGTCGCCACGCGGAACTCGTAAATGCCCACCGGCTGCTGTGCGGGGACGGTGGCTTCGAACTGAAACGGCGTGCCCGGCGTGCCTCGGCCCTTGTGAGGTGCGGGTTTTGGCTTCGTCTCGAGCAGCTTCATCTCGACGCCCGGTCGGTCGAAGAACACCTTGTAGCTGCCGTCGAGCGTGTAGTTGGAGCGGACACTGATCGGTGTCGTCTTGCCCCGCTGAACAACGACGGGTGTCGTGGAACAGAGTTGCCGGAAACCAATCTTGGTTTCGGCCTGGAGCGATGCCGCCAGGATGCAGAGGACGGCAACAGCAGCGGGGATCCGACCGAGAGTCATGGTGCACCGTTCAGAGCCAGGAAGCCTCTAGCTCATCAATTCCTTGATGACCTCACCGTCGCAGACGTGCACCGGTCGACCGTCGCCGGTGACGTGCAGGGTATCGAGCGGGATACCGAGCTTGGTGTAGATGGTCGCGGCGATGTCGTTCGAGTAGTACTCCTTGTCGACCGGCCGCGCGCCGGTTGCGTCGGTCTTGCCGATCACTCGTCCGGGGGGAGTTCCCGCACCGGCGAAGCAGATCGGACCCGCGGTGGCCCAGTGGTCGCGACCGGCGGCCGAGTTGATCAGCGGCGTCCGGCCGAAGTCGGTCATCCAGACCACGAGCGTCGATTCGAGCAGGCCTCGCTGCTTCAGATCGGCAACCAGTGCCGGGAAGGCCTGGTCCAGGGGCGGCAGCAGTCGTCTGAGTGCCGAGAAGTTGTTGACGTGAGTGTCCCAGCTGGGGCTCGAGACGGTGACGAACCTCGAACCCGCTTCGATCAGCCGCCGGGCCAGCAAGCAGCTCTGGCCAAGATTCGTCCGTCCGTAGGCATCTCGCGTCTCGGACTTCTCCTTCTTGAGGTCGAACGCCTTCTGGGTGGCGGGTGAGGTGATCATGCTGAAGGCGTTTTCGTAGTAGCCGTCGATGGCCTTGAGTGCACTGGGCTGTTTCTGGGTGCCGCGTTGCAGCCGGTCGATGGCCTCAAGCGCCTGCCGCCTGCGGCCGACTCGTGCCAGGCTGACCCCTCCGGGCAGGGTCACGTCACGGACCTTGAAGTCCTTCTTGCTCGGGTCGCCGGGCAACTCGAACGGGTTGTAGCGGATCCCGAGGTATCCGGCGGTGCCGCCGCCGAAGACTCGATCGACCTGAGTTCCGATCTGGATGAACGGCGGCAACTTGCTGCGAGCACCCCGCTCTTTGGCCACCACCGAGCCGAAGCAGGGATAGGTGATCGAGGGGTTCATCTTCTTGCCCGACATCATGATGGCGTCGGCGATTCCGTGTCCGGCGTTCTGCGGATTGAGATTCCTCATTACCGAGAACTGCTTCAGGTTTTTGGCGAAGTGAGGCATCAGGTCGGTGAACTGGGTGCCCGGCAAAGCGGTGTCAATCACGCCGAACTCGCCACGCACTTCCGCCTTCGCCTCGGGCTTGGGGTCGGTGCTGTCGTGGTGACTGGTTCCGCCTCGAGTCCAGATCAGGATGCAGTTGACGTCGCCGGCCTTCGAATTCGCCTTCGATGCGGCACCGGCCTCGGCACGCAGCAACATATCCAGCGACACGCCCAAGCCACCCAGTGAACCGACCTGGAGCATGAAGTTCCGTCGTGTCGCTTCGCAGTCGACCGTTCGTTCAGCAAAGAGATTCAACACCGTCGGTCACCTCTCGTCGTAGTCCACATGATGATCGCTGGATCATTGGCGCATATGCCCTGCCATTCTACCAATCATCGGCTCACCGGATACCGAAATCGGGTGAATTCCCGCCCGCCGCGTTCGTCTCGACGGCTGTTTCACGCCAGAAGGCTGTCTCACGGGGTGCCTGGCGGGTCCGTGAGCGGATTGTGTTGTAGGGGGTCTTTTCAGCCGATACACTCAAATTCGCGGTACGGTGGGTTGGTCGAGGGCCAATTTGCCGCGTGGTGTGTGTCGCACATCCGGCTCATCGAGAAACCGACTCTTGTCCAAGAGTCGATTCTCCCCCGAGGGGAACTTCATGGATCAGGCTGTTTCGCGTCGGAACCGAGTGCTGCCACTCAGCGTGGCCTGGCTTGCGATCTCGTTGGTTGGCGGGACAGTGGTCCAGGCGGCCAACGAGTCGGTGTCCCTGGGAGTGAGTCCGCAGAAGGCGACTCTCGCCGGCAACCTCGCTCGATTGCAGCTGCAGGTGACAGGAACTGATAGCGGGGGTCGGCAATTCGATCTGACCCGGGCCGCTTCGTACACCGTCAGCACCCCGGGCATTGCGTCGGTCTCCACGACCGGTGCAGTGGTTCCGTTGGCATCGGGGAGTGGGAAGATCCGAGTTCAGCATGGCGGGCAGTCGGTTGAGGTGGCGATCACGATCAGCGGTTTCCTGCCTCGGCCCCGGGTCAGCTTCCGGCGAGATGTGATGCCGATCCTGAGTCGGGCGGGCTGCAACCAGGGAGCCTGTCACGGTGCCCAGTTCGGCAAGGGAGGCCTGAAGCTCTCGCTGCTCGGTTTTGCTCCGGAACGAGATCACGCACCCCTGGTCCGCGAGCACCAGAGTCGGCGGGTGTCATTGCTGAAGTCCGAGGACAGCCTGATTCTCCGCAAGGCGCTGCTGGAAATCGGCCATGGTGGCGGCCGGCGATTCCGGCGGGACTCCTTTGACCACCAGGTGCTGACAGCCTGGCTCGAGACTGGAGCGGTGGCACCGGAGACCGAGGAACCCGGGGTGGTCGACGTGACGCTGTTGCCCGCGGAACGCACTTACCGTGTCGAGGAGGGTCAACAGCTGAGGGTGATCGCACATTACAGCGACAAGACCACCCGCGACGTCACGCTCACCGCACGCTATGACCCGCTCAACGAGGGCATCGCCACGGTCACAGCGGGGGGTTACATCACGGCGGTGGGACAGGGCCAGGCGGCGGTCATGGTTCGCTACCGCGGCCAGGCGAAAGTCTCGCACGTGATTTCACCATTCAAGGACAGCGTCGACCTGACCGGATTTCAGCCGAAGAACTTTGTCGACGAGCACATCAAGGCTCGCTGGAAGCGGCTGGGCACCGAGCCGTCTCCGCTCTGTACCGACGCCGAGTTCATTCGGCGTGCGTTTCTCGATTCGATCGGCACGCTGCCTGACTCGGAGACGGTCCAGAAATTCCTGGCGTCCGGGAAACTCAATAAGCGTGACGAGCTGGTTGACGAGCTGTTGGGACTGACCGGCGATCCGAAGCGAGATCGGCACGTGAATTCCTGGAGTGCGTACTGGGCGTTGAAGTGGGGCGACTTGCTGCGAAACAACCGCAAGCAGACCGGCGTCGGTGGCATGTGGAGCCTGTCGAACTGGATGAGGCGGTCGTTGAGAGAGAACATGCCGGTGGACCGGTTTGTTCGCGAGCTGATCACGGCCCAGGGATCGACGCTGAAGAACGGTCCGGCCAATTACTATCGGATTGCCCGCAAGCCGACCGATCTTGCCGAGACCACGGCCCAGGTCTTTCTCGGGGTTCGGATCCAGTGTGCACGGTGTCACCATCATCCGTACGAGAAGTACAGCCAGTCGGACTACTACGGCCTGGCTGCGTTCTTCACCCGGGTCGGGATCAAGAACCAGAGCAAGTTCGATGTTCTGGGCGGCGAATCGATCGTGATCGTCAACAGCTCGGGCTCGATTTCTCATCCCCGACTGGGCAAGACGATGGCTCCGACGCCGCTGGGCGGTGAGCCGATCGACACCGAGGGCGTTCGCGACCTGCGGAGGCCTCTGGCCGAATGGCTGACGGCACGGGAGAACAGGCTGTTTGCGAGGAACATCGTCAACCGCATCTGGTCGTACTACATGGGTTCGGGCCTGGTCGAACCGGTCGACGACATGCGTGCGACGAACCCGGCGTCAAATCCCGAGCTGCTCGACGCCCTGGGCGATCACCTTGTCGACACCAAGTATGACCTCCGCAAGCTGATGCGGACCATCATGACATCGCGTGTCTACCAGCTCAGTTCGACCGTACTCGCGGCCAACGTCGACGATCGTCGCTTCTATCCTCACTACAACATCAAGCGTCTGCCGGCTGAGGTCTTGCTGGACGCCATCGATTCCGCGTGCGGGACACACGAGCCCTTCACCGGTGTGCCGCTGGGCACGCGAGCCATCGAGCTGCCCGACCCGAACTTCGATTCCTACTTCCTGGACACTCTGGGTCGGCCGCAGCGGGCGATCGTGTGCGAATGCGAGCGGACGGCCGAGCCGAACCTGGCCCAGGTCCTGCACATCGCCAACGGTGAGCTACTCAGCCGGAAGCTGGTCGACAAGCAGGGCCGGATCTCGCGGCTGGTCAAGGACAAGGATCTGAAACAGGGCGAGGGTGCCAGGCAGGCCATCGAGCACCTGTACCTGTCGACCTTCAGCCGATCCCCGACCGCCGATGAGCTTGCCAAGTGCAAAGCGGTGATCGCCCGGGCTCCGACTCCGCGCGAGGGGTTGGAGGACTTGCTCTGGGCGTTGTTGAACAGTCGCGAGTTTCTGTTCAATCATTGAGGTCGTCAGCAGGGACCTGTCTTTCTTGTCGAGCGGAGTTTTGCAGAGATGGCGAGTCAAGGGGCATGTTTCGGGCTCTGTCTTGGCCTTGTTCTGTTGCAGAGCGGTTGTGGCGCCTACGAGCAGGCCCAGCAGGCGGCGCAGAATGATCGAAAGCTGCGAACGGATTATCTGGTTCAGAAGACCGAACAGCTTGAGACGATGCAGCAGTTGGGTCTCTGGTACCTGCAGTTCCAACGTCAGAATGCCAAGTCTCCTGCGGACCTCAGCGAGTTGCTGGATTCGGTCAGTAATCCAACGGCTCCGCGGACTGCCAAGTCGATTGCAACCCTGCGTCGCCTGACGGGCAGTGGCGAAATCGTGATTGACTGGAGCATCGATCTGGCCGCATGGCAGGTTTCGGGCCAGAACCTGTCCAAGTGCCGGATCGCCTGGACTGCAAAGACTGAAGTCTACAATGTCTACCTCGACGGAGTGGGCAAGGTGCACGATGTGTTGACGGCGGATTTTGCGGTTGTAAAGAGAATGACCGGTGCTCCGAAGCCTGCGACGCTGGCTACCAGGCCGGCAGTTGCGGCCCGACCCGGTGAGCCGATTCCCTCGGCGGCAGGTGGAGGATCGATCCAGCCGGCTGCGCGCCGTCCGCTGACTAGTGATTCGTCACCCGCTGAGTTTGTGGCAGCGCTTGAGTCTGGCCAACAGGTGCAGATTATCCCGGCATTGGGACTGCTGGTGGAATCGCCGAAGGCTGTGCCCGACAACAGGGTGTCGCGGGCGATCCTGGGAGTCATGAAGACGGCTAACCCGGTGCTACAGATCAACGGTGTCCTGGCCTTGGAAAAGTGGGGCACCGCAGCGGTGGTCTCGGAGTTGGAGGCCCTGTCTGAAAAGTCCAACAACTTCGGCCTACAGATCCAGGTCCAGCGGATTGTGCCCATTCTCAAGAGTCGCCAGTAGTACGACACTCACAAAGCCGTGGGTTCAACTCTTGAGACGTGACACTCTTGCGCAGTCTCCAAGCACGGCACCTGAAGGCGTCATGAGCCAAGAGTGGACCTCCAGTCTCAAGAGCCTCGATTCTCACAGGCAAGACAATGTCCGAGTATGTGGAACCCGGTACGGTGCGGAGCGGAAGCCGTTGGAGGACAGTGGGCTGGTCCGCAACCGGGCTGCTCTTGCTGCTGCCGCTGGTCGCGATGCAGTTCACCGAGGAAGTGGACTGGGGCGTGGGCGATTTTGTAATCTTCGGATCTCTTCTGGTTGCCGCAGGTGTCACCTTTGAACTGGTGGTGCGAAAGACAGGCGATTGGGTGTACCGATTTGCGGTGGGCGTTGCGATCGCGGCGGCCTTCATCCTGGCATGGGTGAACGGTGCCGTGGGCATCATCGGCAACGAGCAGAATGACGCAAATATGATGTATGGTGGGGTACTCGGCATCGGGATCATCGGCAGCATCATCTCGCGATTGCGACCTGGTGCCATGGCCCCCGCGTTGTGTGCGACGGCGGTCGCGCAGGCACTGGTCGGCGTGATCGCGGTGAGTGCCGGATTGGGCTCCGCGGGGCCGATCTGGCCATGGGGTATCGTACTGATGACCGCGTTCTTCACCGCCCTGTGGCTCGTGTCGGCCGGGCTGTTTCAGAAAGCAGCAGGTCAAGACGCGAACCGAATCGACGCCGGGGCGTAATGCGACAAGGGTTGGGAGAGTGGGGCCGCCAGGAGTCGAACCTGGAACCAACGAACGAGATTCTCTGAGGAGCAGCCAGGTGGATCGACAGCAATTTCGCGCGAAGATGGCCGGAAACTTTATCGCGTTGCCTACGCCGTTTCACGACGATTTCAGCCTGGACCTGGAGACGCTACGGCGGCAGGTCCGCCGGCTCATGGATGCCGGCTATCAGACCGGAAATGGCGTTCTGCTGGCCGGGGGGGCCGCCGGTGAGTTTGCCACGTTGCGGACCGAGGAGCGTAAACGGGTTGCGGAAGTTGTTGTCGAGGAGGCTGCCGGCTGCATCGCCGTCATTGTCGGGGCGCAGGACACCAGCACCATGCGGATCCTGGAACTGGCCCGTTTTGCTGAGAGTATCGGTGCAGACGGGATCCAGGTCGGGCCACCGTACTACTATCCGCCGAGCAGTGATGACATCTTTGCACTGTTCCAGACGATCTCTGACGAGGTGGCGATTCCCATGGTGGTCTACAACACCTGGTGGACCGGCACGAATGCGGACCTGGGCTA
>CAUZJR010000232.1:0-8359 GCA_963580005.1 Planctomycetota bacterium
CGGGTGGGAACCGCTAGGGCGTCCTGGCTAATGCCAGCGGGTCGGAGTGGGTTCGACCCGGGGCAGGTCGAGGACCAGCTCGCGGATTTCTGCAGCGATGAAGAACGATCCGGTCACGCAGATCAGGTCGTCGTGACCTGCCAGCTTGCGGGCGAGGTGCCAGGCCGAGGCGGGGTCTGTGGTGGCATGGACCGGAGCGTCGAACAGTTCGCGGACCCGTCGATGCAGTGTTGCGACCGGCACCGCGCGGGGATTGTCCTGGAACTGGGTCAGGATCACCGTGTCGAAGTGGGGCAGCAGTCGCCTGAGTGATCCGTCGACGTCCTTGTCGCGTGAGGTGGCGAAGATCAGCACCTTGCGTCTCGAATTGGCCAGGCCGGCGTGGTCAGTTTCCAGGGTGTCGATCAGGGCTCCGAGACTGGCCCAGTTGTGAGCGGCATCGACGATGACAGTGGGATCGTGCCCGATCGTCTCGATCCGGACCGGCCACTTGAGTCCGCCGATCGCCTCACTTGCCGCTTCCGCCGCAATGGTCATCTTGCCCGGCTGTGCCTGCTCTGCGAGGTCGATTGCGGCAGCCGCCAGTGCGGTGTTGGCGGCCTGGTGTCGACCGGGCAGCGGCACGGAAATCTGTGGCCAGCTCCGGCAGGGGGTCGACACCCGGGCGACGTGTTTCGACGGGTTGTATTCGAGTTGGATCTCGCGTCCGAGTTGCCAGACCTCGGCACCGACCCGGTCCGCGACGTCTTCGATGGCTTCCACCGCCTCGGCCTGCTCGACACCGCAGACCAGCGGCACACCCGGCTTGATGATCCCTGCTTTTTCGCGGGCAATCTCATCGAGTTCGCTACCCAGCAGCCGGGTGTGGTCTCGGCTGATGCTGGTAATGACCGAGGCGACTGGCTGGCAGAGGTTGGTGGCATCGAGTCGTCCGCCGAGCCCGACTTCGAGCACGGCCCACCGCACGTGGCTGTTGCGAAAGTGCTGCCAGGCCAGCGCGGTGGCCAACTCGAAGTAGGTCGGTGAGACCCGGCCGAGTTCGGATTCGATCTCTCGCACGACTCCGGAAATCTCATCCACCAGCACGGTCAATTCCTCACGCGTCGGTCGCACTCCATCGACGACCATGCGTTCTTCAAAGGCCTCGACGTGGGGCGAGGTGAAGAGTCCGGTGCAGGCTCCGGTGGCACCGAGCCCGGCGGCGATCATGGCCGCGGTGGACCCTTTGCCCTTGCTGCCTGCGACGTGGACCACGGGCAGGTCGTGGTGCGGGTTCCCGATCCGCTCGAGCAGGTGGGCCATGCGGTCGAGCTTGAAGTCGCTTGCGGAGTAGAGGTCGCTATTGAGTCGTTCGTAGTTGATCCGTCCGAACAGGAACTCGATCGCCTGTTCATAGGTGTCGATCGCCGGGTGCATCGTCGTACCGTCGGTTCTGCGGTTGCCGGTTTCGGGCCGAGTATAGCGGTGGGGCAGGCGATACGAAATCGGCTGGGTGCGTCGGTGGCACACGACGTGTCGGAAACGGCAACCGTCGTTTGGATTGAACCCGTGGGGCTGATGCGTTCAGAATAGGGGGAGGAGAGACCGCCAGGACCGGGACGCGGATACGACGATGACGGTGAAGATCCACTACTGTCGGCTGTGCGGTTTTGGCGAGCCGGCCGAAGCGATTGCCCGGGCGGTTGATGCCGATCTCGGGCTCTCGACCGATTTGCGCCAGGCGTTCTGGGGGACGTTTCGGATCGAGTGGTCAGGCCGCGAGGTCTACAACCGCTGGAGGACCCGCGGGATCCTGGGTCGGCTGGGGATGGGCCACACGCCGACCCCCGAGGAGGTCGTGGCGTTGTTGAGCGGACTCAGCGAGGAGTCACCGCCGGCCCGACCCGCAGCCGACGGAACTTGACCACGGTGCTGTGATTCTGCAGACCCAGGAAGCCCTCGAGTTTTCTGAGCGAGAGCTGCGGGTGACTCTTGGGAGTGATGTCGACGATGGTCATTCCGTTGTGGATCGTGGTCACGTGCTGCCCGGTGCAGTTGATTTCCATCGTGTTCCATCTCCCGGCCGGCTTGCAGACATGTGCCGTAGCGCCGGAGATCGCGTACACCGATCCGCAGAACTGGTAGTCCTTGAGCTTGGCGTATTTCTTGGCGTTGTCGTCGAGTACCTGGACTTCGAACCCGGCCGGAGGCAGCGAGTCGTTGTCGCGGTGGTGCTTGCCGTCGGCGGGCACGCGGACATAGATGCCGCTGTTGCCTCCGGGTGAGACCTGGTACTGGAACCGGAAGTTGAAGTCACCAAACTGGGCGGCGGTTCTCAACCACGGTCCCTTCGTGCCGGTGCACTCGATGATCCCGTCGCCGAGTTCCTTTTTGGTCAGACCCTTCAACCCGGCCGGATCTCCGCCGAGGTCCTGGTAGCGTGCGACGGCCCGGGCCCAGAGTTTCGAGTAGTTGGCGGCGGGCTTCTGCCGGCTGACTCGCCAGCACGACTTCGCGGGCGACCCGGCACCTTCCCAGCCCTGAAGGTTGCGGCCATTGAAGAGGCTCTGGTAGCCCAACTCGGTAATCTGCACATTGCGGATCGCAAAGCGTCCGCCTCCGGGGACCTCGACCTGCAGCCCGATGTGTCCCCGGTCGATTGTGATCCCTTCGGCGCGGTAGGCGGGCTTGCCGTTGATCGCCAGCGACACCGAGTCTTCGACGACGATGATGTCGAAGCTGTTCCAGCGTCCCTTGCGGATCAGTCCCGGCGGCGGGGTGGCGCCTTTCAGAGATCCGCAGGCACCCTCCTTGCCTTCCAGCAGGTTCAGCTGGTAGCCCTGCGACGGAAACGGGGCTCCGCCGGGTTTTGTGCGGATGTAGATCCCTGCGTCGTAGTTCGAGTCCTTCTCGGCCTTCCACTCGACATGCAGCAGGAAGTCCCCGTAGGCATGATCACTGCGGAGCCAGCCGTTGCCTTCGAGCAACCGGATCGTGCCCCGCTTGACGTCCGCCTTGCAGCCGTTCTCGGCGGTCCAGCCATCCAGAGTCTTGCCGTCGAAGAGCGGGTAGGAGAAGCCGTCGGCAGAGGCCGAGGCGACCAGCAGCAGTACGGCCAGAGAACAACGAGTCAGCATCATCGGTCGATTCTCCTGTCTGGCCGGCCCACCCTGCCGTCCCCCACGGGGGACTCGTGGTCGACCGGATCTCATTCCTGGCCGCCTATTTCGTGGGGGCCTTCTTCTTGCCTGCCTTTTGTTTTCCGGCCTTCTTCTTCCCTGCGGGCGTCTTGGCCGGCTTCTTGTTGAAGTCGCCGGCGGTGACGACGACCAGTTTCCTGGGGTCGAAGTACTTGCGGGTTGCCGTGAGCACGCTTTCGGGCGTGGTCTTGGAGACTCGCTGTTCGAAGTCGGCGTTGTACTTGAGGGTTCTCTTGGAGAAGAGTGACCCGACGAGCAGTCCGGCCAGCCGGGCGTCGTCGGTCCGCCCGACTCTCAGGGCCTGCAGGTACCCCTTCTGTGCAGCGGCCAGTTCCTGGGGCGTGACTCCGGACTTGAGGAACGTGTCGATCTCGTCCCGGATCGACGTGACGACCTTGGGTGAGTTCTGCGGGTTGGAGATGGCAACGATGGTGAGACTGCCTCGTTGATCGACGCTCCCGGCGCGGAACATCGAGAAGATTCCGTAGGAGAGTCCTTCCTTCTGGCGGACGCGTGTGCCCAGTCGTGAGGCGAGCGATCCTCCGCCGAGGATGTAGTTGGAGATGACGAGCGAGGGGTAGTCGGGGTGCGAGTCTTTCATGGAAAAGACGAGTCCGGCACCGTAGAAGGCGTTGGCCTTGTCGGGAGTCAGGATCTTGTGGCTGCCGGGTTTGTAGGCCTGGCTTCCGTCTCGCAGGATGTGCTGATACGGCTGCGGCGATTTCCAGTCGGCCAGCAGCGATTCGAGCAGCGGCAGGGTGGTCTTGGGGTCAAAATCTCCCACGACCGCCAGCTCACCGTGCTCGCTGCCCAAGAAGTTCTTGTACAGCGAGGCCAGTCCGTCGCGGTCGACCGCCTTGACCCGAGCAATTTCCTCGTCGATCGTCGGCTGGTACCTGGGGTCGGTCACGGGGAACGGCCGGAAGGCTCGTCTGAGCGTGTTCATCGCCAGTGCCTGGGGCTCGGCCTTTTGCTTTTCGAGTCCCGAGAGTGCGCGTTGTTTCATCAGCGCGAGTTCTGTTTCCGGCAGCGAGGGATGCCGCAGCACCTGCCTGAGCAGCCCGAGGACCTCGGGCAGGGTCTTCCGGGTGGCTTGGACCGAGAAGCCGGCGGTGCCGGCGCTTGCGCTGTTTCCGCTTCCCGAGAGTGTTGCTCGGAGTTGAGCCAGCTTGTCGTTGAGTTGAGTCCGCGTGTACTTCTCGGTGCCGCGGGTCATCAGCGTCGGCAGGAATTCTCCGATGACGGTCTTGTCACCGAGCGTCTTGGCGGTGCCATAGCGGAGTGTCAACGAGAGGTTGACGGCTTCTCCCCGAGTCTTCTTGGGGAGCATCGCGACCTGGATCCCGCTTCGGAGTCTGGTCCGGATGGTGTGCTTTTCGATGTTCTCGGCTGAGACGTCGAATGCTTCCCCCGCCGCGACGCTCTTGCGGCCCTTGTAGTCTCCGATCATCTCGGCGAGGTTGGGGGTCGAGGGGATTGCGGTTCGCGAGGCGACCTTGGTGGGCTGGAACAGTCCGACGGTGCGGTTGGTGTCGACGAGGTACGTCTTGGCGACTCGCTTGACGTCGTCGGCGGTCACCGTTTCGAGCCGGTCGCGGGCGATGAAGTACATCCGCCAGTCGCCCTGGGCGGCCCATTCCGAGAGTTGCACGGCGAGTCGGCTGGTGTTGTTGGCCGCCTGTTCGCGTTGTCGCAGGAACCGGGCCTGGCTCCGCTTGACCTCCTCGTCGGTCACTCCCTGGGCAATCACCTCGTCGATCGTGTCGGTCAGTCGGCTGAGCACATCGCGGGCGTCGTTGCCGGGAGTCACCTCGGCCATCAATTCGATCACGCCGGGATCGTGGAAGGCGTAGGCGTCGCCCTGGATGCTGGCGGCCCGCTTGGTCTGGACCAGAGACTTGTAGAGTCGCCCGGTGGGTGAGCTGGTGAGGATATCGGCGAGCAAGTTGAGCGGGACGAAGTCGGGGTGGGGGCCGGCGGGGATGTGGTAGAGGGCCCCGACGACGGCCACCTTGCCGACCCGCCTGAGCATGACAATCCGCTCGCCGTCCTGGGCAGGTTCCTCGGTGTAGGTGTTCGCCAGCTTCCGCTTGGGCCGGGGGATCTTGCCGAAGGTCTTTTCGATCATCCCCAGTGCTGCGCGGGGATCGAACTGGCCGGCGACGATGACCATCGCGTTGTCCGGCTGGTAGTACTTGCGGTAGAAGGTCCTGAGGTTTGAGACGGGCACGCGTTCGATGTCGGCTCGGTTGCCGATGGTCGAGCGGCCGTAGTTGTGCCATTCGTAGGCGACGGCCATCATCCGTTGCGAGAGCACCAGCGTCGGGCTGTTTTCTCCTCGCTCGAATTCATTGCGGACCACCGACATCTCAGACGCCAGGTCCTCGGCCTTGATCAGGCTGTTCATCATCCGGTCGGCTTCGAGTTCCAGGGCGAACGCCAGGTTCTCGGGGCTGGCCGGAAGAGTCTCGTAGTAGTTGGTGCGGTCGACCCAGGTGGTTCCGTTGAAGCGGGCCCCGTGGTCCTGCAGTTCCTTGGGGACGTTGGGGTGCTTGGCGGTGCCCTTGAAGAGCATGTGTTCGAGCAGGTGAGCCATGCCGGCTTCACCGTAGCCCTCGTGACGGGAACCCACGAATACGGTCAGATTGACCGTCACGGTCGGTCGCGACTTGTCGGGCACCAGCAGAACGCGGATCCCGTTGTCGAGCCGAAATTCGGCAATTCCCTCGACGGCCGTCACCGATTTCGTTTCGGCCCGCGCCGGCACGGCACTCGTGATCAGGACCAAAACCGCCGCGGCGGCGGCGATTGAGGCCACACGACCCGTCCGATACCACGACCGCCATCTCCACTGCGTCAACATGGTCGACTCCCCGCGTAGAAGTTGCCCGATTTCGGCCCAACAGGTGGCCTCGCGGACTGTACCAGCCTGCTGGCGCGTCAACAAGCGGCCGGCGGATCATCGGCGGGTTGCCGAATTCCAGGGGGTTCAGGCGGCGGTGTTTGAGATCAGAAGTTCGGGTTGACCGGGATCCCGGTCCCCAGATTGACGTCCGAATCGCCTCCGCCCCCGCTGCTGGGCTTGGCCGCGGAGTCTCCCTGTCCGTCTGGTCCGCCCTTGCCCTTGCCCTTGCCCTTGCCCTTGCCCTTGCCCTTGCCCTTGCCCTTGCCCTTGCCCTTGCCCTTGCCGCCGGACTTCACTCTGTCGCCGATTTGTTTCTTCGGGTTCTTATTGCCCTTGCTGAACGGCGTCTTGATGCCGCCGCTGCCGGAGCCTCCCGAGGAGGCGTTTGATGCCTGCCGCCGGTATCGCTCGGCGGCCTGCCGTCTCCGTTCCAGTTCGATTCTCGCCTGCTGCATTCTTTTTTCGGTGTCCTCGAACGTATTGCCTCGCAGGATGTTCTGGATGTTCTGCTTGTGCATCTGGTCGATCAGCTTGGCGAAGGGGGAATCGGGCACTTCGGGTGTGGCGCTGAGCATGTTGAATCGCCTGCGGTTGCCGCTGCGGCCTCCGCGGCTGCGTCGTCCCGAGAGCGGTCCGCCGATGGTCCGACCCGAACCTCTCTCGCGGCGGCTGCGGTCGACTCGTTCTCCGTCCTTCCGGACCTCGATCAGCAGGATCGAATCCGCGTCGGGGTGTTTTTCTCGAACCTTGCGATAGGCCAGCGGTTCGGAGGAGGCCCGCACGGTCTCGAGCTTGCGGCGGCTCCCTTCGATGTAGCGGACGCTGTACTTGTATCGAGCGGATTCGGAGGCGGTCTCTGAGTCTTCGAGCGTATCGAAGAGGTTCTCGCCGTCGGGGTTGTCCGGATCGAGCGATGCCCCGAGTTCGGTGTCGTTGGCCGGGGGGGGCTCGACGTCGGCCGCCGGTGGGGAAGTCTTCCCGGTGCCGCTCTGTGTCGGGGGTGCGGCGATGGCGACCAGTGGTCCCAGCACAAGCAGTGGCAGGATGTGTCGCAGGAGTCGTTGGACGGGGAGCGTGGCGTGGATCTTCATTTAGGCGTCTTTCGAGTGGCTGCCGGGGCTGTGTATTGAATATCGCATTCCGGCAGTGCTGACCGCAATAGCTGGATGCCCTTTGGTGTCACAGAAGTGCGGTCCAGGACCAGGCGTTTGAGTCCGGGAGCATTGGCGATGTGCTTGAGTCCGTTATCGGTGATACGGCATCCGGAGAGGTCCAGTTCACGCAGTCGTTTTGCATCGGCGAGTGCCACCAGTCCGGGATCGGTGATCATCGTGTTGTTGATCCAGAGGATCTCCAGTGCCGGCAGGCTGCAGGCCTGTTTGAGGCCGGAGTTGCTGATGCGGGTTTCTGCAGCGGCCAGCCCCTTCAGCCGGGTCAAGGGAGCCAGCGCGGCGAGTCCCTTGTTGGTGATCCGGGTCCGGGAGATGTCGATCGATTCGAGCGATCGGCAGCGGGACACTTGCGGGAGTCCAATGTCGGAGATCCGGGTGCCGGCCAGGGAGAGCGTGACCAGTTGTCCGATTTCGACGAGGTGCCTGAGTCCGGTATTAGTGACGGCGGTGTCGTCGAGGCCGAGCGTGGCGAGTTGCTTGAGTCCCTTGAGCCGGGGCAGGTGCTGGTCGCCGAAGGGGGTTCCTGCGAGGTCGAGTTCGACGAGGCTGGTAAAGACCTGCAGGTCGCTGAGCCCGGTGCCCTCGAGCTTGCTGCTGTGCAGCCCGAGAATCCGGAGCTTCCGCAGCCTCAGCAGCGGCAGCATGTGGGTCTTGGAGACGGGTGTGTCGGCGAGTTGGAGAGTCTGGAGGTTTCGCAAGCGGCCGATGAGGTTGGTGATTCCGGGGTCGACGGCTCGGTTGAGCGTGATCGCGTTGCTGCTGACAGAACCGTCGGGGCAGGTAATGACCAGCGACGGTGTCAGGGCGATGCTGGCGAGTGCTCCTTCGACGGTCACTCGGGTGGCCAGGGCGTGCAGCAGAGTCAGCCGCCGCAGCGAACCGATGGTCTCAAGCGCCTGGTCGGTGATCGGGTTGACCGAGAGTTGCAGCGTGACGAGTTCGGACAATTGGGCGACGGGTTTCAGGTCCGAATCGCCCAGCCCGGTCTCTCGGAGTCCCAGCACCTTCAACCGGCTCAGCGTGGAGAGTCCTTCGAGTCGCGAGCTGTCGAGCGGGTTGCGGGCCAGGTTGAGGATGGTCAGTCGGGTGCAGGCGGCCAGTTC
>CAUZJR010000233.1:0-8340 GCA_963580005.1 Planctomycetota bacterium
AGACCGGCACCGAGTTGTCCTCCGAGCACGCTTTCTACCTGGGCTACGAGTTGGCGAAGGCCCGCACGGCGTTGACGCTGGGCAAGCGTTATGCCCAGGACCAGGCGTTGAACTGGGGCCGGTTGACGGTGGATGAGATCAGTGCGGTTGACCGTCGGCGGTTGGAGGAGAATTCGTGATGGGGAGCCAGCAGTCGTCGCTGCCGGTCGTCGTGGAACTCGACCCGGTGCCCGACGTGGTGTCGTCACTGGAAGCGGTTTCCGATTGGCCCGACGTGGTGCTGTTGGAGAGCCGGATCGACCGCGAGGAGGTCAGCCGCTATTCGTTCCTGGTCGCCGACCCGGTGGAGTTCGTGACGTGCGAGGTGCCCCAACGGGGGGTCGATCCGTTTGCTCGACTTCGAGTTCTACTCGAGGCCTCGGCGAGAGACCGGGTCGCCGGGCTGCCTCCCTTCCAGGGCGGGGTGATGGGCGTGCTGGGTTACGAGTTGGCTGCGGCCTGGGAGCAGACTCCCCGGTCGCGTCACGACGAGTTTGCTCTGCCTGCCCTCGCCGCGGGTCTGTATGACACGGTGGTGGCCTGGGACCACGTGCTGGGCCGGGCCTGGGTCATCTCGCAGGGGTTCCCCGAGACGGATCACGACCGGAGGTCCGAGCGGGCCCAAAGGCGGGCCGACCAGTGGATCCGGCGATTGTCGGCGACCGAGGTGACCAGTTCGGCAGCGGAGGGTGTTCCGCAGCCATGGCCCTCGGCACTCGAGCAACAGCAGCTGGCTCCGTCGTTCCCGGTCGCCGGCCACGACGGGCTCTTCAGTGACTTCTCTCGCGAGGCCTACCTCGAGGCGGTTGGCCAGGTGATCGAGTTGATCCATGCCGGGGACATCTTCCAGGCCAATCTCTCGCAGCGACTCATCGCCGTTCAGCCGGCCGCGGCCCACGAGCTGTACGCTCGGCTCAGGCAGCGGAACCCGGCTCCGTTTGCGGGGTACATGTCGCACGACGACTGGCAGATCGTCAGTGCCTCACCAGAGCGGTTCGTATCCTTGCGCGATGGTCTGGTGGAGACGCGGCCGATCAAGGGCACACGTCGTCGGCCGGGCGACCCGGAGGTGGGTGTGCTGGTGCAGGGTGAGTTGAGCGAGAGTGAGAAGGACCAGGCCGAAAACGTGATGATTGTCGACCTGTTGCGCAACGATCTCTCGCGGGTCTGCCGATCCGGGTCGGTGGCAGTGCCCCAGTTGTGTGGAGTTGAGGTCTACGAGACGGTGCTGCACCTGGTCTCACAGATCCGAGGCGTGTTGCGGGAGGGTCTCACGGCCTGGGACCTGCTCGCGTCGGTCTTCCCCGGCGGTTCGATCACCGGGGCCCCCAAGTTGCAGGCGATGCAGGTGATTGCCGAGCTCGAACCGACGGTCCGCGGTCCCTACTGCGGCAGCCTGTTTTATATTGGCTGCGACGGGTCGATGGACAGCAGCATCCTGATCCGCACCTTCGTGGTTCGTCACGGCTGGGTGCAGTGTTCGGTGGGAGGCGGTATTGTGGCTCAGTCGGACCCGGTGGCCGAGTACAACGAGACGATGGACAAGGCGGCCGGCATGTTGCGGGCCTTGTCCTGAGGGGAGGGCGAGGGCGATGGTAGTCCTGATCGACAACTACGACAGCTTCGTCTACAACCTCGCGAGGTACCTCGAGGAGCTGGGTGTCGAGGTCGAGGTGATCCGCAACGACGCGGTGACGGTCTCTGAGCTGGTCGAGCGGTCCCCGGCGGCGATCGTGATTTCACCGGGACCCTGCGGGCCGGCTGAGGCCGGGATTTCGGTCGAGCTGGCAAGGGCGGTGCTGGGTCGGATTCCGCTACTGGGTGTCTGCCTGGGTCACCAGGTCCTGGCTGTGGCCACCGGTGGGCAAGTCGTCCGGGCTCCGCGCCCGGTTCATGGCCAGGTGGCTTCGATCGAACACGACGCGGGCGGACCCTTGGGTGAAGGCCTGTTTGCGGGGATCTCCACCCCCTTGACCGCGACCCGTTACCACTCGCTGATCGTCGATCCGGGGACGCTGGGCGGGGATTGGCGAGTGACGTCCGAGACCGATGAGGGACTGGTGATGTCGATCGAGCACACCGAGTACCCGGCGGTGGGTGTGCAGTTTCATCCCGAGAGCGTGTTGACCGATTCGGGGCACCGGTTGCTGTGGAACTTCTTTCTCATCGCCGGGCTTGTCAGTGGTCCGATGCCGCGGGTCCCCAATCCGGCCGCCTCGCGAGGCCATCACGCTCGCGGGGCGATGAGCGGGTACCAGGCTGAGGCGATTTTTCCGGACACCGAGGAATCCTCCTCGATCGTGCTGCACTGGTAGTCCAGCCGTCAGGATCCCTAGAGCCGTCATCCTCGGCGGTCTCGCCCGTGGTGCCGCGACCGTCGTGTCCGTCGTGTCCGTCGTGTCCGTCGCCGTGTCGGGTCCAGCTGTGGCTTGTGGGCTGAAGCCGGGGATTGCTGCCACCCGCGGACGGGTGTCTCGCCGATAAGCGGCGAGGAGTCCGCCGACGGCGGATGAGCCGAGGGGTTGAGACGGCCAGCAGTCCGGCAGGAGCGAACCACGATGCGAACGACCTCGACATCCCAGCCGACCTCCCGAGCAGCCTGGGCCGGTGTGCTGGCCGTGACGCTGCTGGTTCCGTTGAGTTCTTTGGCTGAGGACCGCACCACGCGGGTGGTTTCGCAGCCGGTGTTGACCTGGCACACGAGGTTTGCCACGGCGAAAGCTGACGCCCGTCGCCGCGGTTTGCCTCTTCTGGTGCACTTTCACGCCAGCTGGTGCGGTCCCTGCCGTCGGATGGAACGCGACGTGCTCGATACCAGGCCGCTGGCGTCGAAGCTGGGATCCCGAGTGGTGGCAGTCAAGGTCGACACCGACCGCGAGCCGGGCGTGGCGTCGCGATATCGGGTCCGGTTCCTGCCCACCGACCTGGTCCTGGCTCCCGACGGCAAGGTATTGGCCCGGACCAGCGGGTACCAGGGATTGCGGAATTATCTCGCGAAGATGACTCCGGCGGTCAACGCCTACCTGGCGGCTCATCCTCGCAAGCCGGCGACCGCTGCCAAGTCTCAACCCGGTTCGCCGGTGTCGAAGAAGGCTCCCGCTGGCAAGACACCTCCGAGGCTGGGTCTGTCGGGTTTTTCACCGGTCACGCTGTGGACGAAGACGAAGTGGCAGCAGGGTGAGCCGAAGTTCGCCTGCCGCGTCGGTACGGTGGTCTATCACCTGGTCTCCGCCGCGGAACTCGAGCGGTTCCGTAAGGACCCGTTGCGGTATGCTCCCCGCTGTGCTGGCAATGACGTGGTGCAGCAGGTCGAGGCGGGCCGGCAGGTGGCCGGGAGCATCCGGCACGCGGTCTTTTTTGACGGAGGCCTGTACCTGTTTGGTGACGCGGTGTCGCTGGCCCGATTCCGTCGCTCGCCCTCCGGTTATGCCGCGGCGGCCTCTGCTGTTGCTGCGGATGCTACTTCTGCTTCTTCGCCTTGAGTCGTCTGCGGTAGCGTTCGTAGAACCTCGTCTGTCGGCTCTCGGGACGGAACGGTTCTCCGGCAACGAAGACTCCTTTGACCTGTGAGGTGATTTGCAGGGGTGAGCCATCGAGGATGACGAGGTTGGCGAGTTTTCCGACTTCGAGCGAGCCGACCTGCTTGTCGATTCCCAGCACCCGGGCGGCTCCCAGCGTGACGCTCTTCAGGGCCTCGGCTTCGGGCAATCCGAAGGCGACGGCGGTGGCCGCTTCGAAGGGCGCGTTGCGGCTGTTGGAGGCATTGTTGCTGCGGATGCAGAATCGCACGCCGGCTTCGAAGAGCCGGCCGGGGTTGGCGTAGGGGGCATCGGAGGGATCCCACGACTGCACCGGGGCTCTCATGACCGGGCCAATGATGACGGCAATGTCGCGAGTCTTGAGTTGATCGGCCACCTTCCAGGCGTTGGTGCCGCCGGTGATGATCAGTTTCAGTTTCTCGGCGTCTGCGAACTCGATGGCTTCGACGATCGCCTGTCGGCTGTGGGCTTCGACCAGCACCGGGCGGGTTCCGCTGATGTAGGGGCCCAGGGCATCAAGTCTCGGGTCGCCGATCGGGCCGGGTCGCTTGGCGGCCTTCGCGGCGTCCAGCAGCTTGTGGTATTGGCGAGCCTGTTCGATCAGGAGTCGAAACTCATCGGCGCGCTGCTTGCGTTTTGCGTCACTGGAGTCGGTGGGCCAATGGACCCTCAGTCCGAGTTCGTATTCGAGGACCATGTCCGGGGCGGTCCATCCGGCCAGTTGCACCAGCGAGGCCTGTCCCGCGACCAGTCCTCCGTCGGGGTGGATCAGCGCGGTGGTGATGCCTCCGGCCCGGGCCACCGGGAACAGTTCGCTGTCGGGGTTGATCGCGACTCCGGCGCGGAGGTCCGGCTGCAGGTCGCCTCCTTCGCTGAAGTCGAGAGTCTCGCGGACCTTTTTGATCTCGGCCAGACCCAGCGTGGTGCCGGCATCGATCAGGCCGGGGTAGACGTGCAGGCCCGAGATGTCGATCACTCGGGCATTCTCGGGCCGAGCCGCCCGGGGACCCAGCGAGGCGATCTTGCCGTCCTTGATCACCAGCGTGCCTGTGAGATCGGGGCCGGAGACCGGGTGCAGAGTGCCACCGACCAGGACGTAGCTCGCGCCCGGGTCGGCGTCGCGGGGAAGTATGTCGGCCGGGCGTCTCTGGGCCGGTTCGGGCCAGCTGATCGCCTGGGGGGCCACGGTTCGCCGGCGGGCCGACTCGGACATCGCCGTCGGGTGAGTCTCTCGAGAGAAGTAGACCTCGCCGTCGATCAGGGTCATCTCGCAGCGGGCGAAGGAGTTGAGTGGATGGGCGTTGAAGAGGGCCAGGTCGGCGTCCTTGCCGACTTCGATCGAACCGATCCGCTTGTCGAGCCCGAGTTCGCGGGCGGAGTTGAGCGTGACGGTGGCCAGGGCACGCTGGGGCGACATGTTGCCGTAGCGGATCGGCTTGGCGGCCTCGAGGTACAGGTGCCGGATCAGCTCCCGGTCGTCGCTCTTGATGACCACGTTGGCTCCGGCTTCAGAGAGCAGCGCCGCGTTGTAGGGCGTGGCGTCGTAGGCCTCGACCTTGTACGCCCACCAGTCCGAAAACGTGCTGCAGCTGGCTCCGTGAGCAGCAATCTCGGGCGCGATCTTGTAACCCTCGAGTACGTGCTGCAGAGACCAGACACGGATGCCCAGGCCCTCGGCCACCCGCAACAGCATCAGGATCTCGTCGGCCCGGTAACAGTGGCTGTGGATGAACTTCTGGTGGTTGACGATGTCGGCGAGGGCTTCGAGCCTGAGGTCTCTGCGGGGAGGCAGCAGGGTCTTGCCGTCGACGGACCCCCGGGCCATGCGGTACTGCTGCCAGCGGCGGCGGTAGTCGATGGCCTCGAGAAAGGCCCGGTTGAGCGTGGCTTCGACCCCCATCCGGGTGTTGGGGAAGCGGGTGGTGCGGAACTTGACGTTTTCGCCCAGCGCGAACTTGACTCCCTGGGGAGCGTCAGCGAGTAACTGCTCGGAGACCCTCTGGCCGTACTTCAACTTGACCACCGCGTCCTGGCCACCCACCACGTTAGCCGAACCGTGCAGCAGTCTTGCGGTGGTGACTCCTCCGGCGAGCGCCCGGAATTCGGACACGTCCTCGGTGTTGACCACGTCCTTGACCCGCACCTCCGGGACGATCGACTGGGTCGCTTCGTTGATGCCTCCGGTGATCTTGATGTGGCTGTGAGTGTCGATGATCCCGGGCATCACGAACTTCCCGCTCGCGTCGATCTCGACGGTGCCCGCTTCGGCCTCGAGCCCGGCGCCCAGGGCGGCGATCTTGCCGTTTGTGACCAGGATTGAGTGGTTGCTCAGAGTGCGACCGGTGCCGGTCAGGACGGTTGCGTTCCTGATCAGCACGTTGCCCCCGGTCCTCAAGGCTCGCCTGATGCGGTCGCTGTGGATTTCCGAGGGTCGAGCCGTTGAGTCTGCATCGATCGATCTGGGCAACGGCGGCGGGGGTGGTGAGTCGTCGGGAGTGTTTGGTGGCTGCGGTGTCTCTTTGGATTTAGATTTGGATTTGGCGGACTTGTTGTATTGGAACAGGCTGCCGTCGACGAGGACGTAGCGGACTCGGCTGTCGGGATCTTCAAATCGTCCGGTCCAGAGCACGACGTGTCCGAGTCGTCCGGTGTCGAGTGTCCCGAGTCGTTTTGAGAGTCCGAGGATGCGGGCCGGTTCGGTGGTCAGTGCCTTGAGTGCGGCGTTGGCTGGCCAACCGTGTTTGATCGCGAGTCGGACTTCCTTGAGCAGTTCGGCTCGGTTCTTGAGCCCTCGCGAGCCGACTCCGAGTTTGACGCCTCGGCGGTGCAGGTTGCCGATCCCCTCGACACGCGCCGTCCATCTTCGAACGGTATCGCGTTGGACCTTGAGTGGTTCGGGCAGCTTTTCGGTCAGCTTGGGTTGTTTGGGGGCGGTGCGGATCTTCGGTTCGGCTCCGAACTGCATCGACATCAGCAGGTCGAAGCGTCCTTTTTGGAGATGATCGAGGCATTGGTCGGCCGAGTCGACACCGAGCAGTACGGGGTGGATCTTGTGTTCGGCGCAGAAGGCGATGGCGCGATGGATGTCGTCGGTGGTGCGGACCCGAAACGCAGCCCGTTGTCGTCCGTCGAGGACCAGGTTGAGTGTGGTGAGTACGGCGTCGGTCGGGGGCCGGGGGATCTGTGCCGACCGCGAGTTCCCGGGGGTGGCTGCGGTGGCTGCGGTGTAGAGTTTTTGATGTTGAGCGAATCGTCGGGTATCCAGGAGTGCTTGTCTGAGGTGTGCGTGAGCGCCCATGAGTGTTTGAGGGTAGCCGTTTCCGCGTGGGGGTTTGAGCGTGAAGGCGGCGAGCGTGGGTGCGGTGACGATGGATTCACGAGGCGGCAGTCCGGCGGTGGAGACCAGGGCGGCGGTGCCGCTGGCGATGCGTCCGTCGGGGATGAGGTGAACGCTGGTGAAGCCGTGTTGGCGGATAGTGGCGAGTTTCTTGGTGTCGAGGTTGAGTGCTGATTCGGCGGCGAACTGAGGCGTGAGGCTCTTGCGGTTGTCGGCTCGCGTGGCGGCCAGCACGTAGCGGGTGAAGTCGACGGGTCGTCCGGGCGGGTTGGGGAGCGAGGGTTTTTCGACGAGCAGGTCGTCGGCGTCGGCATCGATGAAGCCGGCGTAGGCGACCAGTCCTGATCCGTCGATCGTGACGGCCCCGGGCGGCACCCTGGCATCGGGTCCGGCGTCGACGATCACGCCGTCGCGGATGACGAGTGTGCCCACGGGGTCTTCGCGGCCCGCGGCACGCACCAGGTGGGCACCGGTAATGGCGTAGACACGAGGCCGAAAGCCGGCCACGAGTCGATTGCGATCCTGGGCCAGGCTGGTGTGTGGGGCCAGCGTGAGGCAGGTGAGGAGGACGGTGGCGAGAGTTGAGGCCAGGGGCGAGGTGACGTGAAGTCGGTGTGGCTGTGAGAGTCGCATTGGCTTGGCCCGGGAGAAGCGGATCGGGTGAGAGTGAGGCGTAGGGGGTGTCGCGTTGCGAGCAGGGTCAGCGTAGCAGTTCTTTGAGTGGGTTGGCCAGCGGTGTGAGTTGGCGGGGGGGAGGCTTCGTGAATGGGATGCCGGTGGTGATATTCCGGGAGTGTCATCACTGGAATTGACATGAGTCGGTGAAGCAGTATCATGAGTTTAGTCCAAGAGCGAGCAGGGTTTTGGAGTCCTTGCTGTTGGCCCTGGGCGGCACAGTGCTCGCTCGGAGACGACTTCGGATGACGCTCGAGGGCTGGCTTAATTCCCTATACGGGATCCCTCGACACCGGGCACAGGCTCCGGTTCTTGACCAGGGTCAGAAGAGTTTTGATCTTGCCTGGGAGCTGAACTGGGCACGGGATGGGTTCTGTCAGGTCCTTTGTGCGTGACCGTGTTTGCGCCGTGGATCGCTTTACATTTCCGGGTAGATCGGTCGGGCTGAAGGGTTCGTTGGATCTTCCGCGGTTTGTTTTTTCGGTCACCTGGGCGAGTCGCAGACGGCTGCCCGGTGGCCCCGTCATGCTGTGATGGTGCAGCAAGTATTTCGCACCGACGTGGACAGGCTAGATGGCTGACCAAGAGAACGGGCCTTCGCCCGAGGTACCTTCTGAGACACCCGCCGAGCCGGTGTCGGAGACTTCTTCGGATGGTGAGCCCAAGGGCGACGAATCTCCGCCGCCTCCTGCTCCTGCCGAGCGTCCGTTGCCCGAGGGCGCGGTGGCTCTGAGCGAGGACGACGGGGAG
>CAUZJR010000234.1:0-8331 GCA_963580005.1 Planctomycetota bacterium
CTCGAGCCTGTTCACTCGCAGCAAGCGGCTGAAGAAGCAGCCGGTCTCCACCGGCAAGACCTCCGGCCGCTTCTCGCCGGGGAACTAGTTCCTGCTACACCCGGGACTGGCTCCACAGGTGCCTGTCCCGTCCTCGATCTGCCGCGGCAGCTGCTTCTTCCCGCCCACAGTGCTCGGCATCAGTCGCCGTGTTCTGCGGGCACAGCGGCTTCTGATCCCGGGGTGGCTTTCAGCCCGCCGACCCGTTCGCACAGCACCGCCAGCTGATCGCGCGAGCGGCTGACTTCCTGGCAGGCGTCTTCGAGTTCCAGGAAGGGTCCACCGGCCACGCGGTGCCGTGCGACCCGTTCGGCCAGCCCGCCGATGGCCTTCCTGAGTCCCCTTCTCAGACGTCTCGTAAAGAGCATCACCAGCAGCGCGGCCCACAGTATGCTCAGGGCGGTTGCCGGCAGGTAGAACTCCAACGGCAGGAAGTCTCCTTCGTTGAGCAGCGTGTCGTAGAAGAAATTGCGGCCGATGCGAAACAGCAGGAATCCCAGCAGCACCGTCAGTGCCGTCTCGTACACCAGCCTCACGCCCCAGCCACGGCTGCGCGTGGCCTGGGCTTCGATGACCTCTTCGATCTGTGCTCCCGCGTCGTCCAGGAACGACCGTTGCAGTTGGGCGGCGTCGTCGCGGAGCGATTCGAGTGAGCGGGGCGAGGTGAGTGCCTGGTCGAATCCGGCCGACTCGGCAAAGCCCTCGACCACCAGCTGGCTCTCGCGCAACACCGAATCGTCGATGCCGAGCACGGCGAGTTGATCGAATCGCTGGTCGGCATCCCGTTGTTTGGCTCGCGAGGTCAACCACCGTCCGCCCTGCCAGGCGCCCAGCAATGCCACCTGTGCCGACGAGCGGGCCCGCAGCAGCGACGCCGAGGCCAGCAGTCCACCGAGTCCCTGCGAGAGTCTCAGCAGGCTGCTGAAGGGGCTGAAGCTCCAGTCGCTGGTCACGCGTTCGACCAACCGCCGTTCCCACAGATAGTGGCTGGCCTCGAGTTCCTCGCTCAACCGCGTTGCCAGCGATCCCACCAGCCGCTCGTGCTGCTGTTGCAGAGCCTCCTCGAGAGTCACGACGTCCGGCCAGGCCGAGTCGTAGTCGTTTCGAGATTCGCGTAGCGCGTCGTCGAGCAGGTCGATCAGGTTGGCGCGGCGGATCTGCAACCGTGCCGATGCGGCCAGGCGAGACGTGAGCAGGTGTTCGAGCCTTGCGAAGTCGCCACCGGGACGCCGGCCCTGGCGTTGTTGTTCGAGTGCCGCCAGGGAATCGACCAGGAATAGCTCGGGGTCCTCAAAGTCCTCGGCCAGCTGCTTCGCCCAATCGTCTCGAATATCGGTGGTGACGTCGGCGTGGGTCTGGACAAAGAAGACCCGGCAACCGGTGGCGGCCACGTCGAGCACTTCGGCAACGCGTGCCGAGCGGTATTTTTGTTGAGTTGAGGTGTAGAGCAGCACGTCGCAGAGCGGGAGAATTTTGTGGAGCCGATCGAGTTGTCCGGAATCATGTTCTGCTTCGCCGGTATCGGGGTCGGGGCAATCGACGAGCACGACATCATGGAGCACGGACGAGTCGACTCGGACGACGTCGATCGAGTCGGAGGGCAGTCCGAGAGGTTCGAGGTCGAGGTCGGGGGTGGTGATGACCTGGGGCCGGCGGGTGGTGGGCCGTTCGCGGCCGCCGGGTGTGACCTCCTCTCCGACGAGCGCATTGATCAGGGTGCTCTTGCCGGTGCCGCTGCCGCCGAAGACCGCGACCACCAGCGGCGCTTCGAGCCTCAGTCGCAGCGAGTCGATCCGGTCCAGCAGGCGGCGGATCAGGGCCTGGGCGTCGCGGGCCGGCTGCCATGGCACCGGGTGCTCGGCCCACGAGTCGAGCCGTTCGACCAGCTCGTCGATGCGGGCCAGGACCTTCAGCCGTGCGAGTTCACCGTCGCTCATGCTGTTTCGGTTGGGGTTGAGGTCGATGGAGGTGCCGCGAGCGGGGCCAGTTCCTCAAGCATGGCAGCCAGCGAGGCTACAGTCGACTCGGCACCCTGAAAGGCCTCGCAACCGGGTGTCGCGGCGGCGAATTCGAGTTCCCGGGCGAGGTCGCCCAAGAGGAGTTGTTCGAGTTGTCTGGCGAGCCAGCCGGCTCGGCGTACCGCGAAGCGATCCTGCAGGTTGCGGAATCGGGACTCGATGTAGCCGGCCCCGGTGGCCGTCGACTGGCTGATCGCCGATTCGCCCAGCGTGGCCGCGACGGTGCCGCTGGCGACGTCTCCGGCAACGTGCAACGCCGATTGCATCGCAGCATCGGTGACCGCCGGAGCAACCACCCCGCTCACCGGGCCGAACCCCACGACGAACAGCGCAACGCTGGTCACCGGCCGTGCGACCGCGGCCAGCTTGTCGATCCGCCTCAGCAGCCGAAACGACCGAGGACTCTCGCTGCGGAACTCCTCGAGTGCCAGGGCCACCGTCTGGGCCAGTTCTTCGTTCAGTTCACACTCGGCGTGTGCGGTACGGAGCTGTTCGAGGACCGCTTGGCGGGATGCACCTTCGAGCAGAGGACCCAGGCGGGGCACCAGCTGATCGCCTCCGGCGTCACGGCACCAGGCCAGCCGACGGTAGACCTGTTCGAGAGAGCCCAGCATCGAGGACCACTCGATCTCGCGGTACTCGGCTAAAAGATCCTCTGGTGTGTCGGTCGCGGACCCGGCCAGCCTGCGAAACGGCCAGGCCAGCCCGTTCCCGATGGTGTTATAAAAGGAATGCACTCCCGCCGACCAACCGCTCCGCTGGTCACGCCACCAGCTCCGGACCGAGTTGATCAGTGGTCGAGCCGGGACGCTGGGCCAATCGTCGATCGACGCCAGGTGTTCGGCGGACAGTAACTGGGCCGCCGAATGGAAGTCGCCGCTGCGGCCGCGGACCGTTTCCAGCCAGGCCCCGACACCGGATTCACCGGCGAGCAGCTGGCCGAGTGATCCTCGCAGCGAGCGGTACTTGATCCTCTCGAACCTCAGGCTCGACAGGTCCCGCTGCAAATCTCGAGGCTCTTCGGGGTCAGAGACCAGGCGTGCGTGGAACTCGAGCTGTCCGGATTCGGCGGCGGATCGATCGTAGGGGGCCAGGTAGACGAACTCGGGGCGGGTCCCGGTTTCGCTGACGAACGTCTCGAGCCACGCCGGCCAGTACTCCTCGTCGTCGGGGAACTGGCACTGGTTGAACACGACAATCGTGGCGAGGTCCTCGGCAGCGGCTCGTCGGAAGAACTGCTTGACGGCCGCGTCGTTGTACTTCTGCTGAGTCAGCACGGCGATCAGGACGTCGGCGGATCGCCTGAGCCATTCGGCTCGTTCCCAGTTCACCTCAGCATCGCTGTCGATGTCGGGCGAATCGAGAACCAGCAGGTTGCCGGGCAGAGACGGACAGGTGCGCCAGAACAGGCGGTGTTCGGGGAGATCTTCGAGTGTCTGTTCGGGCTGTGACCAGGGGATGGTGGTGAACCCGTCGAACATCGCCTGCAGCCGATTGGGGTCGAAGCTCTCGGGGACCAGGCACAGGGGGTGCCGGGTTCCGGAGGCCAGTGGGCTGGTGGCACTGAGTGGCTCGCCGGCGACGTGGTTGAACACCACGCTCTTGCCCGTGTTGGTGCCTCCCACGACCGCGACGATCAGCGGCGTGTCGGTGTCGAGTTGAGGCAGCAGCTTGCGGACGAGCAGTTCGTGCCACTCCTGGCCGACGGGGCTTGGCAGGCCGAGGCCTTCGAGTTGTTCGCCGAGCGTCTCGATGTGGTTTCGCAATTGCTCGAGCGAGTCGGCGCAATCGGCCAGCGAATTGGGCATTCGGGTCGAGTCATGGGGTGAGGCATGGGACGGGACACCGTGATTATAGCAAAGAGCCACCGGGTCCAGTCAGGGGGCATCCGAGCGGCCACTTGCTCGGTCGGCTCGGCATCCTTTACAGTGCTCCCCGGACCGGGCGATTAGCTCAGATGGCTAGAGCGCCACGTTTACACCGTGGATGTCGGGGGTTCGAGTCCCTCATCGCCCACTTTGGCCGTCGTAGAGGGTTGGTTGAGACGATGGCCGGATCAACTTGACGAGTCTTCCTTGAATTCCAGTTCGCAGCCATCTGTGGTTCCCTTCGCGATGCGGCCGGCTTCGGTCGAGTGGGAACCGTTGTCGCTGGATGGTTCGGCTGCCTGTCATGGCTGGGCCTGGTTTCGGCCACCCGCGGTGATCCAGGGAGTGATCTGTCGATTGGCCGAGGGGGTGACGGCGACATTGCGGGGCCTGGCCGTGGCGACCGGAATCGACCCCGGCGGTGTGTCGTTGTGGGTGGTGTTCGGAACCCCCTGCCCGGGACCCTCGGCGGGAGGTCCCTCGACGATGCTCGACCAGCCCCTGGTGCCGCCGCCGGGTGCACCTGATTCGAACATCGCGATTCATGTGGCTGCGGTGGCTGCGGTGCCGGTGGCTTCCGCAGGGAGTGGAGGTGCGGTCGACGAGGTGGTGTACACGGCGATCGAGGCCCACTGGTTTGGGATCCAGGCCGAAACGGTCAAGCTCGACATGCTCCGCAAGCAGGTCGACAGCATGCTCGGACAACTCAAGTCGCTCAATCGGGATCTCAACTTCGAGGAGAAGGAGTTCTCGACACGCCAGGACACGGATGCCTGGGATGATGCCCGTCGCTGGATGCGGAATGCTTCACTCCAGTTGTCGCGATGCCAGAAGGCCTGCGATGTCGGCGACACGCAGTCGGTGGGCAAGCGGGAGTGGCTTCAGGACATCCACGACCGGTTCATCGCCGTGCGGCAGCCGATCGAGAATCCGAACGGGGTCGAGGGCGAGTTCGCGTACTTCCGCAAGTTGCTGCTGAACCTGGAGACCCAGGTCAACGCGGCACTTTCGTCGGCCGGCACCGACGCGATGGGCCGTGGTCGGCGGGTATTGGCCGAGATTGCCGTGAAGATCCGCAAGGCGCGGTCGGGCTAGGCACCGAGCCGGAGTCCGGGGCGTCTCAGGCGTCGATCCAATCGGGCAGGAACGTGAACTGTTCGTCGATGAGAGCGGTTTGATCGGCGACGGTATCCTGGCCGTCGCCTGCACCGAGCGTATCGTCACCGGCCTGGCCTCGCAGCGTGTCGTCTCCGTCGCCGCCGAGGGCCACATCAGCGCCGGAACCACCCAGCAGCCGATCGTCGCCTTCGCCGCCGATCATCGAGTCATCTCCGGAGGCTCCGATCAGCAGGTCGTTGCCCTCGAGTCCGACGAGCTGGTCATTTCCTCCGCCTCCATCGAGCCGATCGTTGCCTCCGTGTCCGGCGAGCGAGTCGTCGCCGACCCGTCCCAGCAGCGTGTCATTGCCGTCCCCGCCCAAGAGCAGGTCGTTGCCGGTGCCTCCGACAAGCGAGTCGTCACCGTCGAGGCCCAGCAGGGTGTCGTCGCCGCCTCCCCCCGAGACCCAATCGGATCCACCACCACCCTCGATCAGGTCTCGGCCCTGTCGGCCCATCAGTTTATCGGCGGCGGGTCCGCCCTTCAGAGTGTCGTTGCCGAGTCCTCCGATCAGCGTGACTGGTCCCGAGAAGCCCGAGGCGTCGAGCACGTCGTCGCCCTGGCCGGACTTGATCCTGGCGGTCTCGATGTCGACCAGGCTGTTGAGCCCGGCACCCACCAGTTGTCCATCGACGAGCGTGGCGTTGCCGCCGACGAGTTCGTCGAGCCGGTCGATTCCGAGACCTCCGTCGATCAGGTCGTTGCCCGAGTGTCCTCTGAGGCGGTCGTCTCCGTCGCCCCCGGCAACCAGGTCGTTGCCCGAGCCTCCATCGAGCCGATCGTTGCCGTTGCCGGCTGCGAGGTTGTCGTGTCCGGCTTGTCCTCGGAGATTGTCGTCACCGTTGCCGCTGGTGACGAGGTCGTTGCCGCGTCCTGCAAGGATCTTGTCGTTGCCGCCTCCGGTGCGGATCGTGTCGTCGCCGGCTGCGCCGTTGACCGTCACCGGCCAGTCGACCGCCTCGGTGTCGATGATGTTCGATGAGACGCCCCCGATCAGCTGGGCGGACTCGATGTTGGCCAGTTGGTCGGTGCCGAGTCCCGAGAGCGAAAGGGGGTCGAGGGTGAAGTTGGTGTCGGCCCATTCGAAGACACGGTCGTGTCCGGCACCGCCGTCGAGGCTGTCGAATCCCGGGCCACCCTGCAGCAGATCTGCACTGCCACCCTGTCCTCTGAGCACATCGTCACCCAGCGACCCGTTCATCGTGTCGCTGCCGCGTCCGCCACCCAGCGTGTCGTCTCCGGCGCCGCCTGCGAGCACGTCGTTGCCGGCGTTGCCGTTGAGCACATCGCTGCCGGGTCCGGCCAGCAGCGTATCGTGTCCGGCACCACCCACGAGCGTCGTGTTGCCCGAGAACTCGGTGGTGTCGATCAGGTTTTCGCCGGGGCCTGCGAACAGCCGAGCGTACTCGAAGCCCTCCAACCGGTCCTCGCCCAGGCCGCTGAGCAGAGAATCGGACATGATGAAGTCGACGTCGGCCGATTCGGCGAGGATGTCCAGTCCGAGGCCTCCCGAGAGCCAGTCGTCGCCGGTGCCTCCGCTGATCGAGTCGATACCCGAGTCGCCGTAGATCGTGTCGTCGCCGGCGAGGCCGGTGAGCGTATCCTGCCCGGCTCCGCCCTCGAGCTGATCGTCTCCGTCGGAGCCGGCGATGACATCATCTCCGGTATTCCCCAGCAGCAGGTCGTTGCCCCCGTTGCCGTCGATCGAGTCGTGTCCGATGCCCCCGTCGATCGTGTCGACTCCCTCGAAGTCAACAAGGCAGTCGCCCGCCAGCAGCGGGTCGCACAGGCTGTCCCAGGCGACTCCACCCAGCAACGTGTCGTTGCCGGCGTCTCCGTAGATGATGTCGTCGTCGAGTCCGCCGTAGGCCAGGTCGCGGCCGCTGCCGCCCTCGATCCAGTCGTTGCCGGATCCGCCGTTCAACGAATCGTCACCGGTTTCACCGTGGATCCCGTCGTCTCCGTTGCCGCCGTGGATCAGGTCGTCGCCGTTGCCGCCGTAGATCAGGTCGTCTCCGGAACCGCCGTCGATGCGATCTCCGTAGATCAGGTCATCTCCCTCGCCGCCCCAGATCGCATCGATGCCGTTGCCGCCGTAGATCGTGTCGTTGAATCCGCTGCCGACGATCGTGTCGACTCCGCTGCCGGTGCTGATGACCATGCTGAGCGGTTCGCTGGACATCGACGGGAAGGTGATCTCGTTGACGGCCGAGAGATCGACCATGTCGTTTCCGTCTCCGGTTGTGATCGACATCGTGACCACGTCCTCGGCCCCGACGGTCAGTCCCGCGTCGATCAACGGGGGCCAGCCGACGACTTCGACCGTGCCGGCCGGGGCTTGCACGATGATTATGGTGGCCAGGTTGTCGGTGGTGAATTCGAGGTGACCGCTGCCGGGGTCGAAATCCCACAGCAGCGTCAGCAGCGTGCGGTCCTCGAGCAGTTCCACGGCGGGAATCGTGTTCGAGCGGCGACGGGTTCGACGCGCACGCCGGTTGAGAGCCAGCCAGGATGGCAACCGCATGAGAGAGTCTCCGGAGCCCGATGTGAGAGGAGAGAGAGGTGTGGGCTCGCGGATAATCCGAGAATCAGCGGGATCGTGCAAGACGAGTCTGGGGACTGGCACCCCCGCCGTGGTCTGTTCTGGGCTGAAGACGGTCACCGGGGCGGGTGAGCCAGTCCCTGGGTTGCTGGGAGCGAGTGCGAGACCTGGGTTAGATCATGAAGTCGGTCTCGCGGCCCAGGACCGTGTCGATCAATGGCTGGGGCAATTCGACGGCGGTCTGGGTGTCGGCATCCAGGTCGGTGGGGTTGATGCCGCAGTAGGCCTGCCAGGGGCCCAGGTGTCGCCAGCGACCGGCCCGTCGTGGCTCGTTGTCGAGCACCGGGGTCGTGCAGCGGTTGCAACTGACCGTCGGGTAACCCTGGGCGTGCAGCGGGTTGAGAATCACCGAGTGCTCGTCGATGTACCCGTTGAGGTGTTCGTCTTCGAAGTTCACCAGGGGGTTGATCCGCACCACGTTCATCTCGGGGTCGGCAGCCAGTATCGGACAGAACGACCGTTGGCCTCCCTCGCTGCGTCGCAGGCTGCCGATCAGGCAATCGTACTGGTCGGCGACCGCCCGCAGCGGCTCGATCTTCCGCAACCTGCAGCACTCCTTTTGTCCCTCGGGCGTCACGTACAGTACGCCCAACTCCTCGCTTTGCTCGTCCATCGACTGTTCGGGTGTCAGCGTGCGGATGTCCAG
>CAUZJR010000235.1:0-8322 GCA_963580005.1 Planctomycetota bacterium
CTTGTCAGTCTTCTTGTCAGTCTTCTTGTCAGTCTTCTTGTCAGTCTTCTTGTCAGTCTTCTTGTCAGGCGGTTCCTGGGCTCCGCACTCTTCTCCCTGCTTCTTCTTCTCAGCAGGCTTCTTCTTCTCAGCAGGCTTCTTCTTGTCGGCAGGCTTCTTCTTGTCGGCAGGCTTCTTCTTGTCGGCAGGCTTCTTCTTGTCGGCAGGCTTCTTCTTGTCGGCAGACTTCTTCTTGTCAGCGGGTTTCTTCTTGTCAGCGGGTTTCTTCTTCTCAGCGGGTTTCTTTTTATCGGCGTCTTGTTGTTTCTTGGCTCCGTCGTAGCCTTCGGGTTTCTTGGGTGGGAGCGGCTCTGTGGGTTCTCCTTCGAGGTACTTGCGATCGAAGCTGGCTCGAATCAGCAAGTGGCGGTGGGTGTTGAGGCCGGTCTTGGCATCGGCGTCTTTTGTGTCGTCCTTGGCGTCATCCGGTTTCTTGGAGTCGGTCTTGTCCTTCTCCGTGTCCTTGTCGTCGGAGTCTGCTTGCGAGTCATCGGTGAGTCCGGTCTCGATTTCGAGTTCCGAGCCGGTGAAGACTTCTCCAAACAGCAGCGTATAGACGACACCCTGCTTGGTGGCCGCGTGCAATTCGCCGGCGTTGCCGTACAGCTTCAGTGCTTCGTCTTCCTTGGTCTGGACGGGAAAGAAGCCGCTGCTGAAGAGGCTGCGCTGGATATTTCCGATTTCGGCTCTGAGCACGAGGTTATCAGTGATGCCTTTGAGATCGACGCTGAAGTCGGGATTGAGCCGTTTGGGTTTGGGTCGGACGCCGGCGATCTTGAGGTTGTCGAGTGCGGAGACGAGGTCTCTGAGCTTGTCGACATCGACTTCCTGCTCGGGGTTTTCGAGTCCCTGGAGAGCCCATTTGTCGGCGGCATCTTTTCGGGAGAGCGTATTGACCTGCCGGTCGACGGCGGCTCCCTGCTGTTCGTCGAACGAGTAGTGATCGATGACGAGGTGTGTGATGTCATCGCCCTGAACGTCGAGCAGGTTGGGTTCGATCCAGTCGGAGAACTTGGCCGAGAGGTCCATTTTGCATTCGGCAATGTAGACCTCATCCTCGCCCGCGTCCCTCACGTAGTAGCGGTCGGTGGCGTCATCACCGGCGGCGTTTTCGACCTTGTGTCCGATGATGTAGTCGGCCAGCGGCGTATCGTCGGCATTTTTCAGCGTGACGCGGCTACCGAGTCCTTCGCTGTAGGACCTGGCGTCTGAGGGATCCAGCACGCCGTATTTTTCGTGGTAGCTGTCGGTGCCGAGGTTATTGCGTTCGGCGAAGTAGGCCCGCTTGATTCCGTTGAGCGAGGCGGCGGTCTTGGCCAGCCGGTCCTTGGCATCGGCTTCGTAGTTATGGTGGCTGGGAATCACGTAGCGGCGGGTGGTCTGGTCCTGCACGACCTTGAAGCGGCTGGGCTGGGCCTGTCCCTTGTTGTAGACGATGACCTCCAGGGATCGTGCGTCCTGGACCGCGTCGAACTCGCTGAAGAACGGCTTGCCGAGGTTTCTGTTGTGCTGTGCGGTGGGCAGTCCACCGGTATTCACGGCGACGGCCAGTACGACGCAGACAATTGCGGCCGCGGCAAAGTAGAGGGTATTGCGTGTTTCGGTATTCATGCGGGCATTCCTGGGACGGCCTCGGGGAGGCGTGACCGGGTCATGTCGTGGGTGAGGCCGACCGGCTGCGGTCGACGGGGATGCTGGTGGATTCGTTCTTGATCCTGGTGAACAGGAAGAAGATACCGAGCAGGATGGCCGGCAGCGGGGGCAGCAGGATGCCGGCCCATTTGTAGGTGGCTTCGATCGAGCGGATTTCTCGTTCGGTCCGGTTGCGAATCTCGCGGATCTTGGCCTGCTTCTCCCGGCTGATCGCCTCGTTCTCCTGCTCCAGTTCCTCGTTGCGTTGCTCCTGGGCCATCTGCATCAGTCGTGTCCGCGTGGTATCGTCGATCGACTTGTCATCTCGGATGCGATTGACGTCTTCATCGAGCTGTTTCTGCTTGGCCTCGACCCGTTTCTTGAATTCGGTCTCGGCGTCTTCAAGTTCGGAGATCTGAGCCGAGAGCGAGGTCTTCTTTTCGGCCTCGACCGTCTCGAGTGTTCTCAGCTCGGCCCGCCGGGTTCTCAGCGGGATCAACTCGGTGTCTCCGACGAGCACGTCGATGCAGTTGAGTGCGAAGGTGACGTTGTCGAACTGGATCGGTTCTCCGTCGGGGCTGGGCCTGAGTCCCTGGGCTCTCAGCAGGAACATCTGGTCGGAGATCACATCGGTATCGGCGACGTAGATGCAGTTGATCTTTTCGGTCACGGTCTTGGGAGCGTCCTGTGCACCGGGCATCCCCGGCGGCAGGGGTGGTGCGGGAACGTCTCGTTTGCCGGCGACGTGGTAGGCGATCACCTGTGCGTAGTCGTCCTTGGTACGGACGGGGTTCCGTTTCAACTGGCTGCGACCCATGAAGCCGCTTTCCATGATGTCGTCGAACTTCAGAGTTCCCGAATCGGTGGAGGTCAGCAGCAGTTGTTCGTAGCTGATCCCGGCCGGCTTGTCGTCGTCGGAAGGGGCTCTGACGCATCCCGAGTAGAACAGCACCAGTTCGTTGAGTCCGCTGGTCACGGGGCTGTCGGAGTTGAACGAATCGGCGTTGCCGTCGCCGCGGCTGGCGCTGACGAAGACGATTTCGGGTGCGAGCTGGCTGAACTGCGGGTGCGGGTTGTACTCGTCCCAGATGACTTCTTCGAAGTCCCATTCGAGTCCGAGAGTTCTCAGCAGCGTGGTGGCCCGTCCACCGGAGGCCTTGGGTTGAGCCGGTTGCCGGCCCATGCCCATCATGCCGCCACCGGGGGCGGGCTTGGGTTGGCGGGGTGCTCCGCCGGGGACGGTCATCGGCAGCGGATCATCAAACACCAGCACGCTCTGGCCGCTCTTGACGTAGTCCACGAGGTTGGCCATCTGGGGTGCGGTCAGCGAGCTGGGCATCACGGCCAGTACCAGGTCGAACCTCTTACGGTCGATTGGCCCGTCGGCGGGCAGCTGCTCGACGTCGAACTGTTTTTCGAGTTCGTTGACGATCTGCCACTTGGGAGTCCTCTGAGGGGATCCTCCGGCGAACGAGAAGCTGCCGTGGAGGTTGGCGTCGGTGTTGAGGATCCCGATGCGTCGGCGGTTGGTTTCTTCCTGTGCGGCGGTCCGGATCGAGCGGGTCAGTTCGTATTCCAGCGGCAGGCCGACATCGCAGAAGGGGATCACGACCTCGTCGGCCCCGTTGATCACCAGCCCCAGGAAAATGTCCTCGCCACTGACCTTGCCTCCGCTGATTTCCTGCACCGCCCGGGAACGGATCCCCTTCTGTTCGGCCTCCTCGGCCTCGACACTGAAGGGCTCGATGTCGACGATCCGCACGCTGACCTGGCTGCCTCCGAGCTGGTCCACCTGTCGCAGCAGGCCGATCAGTTTCTTGCGGACCGGGACGTACTGCCGGGGGATGTCGGTGCTGAGGAAGGCGCTGATGCTGATCGATCCGTCCTCGGGGATCGAATCGATCACCTCGCGAGTCGACTCGCTGAGCGTGAACAGGCCTTCGGCGGTGAGATCGATGGTGGTGTCGTTGCGGGTGGCAAAGAGGTTGAAGCTGATCACCGCGATGCCCAGGCAGGCGATCCGGGCCGCGTAGTGGTAGCCCATGGGAGCGGCCTGCTGAGCCGACCAGTGGCGTCGGCTGATCAGGATCTTGTTGGCGTAGAGCATGAAGCCGACCAGCGAGCCGAAATAGGCCAGCGAGGCGAGCGAGATCAGGCCGTTGGTGAAGCTCAGCAGCTGCTCGTCAATACTCAGTTGACGCAGCAGGTGGTATTGGCTTCCCAGCTTGCCGATGCCTACTGGAACCATGCAGAAGACCACCGTCAGCACGTAGGCCAGGGTGGTGCTGCCGGTCAGGGCCGAAGCGGTCAGCCCGGCGGCCAACAGGGCGGCTCCGGCGAGCCAGTAACCCAGGTAGGTGGTAGCCAGCACACCCCAGTCGGGGTTGCCCAGGGCGGCGAGCACCAGCACGTGAGCCATCAGGAAGGCCAGGGCCACCGAGTAAATCGCCAGTACCGCCAGGTACTTGCCCAGCAGGATCTCCGAATCCCGCGCCGGCAGCGTGAACAGCAACTCGTCGGTCCCCATCTTCTTCTCGTCCGACCAGGCACTCATCGTGATCGCCGGCACGATGAACAGCAGCAGGACGGGGAACCACACGCTGAGTTGATCGAGGTTGGCCAGGTTGTTGGTGAAGAACTCGTCCCGGTAGGCGTAGACCCCGCTGAGCGTGACGAAGGCGAAGATGAATACGTACCCGCGGATACTCGAGAAGAAACTGGCCACGTTGCGGAGACACACGGCACGGATGATCACGCTTTTTGTGACGATCCAGGCAATGCCGCCGGCGATGACGGCCAGCAGGAGGGCAGCCGAGAGGTAATTCATCGTGGGGTCCGTTTCGAGGTTCAGTCCGGGTGTGGCGTCAGGGGGGCACGAGGCCTGTATGAGAGGGTCTAGTCGTCGGTGGTGGTCAGGTCGCGAAACTGGGATTCCATCGCGTCGGGATTGCTGCCGAGGTCGGTGATGGGTCCGTCGAAGACGATCCGGCCGGAGTTGATCAGGATGACCCGGTCGCACATGGCCTGGACTTCCCGCAGGATGTGTGTCGAGAGCAGGATGGTCTTGTTCTTCGAGAGGTCTGCGATCAGGTCACGGACCTGGGCCACCTGGTTGGGATCGAGACCGCTGGTGGGTTCATCGAGAATCAACACCTCGGGATCGTGCAGCAGGGCCTGGGCCATGCCGACCCGCTGCTTGTAGCCTCGCGAGAGTTTCCCGATGGCCTTGCCCCAGACGCTCGACAGCGAACACTTGGAGACGACGAAATCGATCCGCTCGGCGAGGTCACCCTTTGAGAGTCCCCGGGCGGTCCCGGAGTAGGCCAGCAGGCTCTGCGGGGTCATCTCGTAGTAAAGCGGTCCGCCCTCGGGCATGTACCCGATCAGTCGGCTGGCGGCGAGTCGGTCTTCGGCCAGGTCGTGGCCACCGATTCGTGCCCGGCCCTGGCTGGGCGCCAGGTAGCCGGTCAGCAGTTTCATCGTGGTCGACTTGCCGGCACCGTTGGGGCCCAGGAAGGCTGCGACCTGTCCGGCGGGCACAGAGAAACTCACCTCTTCGATGGCCACGAACTGTCCGTAGTACTTGCTGAGCCCCAGGGCCTCGATCATCGAGCCGTCGCTCGAGTCGGCCGGGTCCTCCAGAACACTCGTGGTCATCGAGTTGTCGATCTCGTTGCTCATGAAAACGGGCTCTTGCTGGGTATCGGGGGCGTGGGCCGGTTCGAAGGACGCGTCTGGGAAGCCGGCTCGATTCGGTGTGCTGTCGGGGCAACGGGGCTCCAAACGGGGGCATCCCCGGAGCGGGGGGCGACCCGAGCCGGCCGCCGGACCTCATCGGAGTCCCAAGCATCGAAGTTATACTCGACGCCTGCAGTTTTCCAGTCCGCGAGCCTCGTGGCACACGACCCTCAGGGACTCACACCCTGCACCACCCCGTCCCACCTGTACCCGCGCCGGATCTGGAACTCGCTCAGCCACGCCTGCAGGAACTTGTTGGTCTCGATCCTGCGGTGCCGCTGGAACGACCGGTTCGAGAGCAGCGCGTCGATACCCGAGTCGAACTGCTTGGGCTCGACCGTGTCCCGGCTGGTCACTCGGCCGACGTAAACCGCCGTGTGGTCGTAACTGAACGCCACCCCGACCTCGCCCTCGGCCAGAGTCTCGCAAAACGTCTGCATGAACTCGAGGCCGGCCCCCTGGCCACCATGGGGTACGGGCAACTCGGGGATCGGGCTGATTCCCTGTTGCACGGGATCGGGGATCCCCGTCGAAGCGGCCGTCGGTGGCGAAACGGCCTGCCAGGAAAACGGAGCGGTGACGGCCGTCTGGATCGGCTGGTCCTTGAGCTTCAATTCGGCTCCGGGGGTGCCCTGCTGTTGCGAATCGAGTTTCCCGCCGGAATTGGTCAGGTCAGCCAGCACATCGGCCAGCGGAGTGTCCTTGTCGGCGTCCTCGATCAGCTTCTTGAGCGTCTCGCTGGCGTAGGCCTTGGCCCTGTCCGCCGCCAATCTCATTTGTATCGACTCCCCGACGACATCTCCGAGCGTCCGGTCTCCGACATATTCGGCAGCCGTGTACTTCGTCTCCCCGTCGCTGGTGGTCCGGGTGACCTCGAGGTGCCGGCTGCGGACCGGCTTCCCGTCACTGCTGAGGATCTCGAACCACTCGGTGACGCTCAATGAATCATCGGCTCCGGGCGGAGCCGCCAGGACCTCGTACCCCACCTCCTGTTCGATCTCATCGAGAGTCTCCTCACCGGTCCATTCGAAGCCTTTGATCGTGGGAGAGTGGCGGGCGATCTCCTCGAGCACGACCCAGAGAAAGTACTTGGCATCGGGCTTCATGGCCCACCCGCTGTTGCGAGTCACGTTTGTGGGGGGCTCGGTGAGGCTGTAGAGGTTCGACTCGCCGGGGATCAGAGTCTGGAGCGAATAGACAGCCGAGGTCTCTCTCGAGAAGACCTCGATGATGACCGATTGCGGGGGGGGGAATGCGAACGGGTTGGCAGCCTGCCGGATCTGCTGTTCGAGGGTCAAGCCCCGGAAGAACTCTGCGGTGGCGATTTCCCCCAGCGTGGCGGCGGCGGTCGATTCGGACCGCTGGTGGATTTCGGCCACGCTCACCTGCCCGGTCGAGCGGTAAGGGATCTGGGCGGCCTCGCCGAGTTGTCCGAGCCTGGCTTCGAGGCCGGCGACCTTGCTCTGAATCGCCTGGCCCCGCTTGATGCGGTCCTGAGAACTTTCGTCACTGCCGCCTGCTTCGGCGTCTCCCAGCACGGGCCGCCGCACGGCCTCGATCAACTGCATCAGGTTCTCCGAGCCCTCCTCGGGGCCGTCTTCGGTCACCTGGATCGCCTGGCGGATCAGCTTCTCGGTTCGCCAGGTCAACAGCCCACGACGGATCTGCTCGCGAACCGTATCCAAAGCAATGTACTTCGGCTCGATTCTCTGAGGCGTCGGCGGCGGTGGCGGGTCGACCTCATCCAGATCCAGCGGCGGAGGCTCTTTCGCCTCCGACTCGTCAGCTTTCTCGTCAGCTTTCTCGTCAGTCTTGTCGTCAGTCTTGTCGTCAGTCTTGTCGTCTGGGTCCTCGGGCAGTTCGCGGAAGTTCCGATTCTTGAATTCGGTTTCCCGGTGGGTGTTGTAGTAGTCGATGACCTGTTGTCTGGTTACCGGGTTGTTGTCTTCGACCCGGGCTTCGAATTCATTGAAGTCGATGGTGAAGACTCCGAGATTGACTCGTCGAGACTGCCAGAACCCCGGGCTTCCGTCTTCGATCTGATTGGGCAGCGTATTTTTGTGGAGGACTCCTTTGGTCTCGTCGTCGAAGGCCTGGCGGATGTCCCTATCACCGGGTGTCTGGTCGTCGAGAAACGCCTCGACCGGCAGCATGGCCACGTCGATCGTCTGTTTGACCTGTTGCCGTCTGAGTTGTTGCCATGCTTCACCGGGCGCCACGGGCAGCGCGGTGATGTTGCCGAACATCATTTCCTGTTCGGGCCGCAGTGCGAGTGTGGGTCCGAGGATATCGACTGCGGTGCGGATCCGGATTTCTTCGCGGAGCGCATCATAGGCCTCAGCCTTGGTGGCTCCGATGCGTCTGAGCGTTCTGCGGTAGAGGTCTTCACTGAGTCGGTTGCCTTCGGGGATCGAGTCGGCCTTCGTGTTCAGCAGATCGAATTGGTTCCGGAACAGCGTGGGATTCTGAAAGCGGTTCGGGTTGGTCGGATCGTTGATCATCCTGGAGATCTGGTTGGCCTGGTTCCTGTACCTGATCTTGTCCTCGCGTCCGCCGGTGAACCGTTCGATGTAGGCCTTGATGGTCTGGTCGTCGACCTGGATTCCCAGACGATCGGCCTCGCGGTGAAACAGTTCACCGAGCACGACATCCTCGTCGATGCTCAGGGGCTTTCCGAATCGGGGACCGATGGTGAAGTGGTTCTGGGCGCGGAATCCGGACTCCGAGTCGACGGCTGAGGCGAGTGAAGCGAGGACGCTGGTGGCGAGTTGGCGTCGTTTCTTGAGCCGATCGATCTGGTTCATCGAGATCGGCTGTCCGTCGATGATCGCGGGTGCGGACTGTCGTCCCAGTGCGTTTCCGACGATGCCGGCGACGACCCCGAAGAGGCAGCCCGTGACGACCGCGGTGGCC
>CAUZJR010000236.1:0-8320 GCA_963580005.1 Planctomycetota bacterium
AAGGGAACCGCGTATTCGTCCATTTCGGGCCTTATGGAACCGCCTGTTTGGGAACAAACGGGAAGGTCATCTGGAAAACCCGGTTGCCCCACAAGACTTACTACGGTCCATCAAGCAGCCCCGTACTGATAGACGATCTGCTGATCGTCCCATGTCATGGGACGGACGTGCGTTTTGTCACGGCCCTGGACAAGAACACGGGCAGAGCCCGTTGGACACGGACGCACGAGGCTCGCAGTTCCAAACGCAAGAGCCACAATTCTGAATCAACGCCACTTGTCATCCAGACCGCAAGCGGCCGTCAATTGATCTGCAACGTCGCCGGTCACGTGCTCGCCTACGAACCCCTCACCGGCAAGAGTCTCTGGTCAGTCCGCCAGTTGGAGAATTACGCCCAGGTGCCCCGCCCCGTGTTCGGGCACAACCTGGTCTTCACCGCCGGCGGCTATTTTTCACCCGTCGTGTTTGCCATTCGGCCTGACGGGGCAGGCGACATTACCGACTCGCATGTGGTGTGGAGTGTCCGCAAGGCCGTCCCCAACAACCCCTCACTGTTGCTCGTGCGCGACGAGTTGTACATGATCAGCGACAAGGGTATCGCCAGTTGCATGGACGCCAGGACCGGCACGCTTCGCTGGCGAGAACGGCTGGGAGGCAATTTTTCTGCTTCACCGATCTTTGCTGACGACCGGATCTACTTTTTCAGCGAAGAAGGAATCACAACGGTGCTCGCTCCCGGCCGCAATTTCCGGAAACTGGCTACCAACAAGCTCGATGGCCGAATCATGGCGTCACCGGCTATCTCTGGAACCGCCATCTACCTAAGAACCGACCAGCACCTGTACTGCATCGGCCCATCGGCTTCACCCTGATTTCGACGACGCACGGATCGTTCAGTGTGGCTGCCATGCGTCCTGCCTTCCGTCGAGCCGACCCGTGGTGGCGACTGCAACAGGGCAACCGAAAGAGCAAGCAAGAATGGATCGACCATCAGACCGTAGTGTCACATGGCAGTGGCTTCCAGTAGCAGTGGGGTTTTGTAGCCTTGTTGTGCCGGCAGTTTCTGGTGCAGCGGTTGTTACAGTCATTTCTCCGAGCAGCCCCCTGCCCAGCGTATTAAGTGCAAAGGGCCGGGTCCACTCGGATGCGGCTGCCGATCTATGCGATTACCTCTCCCGGGTTACTGGTCGGGATATCGCTCCAGGTCGCCGGGCGGCTGATGGCGCGGTGACAATTCATGTGGGGCCTGATGCGTTTGTTCTGAAGCACGCGCCAGAGATCAAGGAGTTGTATGCCGACGGGTTTCTGCTCAAGCACCTGGCAGTGGATGGAAAGCAGCATGTTGTTCTGTCCGGTATCCGACTGAAATCCTCACGCTGGGCGGTTGAAGAATTCCTGATGCAATTTGCCGGCGTGAGATGGCTTTTTCCCGACGCCGTCTACGGCGAGATTGTGCCCTCCGTGCCGACAATCCGGGTTGATTACGAATTCAGCCAGAAGCACGAGCCGCATTACCTCAGCCGCGCCAACCTGGGCATGTATTACTTTGATAAGAACCGCCGGTATCTCAGGCGAAGACCTGAGGGTGGCGGATCGTTCGGGAGCCACGAATTCCAGGCGATCTTCAGCAGGCAGGATTACCAGCAGCACCCGGAGTGGTTTGCATTTTTCACTGTATCTGACAGCCGGGCCAAGAGCCTGTTGAGTGGGACCCATCCAGAGCACGCCAAGTTGCGGGAAGCTCTCCAGCGCGGCCAACGACAAGGACGATGGCACTGGGACTACGGCAACGGCTGGCAGATCTGCATGTCGAACTCGCAGACGGTTCAACACGCGGTCACGTATGCCCGCGAGTACTTTGCCAAGCACCCCGGTGTCCCGACGGTGTCCATGGGCCACAACGATTCATCCGGCTGGTGCGAGTGCGACTTGTGCAGGAGATTCGCTGCTACCGCGGACCCGCCCTACACGGTATCGGAACGATATTGGCACTGGGTCAACCAGGTAGCCAAGGAGGTGGCCAGAACCCATCCGGACAAGAAGATTGCGACCCTCGCGTACGGGGCGCCTGCGGCGTTGCCCCGTTTCGGGCTGGAAAAGAACATTTCCGTCATGGTCACCGTCTACCTCGAGAGCCATCTGGAACTGGTCAGGCAATGGCAGAAGAAAACCGATTCGGTCAGCTTGTATTCCTATGCCTACGGCAACTCGTTCGTCGGTTTTCGCCACTTCCCGCACGCGATGCGCGATTTTTTGAAGTGGGGACACGACGAACTGGGAGCCATAGCCCATGTTTCCGAAGTCGGCGGCAACTGGTCGTTTGACGGGCCGAAATATCGCTACATGCAGGAACTGATGTGGAACGTGAATGCCGACCCCGATGAGATCATGCGAGCTTACTGCCGAGATTGGTTCGGAACTGCTGCTCAACCCATGAAGGCATTCTGGGATCGGCTCGAGGAAGTTTATGAGCGTCGCGGCGCCGATCGCAGGTTTTTGGGCTACCAGTGGGTGGGCTGGCTGGAAGATCACGATGAATTCGACCACTACTCCATCGAAGACGTCAGCTTTCTGGACAAACAGATTGCGGCGGCAGAACAGTCTGTCGGCACGAAAGCAGATGAATTCCGGCTGACTCGTGTGGCAGACGCATGGAAGTACTACCGGACATTCCTGCTGGGCAGGTTCAAGTACACACTCCGACACGAGAAGATCTTCAGCCAGGCCGCCGAATCGCTTGAACGCGCAACGGAATTGGCAGAAGAGCTGGCCCGACTGCAGAACAAGAAAGACTCATTCAAGAGGCAGTTGCGCGCATACCCCAACGTCAACCAGGTCGTCACAACGACGAATTACATGTCGTATTTCGCGTATGTCACTGAATTCAGCGATATGCGCACCATGCTTGACGGATTGTGCGACCGGATAACAAAGCACTTGCTCGATCAAGGCGGCAGAGCAGATGCTCAGGCCTTCTGGCAGAAGTTCACACGCGGGACTCCGCTGCACCAGTCGGCACGGACCCAGTTGTTCATGTTGAGCCACCCGGAACGGAACAACCTGCTGACCAACGGGACCTTTGAAACAGGCGACCTGTCGGGATGGGAAACCAGCGGGGCACTCGAGGTCGTGAAGGGAAGCTCCCGTAGCGGCAGTTTTGCCTCGCATGGTACGGGAACACTTTCTCAGAACATCCAGGTGAAGCCAGGAACAAGATACAAGCTGGCTGTTCGGGGAAGATATGCGGCCCCCCCTGACCCCAGGACGCGCCTTTTCAGTACGGACGTGCGTTTCAAATCGGCCGGCAAAAAGATCTGGCCGGAACCCAACTACCGGCGATTGGGGAAAGCCCGCCGCGAAAGCGGGTGGACTTCGTTGGAAACGACATTCACAGCCCCGCCCGGGGCCGATACGGCAGTTGTTTCCATCAGGACAACTCTTAACTGGCCCATTGCGGGCGCAGGGAAATCTGTGTTCTGGGATGACATTCGCCTGGAGAAGATCCTGGATGGGCCGGCAGCGAAGCCGGGCGTACTCACAGATGATTTTTCCGGCGAGCATATAGACAACAGTCAGTGGTCTGAGGCGACAACCGGCGGGAGCGGCGCGCTCCCAAAAGTCAGTGACGGCTGGCTGTTGATTGGTCAGAGACCTAATGCCACGCTCGTTTCGATGAGTCGGTTCGATGACCTTCTCAGCGGTTCAGGTGAACGTCGCTATCGACTGCGTGCACACATCGCGATGCTTGATGCGGCCCGGAAAGCGTCCTTTGATTGTGGAATCAGAACTGGTGTCGTTCCCATCAGCATTCACGATTCGGGATTCTGGTTTGCCCACGTCTTTTCGGCTTCCGTCGAGAAAACCGATCTCCTGCGTACCTACTGGCACCAGGACGGTAAACGCCTGCCTGGCAGGTGGTACGATGTTCCGCTGTCAGAAAACGCCAGAAGAAACATCTGGTACACGTTCTATTTCGACCCCCAGCATGTTGAAGTGTATGCGGGGTTTGATGGGTACGATGAACGTGAAACCGCACTGGTCGGAAAGTACGAACACAAAATGACGAACATCTCCTCCGGCGGACCGGTTTTCCTCAAAATGTGTGGGGCCAATGTCAAGATTGGCGAAATAAGCTTGATGCGGCCTGTTCGGTAAGCGTCCGGCGGCAGCGAGTGCCAGGCCTCGATCACCTGGGCTGGGGTGGCACTCTTGAGAACCCGCCTCGCCTGAGGCACGATAGGCGTTGCCACGGCCTACGAACTTCCTGCCCCGAGACCGACGATGGTAGCTTCCTGCGACGAAACACCTGAACGTCTCGGCGACCAAGCGGGAGGACCCACCGTGATCCGCGCCTCACGTGAGAACCCGCGGTGGGTGTGCACTTCGGTGATCTGCCTTGGTCTGTTGGTGAGTGTTCAGGCTGAGGAGCCATCGAAGACTCCATTGACCGACCGGGCTGTCGAACAAATCCGCCGCCAGGCGAAGCACATGGCTCGTGGAAGCCGGTCGGTGGCCCCCGAGTTCTTCTCTGCTCTGGCGACGGCCAATTTTGTCCAGGCACGAATCAGTTCTTTGAACTACTCGATTCTCAGTGTCGAGAAGAAGAAATTGCCGACCAGTGTCGAGCAGTGCCTGGAAAAGAGAGCGGGAATCTGTGGCAACCACGTGGCCGCTTTTCTTGAGATCTCAAAGCGATTGGGACTCCGTGCGAGGCCGGTAGAGTTCTATTTTCGTGGTGACAAACCACAAAAGAACCACAGCCATATTTGTGTGGAGGTGTTTTACCGGGGGCACTGGCGGTTGTTCGACATCACCTGGGGAACCTACTTTCCGATTCCGGGCAGTCGTCGGGATGACCTGGCCGATGTGGCAAGGCTTCGGTCGGATCGTCGCAGCCGTGATTGGGCCATCACCAATCAGTCGAATCTCTGGTACCAGCAGTGGATCACCAGCAAGCTGGACCCGCTGGAGTACCTTGATGCCCCGCAGATGGACATCCTGCGTGGTCGACGTGGGACCATTCGTCTGCGGGCGTCGGCTCGTGAAGCACAACGCGAGATATTTCGCCCTCTTCACCAACCCAACTTCGTCGGACGCAATCAGGCACATCCGGATTATGGACCCGTGGTGGTTCTCCTGGAGAGCCCCGATCCGAAGGCAACGGTGGTTCACCTGGATGTCCTTGGCCTCGCCGGCAAGGGATCACTGGTGATTGTTTGTGGCGAGAAGCGGCACACGATCCCCTTCGCTGACATCAAGGCTGGCCAGACGCTGAAAACTCGATTGTCCCAACCGATAGGCAAGCAGGGCGTTCGTTTGGAGGCCAAGCCAGATGAACCTGGGGGTGTGGCCTACGTCGTCTACCGGGTGATCTCCCTCGGCAGCTGAACGGTCCTCTCGCAGCGCCTCTCAAGCCGATCAGGCGAAGAGCTCTCGGATCGGTTCTCCGACAGTCATCAGCCGGGCGAGGTCAGTGGGTATGCTGCTGTCGAGGCGGGCTTCGCCGGGATCAAAGACGGTCTGAAGAATTGTCGCCAGCAGGTGTTGCGGCAGGTACTGCTTGGTCGTTGCTTCGCCGCCGTTGCGATCGGTCTTGCCGATCACCTGGCCCATTTTCAGTCCGCCACCGGCCACCAGCAGCGGGGTCAACCGTCCCCAGTGCCCGGTGCCGCCGTTGCCCTGCTTCTTGGGCGATCGTCCCATTTCACCGGTCACCAGCAACAGCACCACGGACTTGTCACGAGCCCAGGTCGGCGTGGAGGCAACCGCACCTGAGTTCAGCAGACCCGGCATTGCCAGCGCCCCGGCTCCCAGGCCGCCGACGCGGAGAAACTCACGTCGAGTCGACTCGCTCCTCCCAAAACCGGCATCTCGAATGACCAGCATCTTTGCTCCTCAATCCGGGCTTCCGTCCTGCTTTATCGGCACTTCCCTGCCTGCTTTATGCCAAAACAGTCTCGAGATGTTAATGTGACACATTCGGACCCCTTGACCTGGTCGCTCTTCACGTGTCGCGGGATCTGCAGCTGGTGACCGGTATCGGGAGTGACGGGCCTGCAGCCAATGGGTTGAAAAACCGGGAGCCCGGGGTCTGACGCCCCGCCTTTTGCGGGGGGCCTGAACCCTTTTGTTCTAACCGCCGTCGCTTGCGTGAAGGGGTCAGGCGGCGTCTGACCCCCGGGCGCTTCCGGTTTTTTCACCTGCCGTTGGTGGACTAGGCGTCAAACAGCGACGTCAGTGGGAAGCCCTCGTCCAGCAGGTGGTAGGGACGCTGCTGGTTGTCGTGGGCGATCAGGTTCCTGATGCCCATGGCGTGGTAGATGGTGTGGGCGATGTGTTCGTGGCCGACCGGCTTGTCGTGGGGATAGGCACCGATGCGGTCGCTGGTGCCGTGGACCTGTCCGCCGGCGATCCCGCCGCCGGCCAGCAGGGCCGTCTGGCAATGAGTCCAATGGTCACGTCCCGGCTCGGAGGCCTTGTTGCCGCCGGAACGGGGGTCCCCAATCCGAGGCGTGCGGCCCATCTCGCTGGAGACCATCACCAGCGTCTCGTCGAGCAGGCCACGCCCCGAGAGGTCCTCGAGCAGTGCCGAGAATGGCCGGTCGAACAGCGGCACCAGGTAGTCCTTCAGGCAGCTGAAGTTCTTCCAGTGGGTGTCCCAGGCACCGCCCAGGCACCCGCGTCGCTTGTCTTCCTCGTAGTCGTGGTACCAGTAGATGGTGACCAGGGGCACCCCGGCCTCGACCAGCCGTCGGGCCATCAGCATGCTCATCGCGTTGACTGTGTTGCCGTAACGGTTCCGGACGGATTTCGGTTCACTGGAGACATCGAATGCGTTCTTGGTGTTCGAGTTGGCCAGCAGCGAGAAGGCTTTTTGTTCCAGGGTGCTGTAGTTGCCGGCCGAAATGCTGCGGTCGAAAATCCGGTGGCCGTCATCGATGGCTCGGAGCAGCTGGCGACGATCGGTCAGTCGGTCGACGGTGATGTCGCCCTCGAGAGTCAGAAACGGGGCCTGAAAGTCCAGCGGTGCCTTGTGCTTGCCGTGGACGTAGATCGGGTCGTACTGGATGCCCAGCCGACCGGCGAAGGCTCCTGGCAGTGACGCGTTGTCGGGGCCCGAGCGGGTGGGCAGCCAGAGTTGAGAGGGGAGCGACGGGTGGGGCGGTCGCTTGGCGGCGACTACAGAGCCGATGTAGGGCCAGTCGTCCGGTTCGGACTTGCGGGTGTTGGGAAACGTGGGGCCGGTGGCGTGGCCGGTCATGGCGTAGAAGCGGCCCGCGTGATGGTCGTTGGGGCCGCGGCCATGTTGTCCCAGCGACCGGACGAGGGCCAGGTTGTGAGCCTGGCGGGCGGTGTGGGGCAGGTGTTCGCACAGGTGGATGCCGGCCGCCGAGGTGGGGACCGGCTGGAAGGGGCCGCGAATCTCCGCCGGCGCGTCCGGCTTCATGTCCCACAGGTCCACGTGCGAGGGACCACCGTTGAGCCAGATCATGATGGTCGAGCGGGCCCGGCCACCGGTACTGCCGGTCGCAGACGGCGCAGCCGAAAGGCTCCCACCGGCCAGTCCGGCGAGACCGAGTGTCGAGGCGGTGAGCAGTTGGCGTCGGTCCATCGTCTGGGGAGGCCTGTGTTCTGGGCAACTCTCTGACGATTCTATCGTCGATTCTCGCTTGTGGAAGCGCGATCCGGGGTGCTGGCCAGCGGGAGACTCGTGTCGGTGGGCTTATTGCCACTGGTACAACCCCGGGGTAGCGATCAGGTAAAATGGAGACCTTTGTCAAAGTCTGCCGATTATTACGACGATGACGATTAGTACATGGGGGAGCAGTCAGGTCCCACGATTCCCATGGCGGTTGTCTTCCGGGATGTCGCCAAGTCAGTGTCCACGGAGAGATTCCATGTGCGAGTTTGCTCGAGCACAATGTCGACGATCGATCACTCACCTGTTGTTGTTGGCGATCTTGGGCACGACGGGATGTGCCAGCATCATCAGTGGCCCTACCCAGAGTGTCTTCGTCAACTCTTCACCGTCGGGCGCCAAGGTTGAGATTGATGGGCTCCAGGCCACAACTCCCGCCAAACTCGAACTCAGGAGAAGCCAAGCGAGCCATAACGTCCGCGTCTCGAAGGAAGGATTTGAGCCGGCCCAGATGAGCATTGGCAGGAAGTTCAATCCCTGGGTGGCCGGCAACCTGTTCTGGGGTTATGGAGTGGTAGTAGGAGTGCTCGTTGACTTTGTTTCAGGCGGAGCGTGGGCCCTGGAGACGGACCGGATCGACCTCTCGCTCGCCCCTGACGACGAAGAGAAACAGTAGCGCCC
>CAUZJR010000237.1:0-8310 GCA_963580005.1 Planctomycetota bacterium
CGGCGAACGGGAATCCCTTCGACGGAGCTTTCGAGCAAAGCGGCGGCACTCATTGCGCGTCCTCACGGGTTAGGCATCAGGTGTTGTCTCGGGCCAGAATCTACCACTGCAACCTCTCTTGGACAACGCACCGGGTGGGGGTATAGACTGGACGGGTGGTTTCGGGCCGGGTGACGGGCCTCCGCTGTCGCTTGAATCCGCGGTATGAGTCTGGGGACATCGATGGGCGAGATGCGATTCCGGGTGTCTCCGCCGGGGTTCCTTGCTGGCTGGCCCGAGGCCGAGCAGGCCTACATCAGCGGTTTCGACGGCCGCGTGTTTCCGACTCGTGTCGAGCGTGACGGTGACGAGTTGGTGTGTCGTCGTCCGAGTTCCGACAGTGGCAAGTTGCACGTGGCCTGGCCGGTACCCGGTTTTGGCCGCACGCTGGTTTCGACCTCGAGTCTCCGCGAGCAGGAGGCGGTCTACCTGTTGCCTCTCGAGTTGGCTCGAGGCAAGATCGGCCAGTTGCGGAACCAGCAGGCGGCGTGGGAGATTGCGGGGATGTCGGTGCCGGCGGGTTTCGACGAAGCCAGTCGCCAGGCGCACCACATCTTTGCTCGGGCCACGGCCGCCCAGTCGGATCCTGACGAGGCGAGTCGTCTGTCGGAGGCGGCCCTGGTTCATGCTCACAACTCGGCCCAGATGCTGGCCGGTGCCTACATTGTCCAGCGGCTGGCGGTCCGTTGTCGTCGATCCGAGCGGTTCCCCGCCTCGCTGGGTTGCGGACTCTCGGGAACGGCTCCTTCGGCCTGGGACAACCTGCCTGCTGGAGTCTTCAACTCGGTCAGGTTGCCGGTGTGCTGGGGTCGGATCGAGGCGATCGAGGGTGAGTACGAGTGGAAGGAACCGGACGGGCTGATCGACTGGGCGGTCGATCAGCGGCTGCTGCTTCACGGCGGCCCGTTGCTGGACTTCGGGGCGGACGGTTTTCCCGAGTGGTTGGGGGCGTGGTCCGGTGACGTGGAGAACCTGCAGAGTTTCGTGTGTGATTTTGTCGAGACGGCCCTGTCGCGTTACGTCGGCCGCATCCGGGTCTGGGAACTGGCTTCGCGGGTCAACACCGGTGGCGGGTTGCAGTTGTCCGAGGAGGCCCGCCTGGCGTTGTTGTCGCGTGCGGTCGAGGTGGCTCGAGGTGTTGACGACATCGAGCAGTTGATGGTCCGGATCGAGCAGCCCTGGGGTGGCTACCAGTCGGAGGGTCATCACCTGTTGAGTCCGTTGCAGTTTGTCGACGGCCTGATCCGCTGTGCGCCGGGCCTCTCGGCCATCTCGCTGGAAATCACTTCCGGGTTTGCACCCGGGGAGCCGGGTCGCCGCGACCTGATTGATCTCTCGAGGCTGCTGGACATCTGGAGCACGCTGGGCTTGCCGCTGTACGTGACGATGGCTGCGCCGTCCTCGGGGGGCGTGGATTCCGGTGGCCGGTTTGTGCGTCCGGGGATTGGTCCCGAGGGATCTTTGGGGGGTGTCCTGGACGCGGGATCCGAGGGGGATCTGGAGACGGAGCAATGGAGTGGTGTGCGTCAGGCCGAGTGGGCCGAAGCGGTGCTGCCGTTGCTCTTGGCCAAGCAGAGCGTGGCGGGAATCACCTGGGCTCAGCTCGACGATTCCGCTCCGATGGGGTTTCCCACCGCCGGGCTGCTTGATGAAGACGGGTCATCGCGTCCGGTGGTCGAGGCGATCCGTGGGCAGCGGTACGGTCACTGGCCGGCCGACTGAAAAAAGTCGACCCGGCTGCTACGATCTAGTTCTCTCGCCCCTCACCCACGTCCCGCTCTCTCTGAAGTTCCCACGCACATGCCCTTGGACCTCTACACACCCTGCCCCTGCGGCAGCGGCCGCAAGTTGAAGTTCTGTTGTCGGGATCTCTCTGACGACATGGAGCGGGTACTGAAGTTCCAGGAAAACAACCAGCCGCGGATGGCACTCAACGCGCTGGACGAGCTGGGTCGCAAGCATCCCGAGAACACCTGGGTGCGGACGACTCGAGGCGGGCTGCTCTTTGACGCCGGGGATCTGGAGGGGGCACACCGCGAGTTGTCGGTGGTGATTGCCAACGATCCGGAGCACAGTTTCGCCCTGGCATTGGTGGCGATGATTCAGCTCTCGGAAATCGGTTATGCGGAGTCACGCGAGGAGATCGAGCGTGCGTTCCGGCGTTGTGCGACGGTGCGGCCCGACATGGCGGGCAACCTGGCATTGGGCGTGGCGGCCTGGATGCGGATGCACGGCGAGTTGATGGCAGCGCGTCAGCATCTGGTACTGGCGTTGCAGTCGGCGGTCTTGTCCGAGCAGCAGCAGGCGATTTTCGGTCGGCTGGCCGAATTCGACGGCACCCGCGAGATTCCCTACCTGTTCCGCAGCGTCTATTCGCTGGATGAGGCTGGTGGCGAGGATCCTGCGGCGGTCGCCGGTTGCGGGTGTTGGGGTGAGGCGGCAAAGCGGTACGAGTTGTTGGCCGGGGAGAGTCCCGACGACTTCGGGTTGCGATACAACCAGGCCCTGTGTCTGGCCTGGTCGGGCCAATCGACACCGGCTTCAGAAGCGCTGGTGGCGGCGGCGGGACTGGCCGGGGACGCGGACCGGGCCGAGGAGTGCCAGGCGCTGGCTCAGTTGCTGGTGCTGGGCGAACGCGACGACGCGGTCCCGATGGTCGATCGCCGCTTCCAGATCGACAACGTCTCGAAGTGGCTCACTGATCTCGATGCCTCCGAGCAGTTCATCCGCGTGGACGAAGACGGTCCCGGCGAGGAAGGGGCACCGGTGGGGATGTACCACCTGGTCCGTGGAGATGTTGTCGAGGCGTCGGAGGCCGAATCACTGACGCTTGAGACCGTGCCCCTGGTCGCGGCTCGGCTGATGCTGCAGGCGGCTGAAGACGAGGCCCCCGCCTCGATCGACCTGGTCGCCCGGGGTGGCGAGGACATAGATGCGGCCGAGGCGGCGTTGCGGGAGGTGAGTGACGAGCTGCGTGCGTACGAGGGTGCCGGCGAGGACGAGGGCGGTGATGATGCCGGGGATGCAGACGGGGATGCAGACGGGGATGCAGCCGGGGACGAAGCCGGTGATGCAGACGGTGATGCAGACGGGCGCGACCAGGTTGTCGACCTGGTCCCGCGTGAGTTCGAGGCCCTTTACACCACCTGGCACTTTGCTCCCAAGACATCTGAAAGGGTCAAACGGCGGCTGCATCGGGAGTTTGTTGACAAGTTCGTGACCGAGATCTGGCCGTCGACCCCGTTGGCGGCCCTGGGTGGCAAGACACCCTCGGAGTCGGCCGGAGATGCGGACCTGGTTTCTGCGTTGGCCGGAGCGTTGCGGGTGCTCGAGTCACGTTGCGAACAGAACCTGTTGACGGTGGACCTGGCGTCCATCCGCCAGGCGATGCAGTTGCCCGACCCCACATCGATCGTCGTCGAATCGGACGACCAGCTGGCGATGCTCTCGACCGGCGACCTGCTGCGGGTTGTCCCCGGGTCACTCGACGACGACTACCTGGTGATGTTGTTGAACCGTTCGCTGTTGGTGCATCACAGCGGCCTGATGTTTGCGGTGTTGACCGAGTACACCGGCCGGGAGTCTCTGCAGCAGGGCGAGGACTTCCTGCGTGCGGCCTTGACGCTGGCGGATCTGTGCGAGGTACGGCACGACCGGGCCTCGGCCCTGGAGTGGCTGGCACGGGCGCGGCAGGCGGCGGCGGGCCTGGAGAATGAATTCGAGCAGACTCTTCAGCTGGAGATGCGGGAATTGAACCTGCGTCTGCAGGACCCCGAGGATCCCGGCCTGCGGGACTTGCTCTCTCGGCTCTGGACCGACTACGGCAGCAAGCTGCCTCAGTTGCGTGAGGAACTGCAGGCGTTGGTCGAGGCGGTGGGCATCACTCCTCCCTGGTCCACCGACGGAGGCAGCGTGACCCCCTCGGGTCTGTGGACTCCAGGCGATCCCACCCCGGCCCCCGAAGGCGATGGCGAGGGCGGTGGTGAGGGCGACGGTGCCAAGACACTCTGGGTCCCCGGCCAGGACTGAGTTCGGGGCCTCTTTCCGTCTCGACGCGGGCACACCGGCATGACCGAGTCGTTCGAAACCCTCGAAGAGGTGATGGCACACGCGGTGGGCCTGGCCGCCCGGGGCGTGGGTCATGTCGAGCCGAACCCGGCGGTGGGAGCGGTGGTGATCGACTCGGGTTTGAGGGTCCTGGGCGAGGGATGGCACGGGGTCTTTGGCGGCCCTCATGCCGAAGTCGAGGCTCTGGCGGCCGCGGGACCGCGAGCTCGTGGTGCGACGCTGGTCGTGACGCTGGAACCGTGCTGCCATCATGGCCAGACTCCTCCGTGTACCGACGCCGTACTGGCATCGGGCGTGGCCCGCGTGGTGGTGGGGATCGAGGACCCTTCGTCGCACGCCGACGGCAGCGGGCTTACGATGCTCCGCGAGGCGGGTCTCGAGGTTGAGGTCGGCGTGGCGGCCGATTCGGTCAGGCGTCTCAATGCTCCGTTCCTGCACCTGGTTTCGACGTCGCGGCCGTGGGTTCACGCCAAGTGGGCGATGACGCTCGACGGACGCATCGCCACGTCGGGCGGCGAGTCTCAGTGGATTTCGGGCGAGGAGTCTCGAGGCCTGGTCCACCAGTTGCGTGGGCGGGTTGACGCGGTGGTGGTCGGCATCGGCACGGCCCTGGCCGACGATCCGTTACTGACGGCCCGTCCGCCGGGTCCGCGGATTGCCACTCGCGTGGTACTCGATTCCCACGCCCGTCTGCCTCTGGACTCACAACTGGTCCGCACCGCCGGGGAGGTGCCGGTGATGGTCTGCTGTGCTGAGGCGGCCGATTCCCAGAGAGTGGCGGCGTTGGCGGCGGCTGGAGTCGACGTGTTCCCGGCGGCGTGCGATGAGTCGGGGCGGATCGATCTCCACGGCCTGTTGGGGGAATTCGGGATCAGGCGTTGGAGCAACGTGCTGGTGGAGGGTGGCAGCGAGGTCCTGGGAAGCCTGGCCGACGGGGGTCTCATCGACGAGGCCCACGTGTTCCTGGCTCCCAAGCTACTGGGTGGTCGAGCGGCGTTGGGGGCGGTGGGTGGCCAGGGCCTGTCTCAGGTCCCCGAGGCGGCCAACCTGGAATGTCTCGAGACCCGCAGCGTCGGGCAGGACGTCTACTGGCGGGGGGTCCGCTCGCGGGTCGATGAGAGCCGCGACTGCTGACGGGCCAGGTAGCGGCGGTACTGCCGATCGAGCTCAACGGTGTCGACTCGGGTCAGCGTCTCGAGCGATGAAATCGAAATGCGGCGACCCGGGGTGTAGATCTCCGCGAGGTGCCTGATCAGTGCGTCGCGATAGCGGCCGTCGTCGTGATGCAGCAGGAAGTGGGCCAGGCCCGACGCCTGGGAGTAGTTCCTCGAGATATTGGGATCGGTCTGAAACGCCCGCATGCCCATCGACGCAAAGGTCTTCAGCGGGATGTAGTACTGTTGCTTGAGCACCCGGTGCCGCGCCCAATGGAATCTCACGTAGTTCGGATTCCCGATGCGGTACCCGGTTGGGGATGGCTGAAACGACTCCATGTAGCAGGCAAAGCCCTCGATGATCCAGAAGTTCGCATCGTGGGCGATCGGCCGTTGTCGCGACTGGCTCTCGTAGAGCAGTTGGTGAGTGGCCTCGTGGAACAGCGTCGCTCGGGGGAACATCCGATCGACCGGTTCACCGTGAAAGAAGTACGCGATACGGTCCTCGGGCATGTACAGCCCGTTGGTGATATCGATCTGGGGGATCCGCTGCTTGAGCGTGCGGCGGTATTGGTCGCGATCTCGATAGAAGTGGACCACGTGGGGTCGGGGCGGTGTGCGCGATCGGCTGCCGGTCACCCGGCTGGTTCCATCGAAGAGGGTCTGGATCTGTTCGGGAGTCTTGAAGAAGCCGGCAAACGTCGAATGGAAGAACCGGTAGAAGGTCTCCAGGCTCTCGGCCAGTTCGACACCTATTTCGAGGCTGTGGTTGGTGCGGACCAGGAAGTGATCGGTACGGACTTCCCACGCGTTTCGGAAATCGCGGCGGAGTTCCGCTTCGCGTTCGACCGAGACCCAGCGTCGCTTGAAGAAGCGTTGTCCCGATTCGTATTTCTCGACATGCGAGGCCGGCAGCCAGCCGAACTTGTCGTGCCAGACATGCCGCCGCCTCAGTTGTGCTGCGGCAAACGGAGTGACCCAGCGATTTCTCGAGCGAACGAATCCGAGCAGTAGCCGGGCGGGTCGTGAGTCGGGGTCGCTGGAGGTGGTTTCTCGGACGAGGTCGTAGGCGAAGCTGGTGTACCCGGCCTTGAGCACGCGTCGGCTGAGCACGAACAGGGCCTGGGCGTACTTGCGTCGTTGTGTGCGGAGTTGGCTTTGCCATTGTCGCTTGACCGCGGGCAGGTCGGGTGAGAGATCAGCGGCGACCTGATCGGGAAGTTCCAGGTTGGTGGCCGGCCTGCTTGTCGCCTGCCCGATTGCGGTCTCGACCGCCTGGACTCCCTCTTCGAGTTTCTGAGCGACGCAGAATGCCCGGATCCTGTCGAGAGCGGCCAGGTGGTCCTTGCGGAGTTGGTCGTGCTGAGCACGAAACAGCTCGAGCCGGTTGGTGGGCTGAGCGTCGGCCGATCCCGGGGCACACAGCAGGGCGGTCGCCAGCAGGAGTGTGCCGCAGGCTGACGCGGCCCGGCACCCTCGGCGGGTCACACCCCGAGATTGGCGATTGAGAGAACTGGCGAGCATGGCCACATTCTAGGCCCGTTTCGGGGATCGTCCTAGCCGGAATCGACATCGTGCGACGAACGGCTGGGACGGGTTTGTTGTCCGAGAGCTAGTTGCCCGCGGCGTTCTTGTCCTTGACCTTGTTCTTGTTCTTCGTGTCCTTGTTCTTCGTGTCCTTGTTCTTCGTGTCCTTGTTCTTCGTGTCCTTGTTCTTCGTGTCCTTGTTCTTCGTGTCCTTGTTCTTCGTGTCCTTGTTCTTCGTGTCCTTGTTCTTCGTGTCCTTGTTCTTCTTGCCGGGCTTTCGTGGTGGAGCCGACAGTTTCTTGACGGCCGGTGGTGGGATCTTGAGTGCGTCGCCGAGTCCCTTGCCTCCAGCGGCGGGTGCGGCGGAGGGATTGGGAGGGAGTTCTCCGGGCACGAATCCCGGGGGCAGCGAGGGGGCCTCGATTTCGGCGACCGCGGCATCGGGAGTTTCAAAGCCGGCGATGCGGCCCTTGTGTTGGGGTTCGGGAACCAACCGCACCTCGTAGTCCTTCAGCAGGCTGACCCAGCGGATGACGATCACTCCGCTGGGTGCGACTTCGCGGCTGGTCCATCCCGAGATGCCCCGGTCGACTTCGGCCAGTTCGACACCGGTGTCGGAGGCATCGATATTGAGAGCTTCGAGGGCCTGCAGTGTGCCGTCGTAGCCGAACTTGGCGACAGCCTCGAGGCCGGTCACCGCGGCGAGTGCGGCGATCAGGATCCAGGTGATGATGCGTCCGGTCGTGATCCTGTTGCCGGCGGCCGGTGTCGAGTCGTTCGCCGCATCGGGCTCGAGCATGTCATCGGGGCTCAGTGGTGCGTCTGCCATGGTGCATTCCCGGTGTGTCTCATTTCAGTGATTGCAGGTAGGCCATCAGGTCGGCCATTTGGCTGGCGGTGAGATTGCCCACCATGCCGTCGGGCATCATCGATGTCTTCTGACGAACGCGTTCCTCGATGTTCGTCTTGGGCAGCGTGACGGGCAATCCGGTCAGTTGCCGAATCTCGACCTCCCGGGCACTCTCACGCGACACGAACCCTGTGACCAGTTTGCCCTCGGTCGTGGCGAAGACGTAGGTATCGAATCCCTGTGTGATCTTGTCGCTGGGCTTGAGGATCGAGAGCACCAGTTCGGCCGGCTTGGATCTTCGGCCGATATCCACCAGGTGCGGCCCCTTGGGTTTCTGTCCATTGGCGGTGGTGTGGCAACGGATGCACGATTGGGCGGTAAAGAGTTTTTCACCTCGGGCCACGTTACCGCGAGTTTTCAGTGTTTCGGCGATGACCTGTTTCAGGTCCCGGTTGGCGATTTGGTTCTTGTCGTTGGGGTTTGCTTTTTTCAGGACCAGCGGCTTGGCGTCGATGGTGTTGGCCACCTTGCTCGGCTGCGGCAGTCCCTTGATCTGGACCTTGTGCCGAGTCAACTGGGCGAGCAGGTGTTTTGAGGCGACCGGGTCACCGTCGGCGATCACGGTACGAATCACTCCGGCGATGGCCTTGCTGGCGGCCCAGGGTGTTCGGT
>CAUZJR010000238.1:0-8273 GCA_963580005.1 Planctomycetota bacterium
TCCCCCACGCCACAAACGGTGCCATCCACGCACCCACACCCGGAAAGTACCGGCTGGCGAAAACTCCCTCGTGGTTCAGCACGTGCATCTGATCAAACAGCGGCCGAGCCTCTCGATGCGGACTGGCGGTCCACTCGCCGGAAACAAACGTGCGGGCCTGAAACAGGTAGCTGTTCTCGTCGTGAAACCCCGGTGGCAGGCTGCCGAGACTTGAAGTGCCGGGACCCGCGACCGGCCGCGAGGCCACGAGCATGCTGGTCCCCAGCGAGAGTGCAGCGACGACGAGCACCGAGAGCCACACTCCCAGGCCACCCTGGCCCGCCGGCGTCGACCACCATCGAGACAGCCGGACTCCCCAACTCCCGGTCTGCAGCACGCGTCCGAACCGCCACGGAGCCAACAGCACTCCCAGCACCAACCACAACAGGCACGGCGCGGTATCGATATTGATCCCGACCAGGGCCGTCTCGAGCAGGCCGCCCGGGGCAGTCTGCCAATCCGAGATTTCGACCCCGAGCACGAACGCCAGCCCGACCAGCCAGGCGACCCACCAGGCCGCCCAGGGCTTCCAGGCCGCCTCGCGCGCTGTCGAATCGCTCATCAGCAGCCCATTGGCAAGTTCGGAAAGAACCCGGTGCGACTTCGACGGGGAACGCACCAGCACCCTGTGAGCATCGCTTGACGCTCTCGATCAACGCCCTTCATACTCGATTTCCACACCCGGGTGGACGAACATGGAGCGGACCACGCCCCCCATGTTCCCGGGACCATCTTAGCCGGGATCAGCTCGCTGACGAAACAGGAGTCATCGTGAAACGCGTCGCTCTGGTCACCGGGCTCTCGGGACAGGACGGATCGTACCTCGCCGAGCTGCTGCTCGATCGAGACTACGACGTGCATGGACTGGTGCCCTATGGGCGGCGGGAACTGTGCAGCCCACGCTGCCAACTGCATTACGGGGACCTCACCGATGCCTCGCGGCTGGCCGCCGTCTGCAACGAGGTGGCTCCCGACGAAGTCTACAATCTCGGTGCCCAGAGCCACGTGCGGGTCTCCTTCGACCTGCCCGTCCACACCGCCGACGTCACCGGTCTGGGAACACTCAGGGTGCTCGAAGCGATCCGGCAGCACACCACGGCAACCGGTCGCCAACCCCGCTTCTACCAAGCATCCTCCAGCGAGATGTTCGGCAACGCCGCCTCGCCCCAGGACGAAGCCACGCCCTTTCACCCCCGCAGCCCCTACGCCTGTGCCAAGGTTTACGCCTACTGGCAAACGGTCAACTACCGCGAAGCCTACGGCCTGTTCGCCTCAAACGGGATCCTGTTCAACCACGAATCGCCCAGACGCGGCGAACACTTCGTGACCCGAAAAATCACCCTCGCCGCAGCACGCATCAAGCTGGGACTCCAGGACCGACTCGCGCTGGGCAACATCGACGCGCGACGCGACTGGGGCTTCGCCGGTGACTACGTCGAAGCCATGTGGCTGATGCTCCAGCACGACGAACCCGACGACTTCGTCATCGCCACCGGAGAAACACACTCGGTCCGTGAATTCCTCGAAGCGAGCTTCGGATCCCTCGACCTCGATTACAACGACCACGTCGAAATCGATCCGCAGCTGTTTCGGCCGACCGAGGTCGACGCGCTCAGCGGCGATGCGGCCAAGGCGCGTCGCGTGCTGGGCTGGGAACCCCGGGTCAGCTTCGCCGAACTCGCTCAGATGATGACCGAACACGACCTCCAGGAAACCCGGGCCCAGGCCGCAGGCCTCACCAGCGACACCACCTCCTGATTCCTGCCCGCTTACAGCTCTTCTCCTCGCCCTCCTTCTCACCGAGCCCCCCCATGCCCGACCCGCTCGCTGGACAAACTGCCTGGATCACCGGTTCCTCGAGAGGCCTCGGCCGGGTGATGGCCGAGGAGCTGGTCCGACTGGGCGCCAACGTGGCCGTACACGGCACCCGGCAAGACAGCCCCAGGACGTTTGGCGAGGGTGAGTCGATGGACCAGGTGGCCCAGGAGATCGCCGAGGCCGGCTCGGGTCATACGATGGCCTGCTGGTGCGATGTCACAGATGAGCAGGAAATCTCGCGGGTGGCCGGGGAGGTCCGCGAGCACTTCGGGCAGATCGACATCCTGGTGTGCTGCGCCGGAGGCGACATCGGGGCCGGAGGGACGGGTGTGGGCAAGGGCGGTCGACCCGAAAACGACGATTGCCTGAATATCTCGCTGGATGACTACCAGAGCGTGATGGACCGCAACCTCCTGGGCAGTATCCTCTGCTGCCGCGAGGTGGCTCCGCAGATGATCGAACGCAACTCCGGTCGCATCATCACCATCGGCAGCATCGCCGGGTGCTCGGGGCGGACCTACGGAGCCATCTACTCGGTCGCCAAGGCCGCCCTGCACGAATACACCCGCTGCCTGGCCGACCAGTTGCGGAAGCACAACATCCCGGTCAACTGCGTCGCGCCCGGCGGTACGGTGACCGAGCGATTTCTGAGAATCAATCCGGTTGAGGACGAGATGATGGTCGAAGAGGGGACACTGGAACGCTACGGGCGTCCCGACGAGGTGTCCGGGGTTGTCGGATTCCTCTGTACCGAGGCCTCGAGATTCATCAGCGGACAGGTACTGCGGGTCGATGGCGGCGGGCAGACGTTCCCCTGCTAACGTGGCCACATGCGCAGTTGACGCGACGGCCGGATCAACCGATCCTCGTGTCATGAACCAACCTGCCTCCTCGCCTCAGCCAGCCGAAGCAGAGCAACCGGCCCCCAGGTCACTCAACCCGTTCTTCCGCATCACGATCATTGCCGGCGCGATGTTCGTGATCACGATCCTGGCGATGATCGCCTCGGCTCTCGGAGCCACACCCTCGTCACCGGCCAAGACCACCTTCGACGAGACGTCCGGTTGGCTGCTGGCAGTCGAAGTCGTCGCAATCCTCGCCTCGGCGTTCCTCGCAATGGCCGGCGACTCAGCCGACCCGCAGACCCCAATGCCCCCACAGGTCAACGACTCGACCGACGACCATGAGCCCCGCCGTCCTGAAACAGATTGAGTCTCTCCGCGAGACGATCCGCCGGCTCGATCGGCTGTACTACGTCGATGCCGCCCCCGGGGCGAGCGATGTCGAGTACGACCGGATGATCCGCGAATTGGCGGCGCTGGAGGAGGCTCATCCGAAATTCGACAGCCCCGAGAGCCCGACGCACAAGGTCGGTGGCGAGCCGATCGCGGGATTCCAGACGGTCACGCACCGCCTCCCGATGCTCTCGATCGAAAACGCCTTCTCCGACGAGGAACTGATCGAATTCGACGCCCGCGTTCGACGGTTGCTCGAGGAGGACGAGGAACTGGAATACACGCTCGAGTACAAGATCGACGGCGTGGCCCTGTCGCTGATCTACGAGAACGGCGTGCTCGTGCAGGGACTGACCCGCGGCAACGGAGTCCAGGGCGACGACATCACCCACAACGCTCGCACCATTCGCGGAGTCCCCCTGAAACTGGCCGAGACGCCCTGGCCTGAAGTGATCGAGATCCGCGGCGAAGCCTACATCGCCAACTCGGACTTCACCCGCCTGCAGGCCCAACAGCAGCAACGAAACGAAACGCCGTTTGCCAACCCGCGAAATACCTGCGCCGGTGCACTCAAACTGCTCGATCCCAGCCTCTGTGCCGCCCGAAAAGTCCGCTTCTTCGCTCACTCGACCGGGTTCCTCTCGGGTGCCGAATACGCCACCCACTCCGAATTCCTCGAAGCGGTCGCCCGCATGGGACTGCCGGCAACTCCCGGTGTCGAAACCCGACCCGATATCGGCACCGCACGCGAGTACGCCCAGACTCTCATGGACAACATGCACGGGCTGGACTTCGAGGTCGACGGGCTGGTGCTCAAGCTCAACAGCCTCGAACAACGGCAGCGGCTGGGTACGACCAGCAAGAGCCCACGCTGGGTGATCGCCTACAAGTGGGAACGCTACACCGGCACCACCACCGTCCGAAACATCTCGATCCAGGTCGGCAAGACCGGCACGCTGACGCCGGTGGCCGAGTTGGAACCGGTCGAGATCGCCGGGACGACGGTTGCCCGATCGAGCCTGCACAACCGGGATGAACTGAAACGGCTGGGGATCCGCATCGGCGACACCGTCGTCGTCGAAAAGGCGGGCAAGATCATCCCGCGAGTCGTTCGGGTCGAAGAACACAGCCGCAGCGGGTCCGAAAAACGGTTCCGCTTCCCCGGGAAGTGCCCCGAGTGCAGGACCGCCGTGGTGCAGGACGAAGGAGGCGTCTACATCCGATGTCCCAACCACGCCTGCCCCGCGCAACTCCGCGAAAACCTCAGGTTCTTCGCCTCACGGGCCGCCATGGACATCGAGGGGCTGGGGATCAAGCTGATCGAGAGCCTGCTGGAGGCCGGGATGCTGAGTTCCCTGAGCGATATCTACCGCCTGGAGAACCATCGCGACACCATGATCCACATGGACCGCATGGGTGAGAAATCGGTCGACAACCTGCTGGAAGCGATCGAGGAGTCAAAGAGCCGACCGCTGTGGCGGCTGCTGACCGGCCTGAACATCCGACACGTCGGCGGCACAAACGCACAGGTCCTGGCCGATCGGTTCGGCACGATCGAGGCCATCGCGGGTCAATCGGTCGAGCAGCTGGCCGAGGTGGACGACATCGGGCCGGTGATCGCCGCCAGCGTCCACCAGTTCTTCCATGCCCCCACCAGCCAGTCGGTCGTGTCCGACCTGCACACACTCGGCCTGCACCAGGGCGACCCCATCCCCGCACCCAGCACCCAGGCCGCCGGCGTTCTCGAGGGAAAGACGATCGTGGTCACCGGTTCGCTGACCGAATTCTCTCGAGACGAAATCAAGGAGTTCATCCGGAAACACGGCGGCAAGTCAACCGGCAGCGTCTCGGCCAAGACGGACCTCCTGGTCGCCGGAGACAACGCCGGCAGCAAGCTCACCAAGGCCCAGGAACTCAAGATCCCCGTCATCAGCGAACAGGAGCTGCTTGACCTCACCAACAGCCAGGCGGGGCCTACGGCACCGTGATGAACTCGCTGGAGTTCAGATAGGCCCAGAAGACGTCCTGCAGGCCTTCGGCGAGCGGTCCCGAGGCGGGGGTCTGTCGGGCCTGGGCGGTGGGTCTCAGCGGGAGCATTTCGCCGATCGCCTTCATTTCGGCCGACGACGGGAATCGTCCCAGCGCCGAGAGGCACAGCCGCTTGACTCGATCGACGTCACTGCCACGAGTGTGCACCACCTGGTGGAAGTACGACCCGGGCTGCTGCGAAAGTGCTTCGCGAATCAGCGGACCGTTCATCATCATCATCGCCTGGGTGATGGTCCCGTCAAAGTTCACCGCCTCGTCGTTCTCGTCGGTCTCGAACGAGTAGACAAACTGCGACTGCCAGCGACGCCGGTTGGCCGCCACGCTCTCCCAGTCGCTGGCCGTGATCCGATCGGCCTGCGTGGCCACCAGCAGCGAATCGTAGAGCTGCTCGACACTCATCGGCTTGGCGTACACCCGGCTGAACAGCGGCGGCCGGCCGGTCGCCGGATCGTCGATGCTGTTTGCGGCAGTCATTCGGCTGGTCAGGCCATAGGCCCGCGTGCTGCAGATCCAGCGGACCAGTTGTTTGACGTCGAAGCCACTGGCCACGAATTCCCGGGCCAGCCGATCGAGCACTTCGGGATGCGAGGGCGGGTTGTGGGGCCCCATGTCGTCAACCTGCGTGGTGAACCCCTGACCCAGCAGTCGGGCCCAGGTGCGGTTGACCATGGCCCGTGCCAGTCGAGGATCACTGCCGCGAGTCATCAGCCTCGCCAATTCGGCCCTGGGGTGTTTGACACCTTCCAGGTCCACTCGCTGACCGGCCAGGCCGGCCGGGGCCATGTGCAGCACGCCCTGTCGATCTTCGTAGTACGCCACGCCGTCGGGCGACCCGCTGATCAACTCGAACGCCTCGCTGCCACGAACCGCCGCGGCACGGGTGCTCTTGAAAAACGCACTCAGGCCGTGGAACTGCTCCTGTCGCGAATCGTTGAACGGGTGGTTGTGGCACTGCGTGCACTGGACCTGGGTCCCCAGGAACAGCCTGGCGGTGATCGCAGTGGCTGGCGTGGCGTCGTTGTTGAGATGGGCCAGCAGGAAGTTGGCCGCGCCGTTCTCGTCGTTGCGACCGCGGGCGGCCACCAGTTCGCCAACCACCTCGTTCCAGGGCCGGTTGCGGGCAAATGACTCACGCAGGAACTTCTCCAGAGACCCCCGATTGACCTTACGCCGCGTCCCGCGACCCACCAGCAGGTTGGACCAGACGGTGGTCGAGTGACGGATGTAATCCGAATCGTCGAGCAACCGGTCGATCGCCTCGGCCCGCTTCTCGGAACGGCGGTCCTTCAGGAAGGCAATCACGTCGTTGGCCGGAGGAATGTGCCCGACGATGTCCAGGTAGACCCGACGCAACCACTCCGAATCCGAAGCGACCTCCGAGGAGGTGATCTCGTTGTCCTGCCACACCTCGGTGACCCGCTCATCGACAAACCCGACAACTTCAGCCAGCGAACCGGCTGGCGGCCCGGTCCGTGTCGACGGCGGATTCGAGGTCTTGCTGCCGGGCTTGGTTCCAGTCTTGATCCGGGGCTCGGTCACCGCTTCCCGGGCCGTGCTGTTCTTGGCCACCTTGTTTGCCGACTGCCGGCCTGGAGCGGCCACGATTGTGGCCGGCTGACGCGGTGCGGTGTCGACGATCACCTTCGAATCGGCACCACCATCTTCGATGGCCGGGCCGTCCGGGTCGACGCGGACGATGCCGGATCCTTCGGGTGCGGTCCCGGACCACATGGCGAGCCCGACGGCCGCGACGAGAACCGCGGCCGCAGTCGCCACGATCGCGGTCGCTCTCCGGCGACCGTGTTCCAAGCGAGTGGCCGCCACGGGAACTGCCACCGTCGCGTCTCTGACACCAACTGCTTCCTCGGCCGCCTCGGGTTCTTCGACACCCCCGCGGGCGGCGTCCCAGTAGAGCGTGCCGTGCAGCGAGATGTACTCGAGATAGAACTTGCGAGCTTCCGGGTCGCCGAGCACGAGCTCCTCGAGTCGAGCCGCCTGCTGGCGGTCGAGTCGATCTTCGCACAGCTCCTCGAGCAGCTGCACAAGCTCTTCGTGTTGGATATGCGAGACGCTCATGGGGTCGCCTGAGCCCGGATCTGGCGGTTGACACATTCCAGCAGAGTGCGGCGGATTCGTGAGAGCGACTGGTAGACCGAGTTGATCGGTCGCCCGATCAGCTCGGCCACGCTCTTGCCCGATTCCCCCGACGCATATCTCTGCTGGATCAATTCGAGATCGTTACTCTTGAGCTTGCTGAGACACACGGCCAGGTACTGACGTCTCTGTTCGAGTTCATCCGCCTGTTCGACCGCGTCGCTGGCGACCTGTCGGACGAATTCGTCGCTGAAGAGGTGCCGGTCGCGGCGTTGTCGCTGGCGGTACTTCAACACCTCGTAGTTGGCGATCTGGCACGACCAGGCCAGGAAGTTGGTCCCCAGCTCGAAACGGTCGAACTTCCGCCAGATGATCACGTTGGTCTCCTGGTGAATCTCCTCGGCGTCCACCGGATTGGGGACTTGCGAGAGGATGAACAGGAAGACTCGCCGCTGGTAACGGGTAAACAGCTTGATGAATTCTTCGCGCGGTGCCACCAGCGTGGTTCCCGACTCGGAACCATCGGCGGAGGATTCGGTGGTGATGCGAACTTCGTTCACCGGTGATGAACCTGTTGAGGACAATGTTTTGCCAGGAACACGACCACCCGGCGTCGTCACCGCCGGGCCTGGTTGATGCGATCCAGGACCCCGGAGGTGACGCGACGGTGTCAGGCGGTCAGCCGATCAACTCCTTGATCGCGGTCCCGCCGTTGGCCAACTTCATCGGGCGACCCCGCTTGGACCGGTGTACGGTCTTGGAGGGAATCCCCAGTGCGTGCGAGACAGTGGCCCAGATATCGCCGGGGAGGTAGGCCTTCCCGTCAACACGCGTGCCATCGCGGTCGGTCTTGCCGACAGCCTGTCCGCCCTTGAGTCCTCCGCCGCCCACCATCACGCTCCAACTCGCGGCCCAGTGGTCGCGACCGACGTTGGCGTTGATCCGCGGTGTGCGGCCGAATTCGCCCATCCACACCAGCACGACGTCATCGAGCATGCCACGCTGGGCCAGGTCGGCCGTCAATGCGGCGATGCCCTG
>CAUZJR010000239.1:0-8272 GCA_963580005.1 Planctomycetota bacterium
TTGATCGAGACACACCGAGGCAACTCGAGCAGCTTCTCGAGCTGGTCCAGCGACATGTCGTAGCCTTCCCAGTGCGTGTTGTAGATCATGATCGCGATCCGCTCGGTCGCCTCGTGCACCGCCGTGAACAGTCTCAGGCAGTCCTCGTCGCTCGACTCGTAGTAGTACCCGGGCCCGAACTGCACACCGTAGGCACCCAGTTCTTCGGCACAGCGGGCCATGGCGATGATGTCATCGAGATGCGTGCCCTGGGCTCCGACGAGCACCGGCGCGCGGCCGTCGGCGGCTTCGACGATTGTCCGGCAGATGTCTCGACGCTCATCCAGAGTCAGCATCGGAAAGTCGCCTCCGGCTCCCACCGCCAGCAGCACACCGCGTCCGTTGACGATGCCCCGCTCGATCGTCGTCTGGACGTTGGCACGTGTGGCTCCGTGGTCGACCGCCAGGTTGCTGTCCAGGCAACTCAGCTCGGGGATCATCGGTCCTCGGAGAACCTGTTTGACGTCGGCGATTTCCATGCTGGCTTTCTTGTTTTTTTTGGTGAAGTTGGTGGGCTTGGTGGACTGGGTTTTCTTGTCTAGACGGTGTGTTTGGGCTCGGCGTGGTCTCCCTTGACCACCGCTCGCCAGGTCAGTTTTCGAGTGATCTCGAGGTCGGCCGGGGTCATGACCGAGCCGAGCACGGCTGCGATCAGGAAGGAGCCGACGGCCGAGAGGGGCAGGATCAGGAAGGTGCCGGGGTGTGCTTCTGAGATGAGACCTTCGAGTCCGAGCCCGGTGACCAGTTCGGACCACCAGGAGACGACCAGTGCGATCAGGGTGCCACAGACGGTGGCGATGATGACCGCCGATTCTCCGACGTGGGGCAGGAACATGCCGACCAGGAACATGGCGGCCAGCGGGCCCAGGGCACAATTGAAGGTCCGGGCACTGGCGTCGATGATATTCAGATCATCGGGCAGGAACATCAGCCCGATGGCCATCACCGTGCAGCCGAATCCGATGGCCACCGACAAGCGGCGGGCCAGCTGCAGTTCTCGTTCGTCGGTGATGTCGGGGTGCTTTTTGCGGATGAAGTCGACGGTCAGCACGGTGGCGACCGAGTTGATGCCCGAATCGAGGCTCGACATGGCGGCCGCGAACAGCGCCGCCACGACCAGCCCGGCCGCTCCGACGGGCAGGTGATGGCCGATGAAATGAGGGAAGACGCGGTCGGCGACCTGGTCCTGCTGAGGATCACTGATGCCGTCGATGATTTCGACGGGGTTCAGCGTGTAGTAGGTCAGCAGGGCCATGCCGCACAGTGCCAGCAGGATCATGATCACCAGGTCGCAGCTGAAGTTCACGACGTTGGCGCGGACGGCCGAGCGGAGCGAATTCATGGTGAAGTACCTCTGCATGGCAACCTGGTCGCCCAGGAACGTGCAGAGGTACCAGAAGCCGCTGTGCAGTAGCGCGAAGCCCAGCACGTTGCGTTCGCCCAGATCCCAGCTCCACAGCGGCGGGAACTCGTGACCTCCGGCCTTCGAATCGGTCATCGTGGTCCACCAGTCGACGGGCCCGGTCCGAGTCTCGACCACGATGATCACCAGCGTCAGGATCGCTCCGGCGATCAGGATCACGGTCTGGACCACGTCGGTCCAGATCACAGCCTGGATGCCTCCCAGCACCGTGTACAAGGTCGCCAGCAGCCCGACGGAGACCAGCACGACCAGTGTCCAGCTGGTCAGGCTGAAACCGGTCCCAACCAACCCGACCACGCTGCCGTAGGTGATATCGGCGACGGCGACCGAGGCGGTCAGCACCACCATGCCCATCCAGAACAGCCTCAGCACGAACACGAACAGGATGCTGGCCAGCTGACCGGCTCGACGACCGAAGCGGCGGTCCAGGTATTCATAGACGCTGGTCAGTTCCAGCTTCATCAGGAACGGCAGCCAGACGAAGCTGACCACCAGGAAGACAAAGGGAACGATCAACCAGGCCAGCGCCATCGTGGGGCCGTTCTTGATCATCTCGCCCGGAGAAGCCAGGTACGAGATGGTCGAGAGCAGCGAGGCCATGATCGAGAGGCCGACGGCGAACCAGGGCATCTTCCGCCCGCCGACGAAGTAGTCTTCGCTGCGAGTCTGCTGCCGTGAGAAGTAAACGCCGACCCCAAGGACTCCCAGCAGGTAAACCCCGACGACGACGTAGTCGAGTCCCTGGAGACCGTCGGTGGGGGGGGCGGTGGCTGCTTGGGCTAGGAGGCACGACATGCATTGCACCTTACGAGAACTGCGGGCGTGATTCCAAGCTGCCTGGCCCCGCGCCCGCCGTTTACACCGGCCCAGCCGGCTCCTATGATCCTCGCCCCTCACCCCACTCCTCAAAACACAGACCGCATCGTTGAATCGGCCGCAGGCCACAACATCGTCCACTCGGCAACTGGTCATCGCGTTGGGGTGGCTGGCGGGCTTCTGCGTGCTGTTCTTCTGGGGAACTCCCCAACTGCCCAACAACAGCGAAGTTCTCAGGACCACGCTCCTGGAACAGTCTGTGGTGACACTGCTGGATGCCCTGGATCCGCCGCAGGATCGGATGGGTTGGAGGTACCTGCCGCAGAGGGTGGGTGTGTGGCTGACCGCGGCGTGGATGCTGGTAGGGGCCTGGGGCCTGGGTAGCCTGGTCTGCCGGCTGATCGCTCGTTGCGGTCTCGCCGATGCCCGGAACCTGGCGACCGATCGTACGACCCGGTTTGTCCTGAGCATGGGCATCGGGCTCTCGGCCCTGTCGCTGTTGACTCTCGCCTTGGGCCTCGCCGGCCTCCTCGAGCGGGCGTGGCTGCTTGGTGTGCCGATGTCCGCACTGGTGGCGGAACTGGTGCTGTGGTGGAGGGAACGAAGAGCTGTCGGCCCGGTTGAATCGGGCACGTTGATGACGCCACGTCAGGGTGAGGTGTATGCGGAACGGGCGTTTCCGGCGGCTGTGAAGTGGCTGGTCGGTTTCGTCGCGGTGCTGTTCCTGTTCTTTCAGTTCACTGGAGCCGCGTTGCCGTCGATCGATTTCGACGTCAAGGAGTACCACCTGCAGGGACCTCGCGAGTTCTTCGAGCAGGGTCGGATCACGCGATTGCCTCACAATGTCTACACCAGTTTTCCGTTCCTGACCGAGATGCTGAGCCTGGCGGGGATGGTGGTGGCCGACGACTGGTGGTGGGGTGCGTTGGTGGGCAAGTCGATGCTGGCCACCTTCGCACCTCTGACGGCGCTGGTCCTGTTTGCCGCGGGTCGCCGCTGGTGGTCGTCGACCGCCGGGCTGGCCGCCGCGATGATCCACCTGACGATCCCCTGGACAACCCGTGTTTCGATCATCGCCTACACCGAGGGAGGTCTCTGTTTCTTCCTGGCAGCGACCCTGCTGGCCGTGTCGTTGGCGATCGAGAGGACTCGTGCGGGCAAAGCTTCGGGCGGCACCTGGTTGCTGGCGGGCCTGATGGCCGGCAGCGGGATGGCTTGCAAGTACACCGGGCTGATCCAGGTGGTGGTCCCCGCTGCGGTGGCACTGGGTGTCACGATCGCGATCGCCCGCAGGTCCGGCCGGGCAGCGAGGCAGGGCGAGGCGGCCGTGTCCGGCTTGAGGTTGGCGGGGGTCTTTGGGATCGGAGTGGCACTGACAATCGGACCGTGGCTGCTGAAGAACCTGGTCGAGACGGGCAACCCGGTGTATCCGCTGGGCTACACGGTGTTTGGAGGCGAGGACTGGACCGAGGCGGACAACGCCAAGTGGCGAGCGGCTCACTCGTCGACGGACTATTCGCCGTCGAGCCTGGCGGGCGGGTTGCTGGATATCGTCAGTCGTAACGACTGGCAGAGTCCTCTGGTGTTCGGCCTGGCCCCGTTGGCGCTGCTGGTCGGGCTGCGACGCCGGGTGGTCGTGTGTCTCTGGCTGCTGGTCGCCTGGTTGTTCCTCAGCTGGTGGGGTCTGACGCATCGGCTCGATCGGTTCTGGGTCCCCATGCTGCCGGTCGTGTCGTTGCTGGCGGGCATCGGGATCACCTGGTCGGGACGCTCGGCCTGGTGGCGTCCCTGTGCGGTGGTGCTGGTGCTGGGGCTGGCCTACAACATCGGCGTGGTCACCGTGACCAGCCCGGGATCGGTGATCGGGTACAACTCGTTCCTCGGCGACCTCGACGTGGCCCGCCGTGCCGTCCGGGTGACCGCACCGGCGATCCAGGCGGCCAATCAGCGGTTGGGCGAGAAGTCCTCACGCGTGCTGTGCGTGGGCGAGGCCCAGGTGTTTGATGCCGAGTTCCCGCTGCGTTACAACACCGTGTTTGATCACTCGCTGCTGGAACTCTGGTGCGGTGATGGCGGGGGCGGCGGGGGCGGACTGGCTGATGCGGAGACGATCCGTGAGAAGCTGCGTGGAGAGGGGATTGGCTGGGTGCTGGTCAACTGGCAGGAGATCCTGCGGTACCGCACGACGTACGGGTACACCGAGTTCGTGACACCGGATGTGATCGGGCGGTTGCGCGAGATGGGCGTTTTGGGTGACGACGAGTTCGGTCGCCAGTTCCTGCTGCCGCTCGAGGGGGTCTCTGCACGGTGGCGCGATGAGATCGACAGCTGGGGCACGAGGTTGAAGCAGCCGATCGAGCAGCAGGACAGTCGGATCGACGGGTATGTCGGGATCCAGCTGTTTCGGGTCAGGTAGAACCAGGTTGCACCGTCGTCCCAAGACCCCAGGCGATGCGTTCTACACGCCGACAACCCGTCCCGGGCCCAGGAAGGCGAGCCTGGTGGCGACCTGGTTGTCGTCGAGGCCGAACAGCTGCTTCACGGCGTCGCGATAGGCCTGCAACTGCCCGCGGTAGAACTCGACCTTCGCATCAATCTCGGCCTGGCCCTCGACCTGATCGGTCTTGAAATCGATCGTATCAGCCGCAACGACCGTGCCTTCGTGTCGCAGCAGCACCAGCCGGTCGATGGTTCCATTCAGCAGCCCGCCGTCCCAGTCGATCGCAAACGGATACTCGTTATGGACCTCGATGTCGCATCCGTCTCCGGCACCGACCTGGCTCTCGAACGGCAGCCATTGGGGGTCGTGGTACGAGGATTCCGAGAGCAGCTCGAGGATGTCCGGCTTGGCGAGGTGTTCTCGGAGTCCGGCGATACGTCGCGCGAGGTCCTTGACGTGGACCTGGTTGCGTCGGGCGATTTGTCCGAGCTGTTCGTCGTCGGGGATCTCGTCGGCCCACTCGATCGCTTCCAGCCACGCGTGGATCAGCGTTCCGTGCTGCATGTTGGCGCCGGAGTCGGCTTCGAAGATTGCGGCCAGATTGGCCAGCGAGGGTCCTTCGAGGCCCGACGGGGCACGGCGGCTTCGACCTCGCCGCCGGGTCCCGGTGATCGGTTTCAGTTTCAGGTCAAGCGGAGTCTCCTCGGGCTGCGGCTCGGCCGCGAGTTCGACTTCCTTGTGCCATCCGCTTTCGCCTCGTTCGACCAGCACTTCGCCCGGTGCCACTTTGTCGCCTCCGCACAATGCTGCTCTGAGCAACCCGGCCGCGCTGATGGGCAGCGTCTTCTCGGTCTTCACCGAAGGAGGAATCAGCATGTGCAGTGCGAAGCGGGCCCGGGTCATGGCCACATACATCACGCACAACGCCTCGGTCGCACAGCGATTCCGGTCGGCCTGGTAGACAGCCTGGATCCCGGGTTCGAGCACCCCCTGGATCTGCCGGTTCCGGCCGCGCAGCACTCGATCCGGCGGAGCGGTGGGGTCGGGACGTTGTGCCGAGAGCAGGTCGGATCTGCCGGAGAGCTTGGCGTCGAGTTCCGGCAGGATCACCACATCGAATTCCAGCCCCTTGGCCTGGTGAATCGTCATCACGCGGACCGAATCGGTGGAGGGGTCACCGAATCGTTCGGTGCGGACGAACCGTTCGAAGGCAGCCGGTCTCAGCGAGGCTTCCCCGTCGTAGCGAGTGGCCAGGCGGATGAGCTGTGAGAGTCGAAACCGCTCGTCGCAGCTTGCCGCGGAGGCCAGCTGCCGGGCGTATCGGCCCAGCACGGTGCCGTATCCGTGGTTGGCAAGCTCTTCACGCAGCCGCCGCGAGACCCCGGCCAGCTGCTCGGAGGTCGATTCGCGATCGATGCCCAGTAGCCCGCCCAAGGGTGAGGTGGCCAGGTGGAAGGCGGCCAGAGAATCGGCCGGGTGGTCGGCCAGGCGGGCCAGGGAGAGCAGGACCAGGACCGGGGCCGAGTCAGTCAGCGGGAAGCCGCCTTCCTGGCTGGCGGCGACACCGCGGAGTCGCAAGCCGGTGACGATCTCGCCCACCGTCTTGTTCTGCCGGACCAGGATCCCCACGCTGTGGCCGCTCGAAGCAGTGTCAGTAATGATCTCGGCCAGCAGGTCGTGAGTCAGGTCCTTGCTGACCTTTCCCGGATCACCCGGCAGGGTTCTCAGGCAGGTGTACCCCGGCCGGTCGGCGTGGTGGGCTACGTGCGGTACGTAGCGGCCGGTCCAGTCGGCGACGGCCGTTTCGAGGTCCTCGAGGTCGGCGTGGCGACTCGCCCCGGCGAATACCTCGTTGAGCGTCTCGGTCACCGGAGTCGAGGAGCGGTAGCTGACTTTGAGATCCTCGTGTTGCAACCCCGAGAGTCGATCTTCGAGCGTCCCGAAGATGCCAGCCACACCGCCTCGCCAGCCATAGATCGCCTGCTTCTCATCTCCCACGCAGAAGAACGACCGTTGCTGAGACTGCTCGGTGATGTCGCGTGCCAGCGGTTCCAGGACCTGCCACTGTTGCGAGGAGGTGTCCTGGAATTCGTCGAGCAGCAGGTGGTCGACGCTGGCGTTGAGCCGGTGTGCCAGTCGAGCGGCGTTTTCGCCCAGTGCGACTTCGGCCAGCACCCGGGTGATGTCGTCGAACTCGACACACCGCTGCTGTCTCTTCAGCAGGGTGTACTGGACATCGAACATCTCGAGGATTTCGAATGTCGCGGCGGTCTGTTCGGCCAGGTCGTTGGCCGTATCGGCTCGCAGCAGGTCAAAGGCCGGAGTCATGGCCTCGATGACTTCAGCGGGGATCTCGTTGCGATAAAACGTCAGGTCGTCCTCGGCGATCTTCTTGCCCAGTCCGACCTCGACCAGCCGTTGCCAGTCGCGCTGGCCGACGAGTTCGATCGTCTGTTCTCGGGCCGTGTCCCACCGTTTGCCCTCGGGCCAGTCGGCCGAGTCGAGCGTTTCGACGGCCGACTCGATCTGTTGGTTCGTGGAGCGTGGTGGCGGGGCGAGCCAGTTCCAGGCGTCGGGCTCGGTTTCGCAGTAGATGGTGTGAAGTTTCGAGACGATCTGGACCAGCGAGTCTTCGATCGAGCGAGTGGTGTCCGAGCCGGTCATCAGGTTGACCAGTCGTTGCAGGGTCTTGTTCGAGCCACTGCGGACCAGTCGGCGGACGGCTTCCCGCTTGAGATGTCTTGCCTGGAGGTCGTCGAGGATCTGCCAGGGTGTGGGGAGTCCGAGTTCGAGCGAGAAGCTGGTGGCGACCTGGCTGAAGTAGCTGTCGAGGGTGCTGATTCTGAGTTGTTGCAGGGTGTCGACGACGCCGGCGAGCACTTCGCGGCAGCGGTCGGTGGTGAGATCGGCTTCGGTGATGGCCTGGGCCAGTTCGCCGCGTTGCTCTTCGCTGTCGGCCGCCCCGGCCAATCGGACGAGAACGCGATCGAGGATCTCGGCGGCGGCGTTGCGGGTGAAGGTGACCGCGAGGATCTTCTCGGGCGAGATGCCGTTGATCAGCCTCGAGATGTACCGGTTGGTGAGCTGGTAAGTCTTGCCGGTGCCGGCCGAGGCCCGGATCAGCCGGCGTTCGTCGATGTCGACGCCGCTCATGGCTGGCTCCAGTGTTCGTGACGTGGCAGGTGCGGCAGGCCGTCCTGGCAGATGCCGGCCCAGTCCTCGGAAAACGCCGGTGGCTTGGTCACGATCCCCAGGAACTCGCCCCGCACGATCGATTCAGCCACCCGCGCGATGACCGCATCAGCCTCGACAAGTTCCTCTTCGGACCACGGGGCGCTCAGGAACCCGGTGTCATCGAGCCTGGTGGGGAGTGCCAGGAACCCGAGTTCGACGTCGCCGTCGACTCCCAGGGCCTCGCGAACCAGCCGACGGTACAGCGGCAGCTGCAGGTCGACCCACTCGCGGTCGTTCTTGCTCCCCTTGCGATGGACTTTCTCGGGCGGGTTGGCCGTGCTGCTGGTCTTGTAGTCGATCACCCGCCATTGACCGGTTTG
>CAUZJR010000240.1:0-8260 GCA_963580005.1 Planctomycetota bacterium
CAAGAAGGACAAGAAAAAGAAGGACGAACCGGTCAAGCCCACCGCGATGGTCACCGCGCATGCCGGTGGAGTCACCTCGCTGGTGCTCTCGATCGACGGAAACCAGCTTCTGACCGGCGGAGTCGACAAGACGGCCAAGCTGTTTGCGATCACCGGAGCGGTGGTGCGAACATTCTCGGGTCATGCCAGCCCGGTCCGGGCCGTGGCCCTGACCAGGGACCGGGTCATCGCCGCCGGAGACGACAAGACGGTCCGCAGCTGGACCCGTGCCAACGGAGCCGTGGGCCCGGTGATCACGCTTCCCTCGGCCGTTCTCGGACTGGCCGCCGACCCCAGCGGCAGCCGGGTCGCGGCGACCGGAGCCGATGGCAGCGTGCGGGTAATCGACGTTGTGGCCGGGGCCCAACTCGAGTGGTTTCTTGGCCACACCGGAGCGGTTCGGAGCGTGGCCTGGACGTCGGCCGACACGCTGGTCAGCGGGGGAGACGACAAGTCGATCCGCGCGGCCACCGTCAGTGCCGTCTCGGTGCACATCGCCGACGCCACCTCCATCGGCGACCTCGCCCTGCTCCCGGATGGCAGCGGATACTTCACCGGGGGAGCCGACCGTACGCTGAAGCACTGGACCGCCGACGGAAAGCCGCTGAGGACTTTCGCCACGCTCGCGGCGGGAATCCGTCATATCTCGATCAGCCCCGACGGCAAGACGGTCGCCGCCGGTGGCGACCCACTGGCGGCCAACAAGGAGGCCCGGGTCTTCGCCGTGGCCGACGGCAAGCTACTGTGTACCGTCCAGATGCCCGCTGGCGTCACCGCGATCGCCATGACCGGCAACACCCGCCTGGCCGTCGCCGACTCGGCCAAGGCACTGTTCTGGTTCGACTCTGCCAAGGGCACGCTGCTCGAAACCACCACCACGGCCGGCGTGGCCACCGACCTGGTCGCCGCCCGCACCGGTCGCACACTCTACCTCGCCTCGGCCGACAACAGCGTCCTGGTCGTCGAAGCGTCGCTGCTTTACCTGCTTGCGGGTCATACCGGTGCCGCTGCCGGTGTGGCCTTCTCGAGCGACGGTCGCTGGGTGTTTTCCTGCGGAGCCGACAACACGCTGCGGCAATGGGACACGACCACCGGCACCCCCACCCGCACCTACACCGGCAGCAACAAGCCGCTGCTGCGGCTGGCCGTCTCGGCCGACGGCAAGCGACTGGCCGCAGTCACCAACGACAACCGCATCCTGGGCTGGCCTCTGAAGGCCGATGCCGCAACGGCGGCCGTCGCCAGCGACCTGGCGATCACCACCCCGGCGGCCATCGCCGACGTGGCCGTCAACGGCGACGGTACGGTGATCGCGACCGCCGGAGCCGACAACGTGGTCTCGTTGTGGCACGCCCCGACCGGCACGCTGCTCGAACGACTGCCCGGACACACCAGTACTCTGCGGAGCGTCGTGATCTCCGCCGACGCACGCCGGGTCGTCAGCGGAGCCAACGACCGCTTCGTCTTCCGCTTCAGCCCCGCGGTCCTCTCCGCCTTCAAGGCACACGCCACCCCGATCCGAGCCGCCGTGTTCACCCCCGATGGCACACAGCTGATCACCGCCGGAGACGACAAGCGAGTGGCTCGCTGGATGGTCCCGGCCGGGCAGCCGGTCAACGAGTACACCGGATCCGGCGGCATCGTCAGGGCGGTGGCCGTCAGTGGGAACGGACAGCTGGTCGCCGCCGGAGGTGATGACAAGGTTCTCAGGACCTGGACCCTCGCCGAGGGCCAGGCGGTGGCACAGGTGACGCTGCCCGCGGCGGTCACCGGAGTCGCACTCGATGCGGCCGGCACAACCGTCGCCGCCACCAGTGACCTGGTCGTTCGACAGTACGACCTGGCCAACGTAGAGGGCAAACCCAGCCTCGTGGCCCACCAGGAGGGCCACGGCCACACCAAGAACGCCACCGCGATCGCGCTGGCCACCGCAGATCGCGGCATGGTGACCGTGGGGCTGGATCGGACGCTGCGTCACTGGTACGCGGCACAGGGACCGGCCCGCACCGAATTCACCGGACACACCGGGCCGGTCTACGCATCGGCGTTCAGCCCCGATGAGAAGTTCCTGGCGACTGCCGGAGGTGATCACACGGTGCGGATCTGGAGTGTCGAGACGGGCGAGGCCTCCTCGGTCCTGAAAGGACACACTCACCAGGTCACCGGCGTCGCCTTCAATCCCAAGGTCAAGCAGATGGTCAGCATCGGCCTGGATGGCACGATGTGGGTCTGGCCACTGGAAGGTGACTTCGAGCCCCAGTCGTTCAGCGAGGGCATCGAGGGAGGTCTGCTCGACGTGGCGATCACCCCCAACGGCAACGGCATCTCGGTGGTTGGCCGAGACCGCCGCTTCCGGCTGCTGAACCGCACGACACTCAAGCCGGTCCGCGACCTGCCCGGCCACGCCAGCCCGGTCTATGCCGTCGAGTTCAACGGATCGGGCAACCGTGCCGTGACGCTGGATCGATCGGGCAAGCTGTTCCTCTGGGACGCCACCAACGGCAACATCCGCTTCCACCAGCAGCTGCCCATCAAGCGAGCCACCTCGATGGCCTTCGCCCCCGATGGCAGCGAGGTCTTCGTCGCCGGCTCCGACAAGCGAGTCCTCAAGGTGGTCATCCCCACCGCCGTCCGCTAGTCACCGGCTGCTCAGTAGCCGATGACCTGGATTTCGGCGAGGCCGGCAAAGCTGCTGGGAGCCCAGAGCGACCTGGCCTTGAGGATCACGTAGCGGCCCTGGACCTGGTCGACGGGAAGCAGGATGCTGAAGTCGGGAGGGGCCGGGGCTCCGGGGGGAACCACGGAGCCTGGTGCCCGGGGAATGATGCCGCTGATCTCGGGCGTCAGGTCGGTTCTCGAGTTGGAAACGAAAACGTCGACCTCCTTCCAGCCTCGATCCCGTTGTCCACTGCCATTGTAATTCCAGACACGCACGGCGGTGACGGTCTTTTCGGTGCCGAGGTCCAGGATGATGGTTCCGGGCTTCTCGAGCGAGTGCCGCCAACCGGTCATCAGATCCTCGGCGTCCCACTTGCCGTCGACGACCGCGGTTGCGGGGCTGTCGTCGTACTGTCCGACAGAAAAGGCCACCTTGACGCCTGCCAGCGGAGCCGGCTCGATCGCGCCGATCATCACGGCCAGCACTCGTGCGGCGGTGGCCGTCGCCGCCTGCTCCGGTTCCTTCCGCGCTGCCACCTCGACCAATCGCCCGGGTAGCTTGATCAGCAACTCGGCGGTGGCCTGGTCGACGTTGGCCGGCAGCCCCCTCAGCGCGACCAGGTCGTCCTGTCCGTGCAGGGACATCGCCGTGTAGGCCGCTCGCAAGGCCGGTTCCAACTCGGGACCGTCGGCGTGCAGCGACTTCAGCAGCACGGGAAGTGTCTCGGGGGGCGGATCGATGACATTCGAGAGTGCCTTGAGCACGGCGGCCTTGTGAGCGGGCGACTCGGCCTTTGCGAGCAGAGGCAACAACAGCGGTCCGGCTCCCGGATCCTTCAACTGGCCGATCTCACGTACCGCATCCGGCCAACTGGCTTGCTGCTGGACTCGAGACAACACTCCGACCATCGCCGGTACGGCGAGTTCGGGTCGCCGCAACCGCCTGAGCATCTCGAGCGTATTCTTGACCAGCAACGGCTTGTCTGAGTTGCGAACCGCCTCGAGCAGCAGCGGGATGGCCGTGTCGGGGTCACGACGCAGCTGGTTCTGAGCCGCACGGACTTCGCTGCGCTGTTTCGAGGCGAGCATCTTCATCCACGAACCGAGCCTTCGGCGTGCCGCCCGATGAGCTTCGATCTCGGCCTTGAGTTTGCGGACCGACTCGCGTTCCTGGCTGGTCGGTGCCATCGACAGCACGCCATCCAGAGCCGCGGTCGCCTCGTCCAGCTTCCCCGACTCCTGCAACTCCTTCGCCTCGACCAGCCTCGCGGCCCGCTTCTGTGCCTTCTCCTCGACCAGCCTCTTCACCTCGGCCTCGCGAGCCGATGAGAGCTGCGAGCTCAGCGATTCGAGTTCCTTGCCGCCGGCGGTCTTCTCCTTAGTATCCTCGGCCTCGGCCAACAGCGCTTCGGCCGCGTCCAGCTGCTTCTGAGCCTCATCGAGCCTGGCGTGATCGAGGTGATCGACGGCTGAGGCCAGCGGAGCGGCCCACGCCGCGGGCGGTGGCGGCTGGTTGGCGTTGGCCGGTTTCTTTCCGTCGCGGCTCTCACCGCCATCGGTCCCCGCGGCCGCAGCACCTCCGATGGTGTCCCCGGCTCCCGAGGAGGGCTCGTCGTCACCTCCACAACCCCAAAGCAACACCAGCAGGGCCAGGATGATCCCGGCGGTGGGCAAGCTGCGGCGGACGGTGGTGGAATACAAGGCAATCACGGCGGGCGGCTAGTTGGCTTTCTTGGCTCCGCCGAGCGTGACGGAGATCTTGTACTTGTTCTGCAGGTGAGCATGAGCCTGGCTGGCTTCGCCCCGCTTGGGGAACCTCTTGCAGACCTGCTGGAACGTCTTGATCGCCTGTTCCTTCTGGCCGGCCGATTCGCGGGTGTAGCCGATCTGCAGCATGGCCCAGGGTGCCGAATTCGGAGCCCCACCGATGATCTGGTTGTAGAGGATCACCGCTTCCTTGTACTGCTTCAGCCGGCGGTGGCACCCTGCCATCTCGCTGTAGTTGCTCGGGAAATTGGTGCACTGCCGGTAGAACCCGATGGCTTCCTTGTTCTTGCCCCAGTCGCGGTAGGCGGTGGCAATGTTCCAGAGCCAGGTCTGGGTGTTCTTGAGATCGGCCTTGAGCAGTTCCTGGTAGACGGCGATCGCCTTGTCGTACTGCCGCGAGTAGTGGTGGTAGGTGTAGGCGATGGTCGAGTGCCAGCGGTGGGGATTTTCGACATCCAGCGCGATGTTGCGGCGGTAGGCCAGCACGCACGGCTCGTACTTCTTCTGGTCGCGGTAGGTCGTGGCGACCTGGTTGTTGCCTTCGATCCGGTTCTTGAACCGGGCATAGACGGCACGTGACTCGTCGTAACGGCCCTTGCGGCGATAGAAACCGGCCAGCCGTCCCAGCACATCGTCGTCGATGCCGAAGGCTTTCTGGATGTCGGCGTAGGCCGTCTCGACCCGCTTGTCGCGGCCGGACGACTCGTGCAGGTCGGCGATCCAGTAGTAGTGCTGCCTCGCAGCGGCCTTCTGCTCGTCGGTCTCACGCTCGGTCGGCACGTTCTGCCGCACCCACGACACTCCCAGGTCGGCCAGCTTGTGACCCCGGGCCCGCTGCTTCTCGTCGCCGCTGTAGCTCCGGACCGGAGAATGCAGGTGGGCCACGACCTGTCCGGTCAGTGTCTGGTCCTTCCAGGTCGTCTCGAGAGCCTTGACTCCGTCGTCGAAGGCGACCAGGTAGAAGTGGTAGCTGGCGAGGTTCTTGGAGGCATCGCGGCAGATCACGGCCGTTTCACGGGTCCGCTTGATCTCAAACGCCAGCGTCTTCCACAACTCGACGCGTGTCTTGGTGTCCTTGAGGGTGGTGGCGATCGCGATCAGGTCGTTGATGGAGTAGACCGTCACCAGGTGGTCGGGGTAGGTGGTTATCACCTCCCGGTACGCCTTCTTGGCCTTACGGATCTCGCCCATTGTCTTGTAGGTCTGGCCGATGTAGTACATCGACGCGGTCGCCTCGGGCGACTCGGGCCAGTAATCCAGGACCGACTGGAAGCCTTCCTTGATCGAGGTATTCAGTTTCCTGAGTTGTCGTTGGCAGAGGCTCCACTTGAGTTGGGAATAGGGAGCCGCCTCGCTGTCCTCGTACAGCGTCAGGTACTTCTCGTACTCGGCCAACGCCACCTTCCACTTCTTCTCACCGTAGTACTTCTCGGCAATCTTCAGCTGGTACCTCTCGACCTCGCGGAGCTTCTTCCAGCGATCCAGCGACAGCTCGTCCAGCCGCGCCGCGGTCGCCTGGGAACTCAAGGCGGTCCCCATCACCACGGCGGCGATCACCAGCAGTCGGAGGTGCAGACGTTTCACGATCAGATCCCTCACTTGTCTTCCTTGCGTGCTTCGAGCCATTTCGAATATTCCGCGTGAGAGTAGTTGATGACGTTCGTGCCCAACTGGTAGCAGTACTCGAAGATCTCGGGCTTGACCCCGGCATGTCCGTCGGCCCAGGCATCTCCGATGTCACCGGGATGATAGTAGCACACCCAACGTCCGTCGACCTTCCATCCCAGTGCGACGGTGCCTCCGTGAGGTGCCACGTAGGGCAGGAAGGGAATCTGGTAGGGGATGCGGTGGATCACGTCGTCCAGCGGAACCGGCACCGGGTCGATCGTCGGCAACACGCGACGCATCATCGACAGGAACTGGTTGTGGAAGTGACCACTGCCCCCGTTGTCGCCGAAGATCATCCCGTGCTTCTCGTTCAGGTACTTCCGCAACGCCTTCACCTCGTTGTTGGACAGCGAGATGCTCTTCTGGCCGGTCAGGTAGACCATCGGAGGGCTCTTACCCACCGGGAAATTGTTCAACTGCATGACCGTGCGGGACTCGGTCTTGTTGTGAACCTTCTGCTGGGTGCGGACGTTGTATTCGATCAGCATGTTCAGGTCGGCCCCGATGCCGAAGTCCTGGGCCCAGTCTCCGCCTGAGTACTCGAGCCGGATAAACCGCACCTTGCCGAACTTGGTGCCTCCGGCGTACCCGGCCCCCTTGCCCTGGCCGTAGCCGACCTTGTAGGCGTGGTGAGTCAACTCGGTCAGCTGCAGCTTGATGTCGTCGATCGGCGGGACCTGGAACAGGATCGCCGAGAACGGGTTGACGATGTACTTGCGCTTGATGACCTTCTGGACCTTGACCTGCTGCACGATCTGTTGCTGCTCGCCTCCACCGGCCGGCATCTCGTAGATCTCGCTGCAACCACCGATCTGGCCCAGCAGCAGGAAGGTCAGCGCGAAGGTGAAGCTGTAACTGAGCAGCGCTGTGAGCGACTGGTTCAGCTTGCGGCCGTGCTGTCCGTAATACCAGGCGTCGAGGTCCAGCGGGTTCCAGTTGTAGACCAGCTCCTGCAGGTCGTTCCTCCACCAGCGATCGATCGGATCCTCGGGCGTCCCGCACCTCTCGTCGAGCACGTCCGCGGCAATCCGCCGCCGCTGCTCCCACTGCCAGAACTTCCAGGTGGCGGGCACGACCAGCCAGAAGAAGACGCCGACCAGCCAGAGGCTGTTCTTGAGCGTATCGAGGTACTCGGCGACGGGGTAGAACCGCACATCGTCGGCGACGACGAACGACCATCGCGAGACACCCAGCAGGTAGTCGAACCACAGTGGCAGGTAGAGGAAGTGCACGCTGGCCACCGGCAGCAGGACGAGAGTGACCCAGCGGATCGGGTACTTCTGACGACGTGCCCACAGCAGCAGTCCTGGAGCAAACAGCAGTGCCCACAGGCCCAGGTGTCCCAACTTGCCCTCCAGCTCAGACGCGTCGCCGGCCGTTTTTGAGAGAGCCTGATCGGAGGTCCTTCGGGACCGCTCGTAGAACTGCGACGCCACTTCAACCCAGTACACGACCCACATCAGCCCGACCAGGAACAGCAGCGCGGTTCCGACCCGAGCCAATTGCGTGGTGACGACGTGCCAGCCGAGTGCATCGGAGAGGTAGACCGACATCTGCCAGCCGATCACGAAGCTGGCGGTGTAGACCGCCGAGCGGTGAATCGGATTGTGGTCGCGGTTGCGAATCGCCCAACAGGTCCAGGCCACCGCCAACCCGCTGGCCGACAAGAACACCAGGTTCCTGAGCACCAACGTCACCCATCCGGCCGAACCCGGGCGGAACCACAGCCAGTCGGCACTGGCCATCGCCCACAGTCCCGCCACCACCGTGGTCACCAGGACCGGATGCCGCAGCAGCTTTTCGATGAGCAGTTTCAGGCGGTTCATGAGCGGCATCGGCGGGCGAGGTGATCAGTCGTTGAGTTTCTTGTTGAGCAGCGAGTCGAGATCGGGTTCTCCGGACTTGGCCTCTCCGATACCCATGGCCTTGGTCGCGGCACCGAGGTTCGGCGGAGAACCGGGTACGCTCGAGGGCGACTGCGAACCCGGATCGCCGACGGCGGCCGCGGCTGCGGCCGCCTGGCTGGCCGCGTCAATCGGTGTCTTGGGCGAGGGATCCTCTGCGGCGGTCGGCTTGGCGGCGGCCCGCTGCTGAGCCGGCTCACCGGCCAGTTCTGCGTAGGCCCAGG
>CAUZJR010000241.1:0-8153 GCA_963580005.1 Planctomycetota bacterium
CGCCATCCCGCTGTATGACTTCACCAGCGTGATGCTAATCCGGCTCTGGCGAGGACACAGCCCGTTTCAAGCCGACAAGAATCACTTCTCGCACCGACTCGTCGAACTCGGACTCTCGCGACGAAATGCCGTGCTGACGGTCCACTTGGCCACGCTGATGACCGGGCTGGGTGGAGTGCTGCTGTACCACGTCGCAGACTGGTCGGCGGCACTCCTGATCGTGGCGCTGATCGCCTGCATCCTGGCGGTCATCGCGATCCTGGAAACCGTCGCACGAACCGCTCAGACCACCTCATCCCCTGACACCACACCGGCACCCACACCGGCACCCACACCGGCACCCACACCGGCACCCACACCGGCACCCACACCGGCACCCTCCCCCACCTCGGCAGACGACGCATCCGAAGTCGGCGGGGGAGGACCTCATGCCTGAGGTCTCTCGTGCCGCCACGGGAACTGCAGCCGAATCCGAGCCATCCTCGGCCTGGGTCATCATCGCGGTCGGACTGCTGATCGTCCGCTGGCTGGTGCCGGCCGAATCGAGTGCCACGGGGGCCACGCTGTGGCTGGTCGGTGCCTGGCTGCTGCTGGCGGCGACTTGGACACTTGCCCGTTTGCGGGCCTGGTCGATCGCGTCCCTGCACCCGGACCGCGTCGATCTCGCCGTCGCCCTGCTGGTCGCCCCTCAACTGGTCTCGGCACTGCTGCTGTTCTTCGAAAGAGACGGCAATGCCCGAGCGGCGGCCAACGTGGGGTGCGAGTGGATTGCGTTGCTGGTGAGTTTTGTGCTGTTGAGGCGATGGCTGCGGGGCCGAGCCGATTTCGCGGCCGTCGTGAAACTCGGACTGGCCCTGGCCATCGGGATCTCGCTGCTGGGTATCTGGCAGCACCACGTCGGCTACCGCCAGGCGATCGCCGAATTTGACAAGCTCGAAGACCAGCTCGCCAACGCCAAACAGGTCGGCAACATCTCGACGATTCGCCGGCTGCAATCCGAGCTGGCCGCCGCGGGCATCCCGCTGGGCGGTCCTGCTCGAGAACTCTGGGAACGCCGGCTGCGAGACAGCCGTGAACCCTACGGTTTCTTCGCCCTGGCCAATTCGCTCGGAGGACTGCTGGCACCACTGCTGCTGTTGGGCATCGCACTCGGGACGGCCGCGCGGAGCCGCGGCTGGCCGGTCTCTCGACTGGCGCTGTTCGGGCTCACCCTGCTCGCCATCGCCTATTGCCTGCTACTGACCAAGAGCCGCACGGCGTGGGTCGGGCTGGCGGCCGGAGCATTGGTGCTCGTCGGAAACGACCTGGGCGGATGGCTTCGTCAACGTCCTCGCCAGGCCGCCTTGGCCGGAGGAATCCCGCTGCTGCTGGTGCTCGTGGTGCTGGCCACCGGAGGCATCGACCGCGAAGTGTTGACCGAGGCCCCCAAGTCGCTCGTGTATCGGCTCGAGTACTGGGAAGGCACCCTGGGAGTGATCCGGGACAGGCCGCTGGCGGGCACCGGGCCGGGCAACTTCCGCCAGCACTACCTGGCCCACAAGCTCGAACATTCGAGCGAAGAGATTGCCGATCCGCACAACTTCGTGCTCGAAGCCACAGCCACCGGCGGACTGCTGGGCCTGGGGGGACTCGCCGCATCGGCCGTCCTGCTGCTGCGACGACGCCGTGATCGCTGGGAGGGGTCCGGCGACCCCAGCGACTCGCCGGGGCGACCGGCCGCTTCGATGCTCGCCGCGGCCGCCTGCGGATTCGCCCTGGCACTGGCCCCCGGCTGGCTGCTGGGCGGTCCGCTCGATCTTCGGCTGCTGGGAGTGCTGGGGGGCACTTGCCTGGCCTGGACGTGCCTGCCTGCGGTGACTCTCGGTCAAGACGACCAGCGACGAGCCTGCCGTGCGGCCGCCGTGGTCCTGGTGGTGCACCTGCTGGGGGCCGGTGGCTTCAGCCGCCCGGCACTGATGCAGCTGCTGCTGCTGATGGTCATCGGCTGGCAGCCGTGGTCTGCGGTCCGTGACACGCCCAAGACTCACAGCGTCACTCCCAGCGACACCGCCGCGTTGAAATCGGCTCGGATCACCGCTCTGGGTTGCGCGGTGCTGTTCCTGATGGTGTGCCTGGCGGGCCTGCTGCCAGTGTTCCGGCAATCGACCTCGGGGCAGCTCGCGACGCACTCGCTGCTGTCGGGACGCCCGGCCGAGGCGGCTCGGCTGCTGAAACAGGCCCAGCAAGCCGATCGACTCGATCCCACCCCCTCACGTCGCCTCGCCCAGCTCAGGCTCGACCAGGCCGCCTCCGACTCGACCGACGACGAGATCCTCGAGAGTGCCGTCCGGGCCGCCGGCAACACCCTCGGCCGAGATCCTCACAACTGGGCCTCCGCTCACAACCTGGCCCGGGCCCACCGCTTGAGATGGCAGACACACCACGACGACGAGGACCGGCAGAAGCTCATCGACTGGGCCAGCACGGCGGTCGATCGCTACCCCAGCAACCCCAGGCTGCACGCCTGGCTGGCAGAAGCACTCGCAGAGATCGGCTCGAGTCAGCGGGCGGCCGATGAGGCTCGGACCACGATTCGACTGCACACATTGCTCGAACAGCACGGGCACGTCGACAAGCTGTTGAGCGACGAACGCATCGAAGAGATGCGAGCCCTGGTTACCCCGCCGGGGACACCTGTCCCCTGAGCACAGATTGGGAAACGACCGCAGACTGACGACCGCAATTGACCGACTCGAAAATCGCAACCTAGAATGAGAGCCGCTGACCGAGCATCCGGTCGGATTCAAGAAAACAAATCCCAAGTCCCACACTCGGTCTGGTCGATTTCGTAGAAGACACGGTCACACGTCGCACGAGCTGATGGCTCGAGTCGATTCGGAGAGGTGTTCATGCGTATCATCGCCGTCATCCTGACCTTTGTCATCGCCATCGGCGGCCTGTTCCTGGGCGTCAAGGCCTGGCGAGAATCGACAACCGTCACCCTTCGGCCCGGTGATTCCTCGTCGCTACCCGCTCCGTCGAAAAATGGACCGCATCCCAAGGCGGTCGTGGTCGGTGGCACCGAGTACGACTTCGGGATCATGGAACAGGGCCAGGAATCGGAACACATCTTCACGATTCGCAACGACGGAGAAGCCCCGTTGAGACTGGCGGCCAATTACAAGGGTGCCAACACCTGCGAGTGCACCATCGGCAAGTTGGCCAAAGACGTTGTCGAGCCCGGCCAGACCGTGCAGGTCACCGTGGCATGGGGCGTCAAGAAGCCGGCCATCGGATTCGCTCACTCCGCTCGGATCCGCACCAACGACCCCGCACTGCTCACGATCCCGTTCCTGATCAAGGGAGTGATCGGACGTCGGGCCGTGATCCGGCCCGCACCCAGCTGGTCGGTCGGCCAGCTCGACGAGGGCGCGACGGTGGATGTGGAATTGACACTGCACTCCGAGATCTCCAACAGCTTCAAGCTGCTGAAGATCGAGAACCCCTCGGGGCTGCTGGCGACCACGATCCACCCTCTGAATGCCAAGGATCTGCTCGCCCTCGCCGCTGTCGACAGCGCCGCCCCCGATGATCAGGAAAAGATCGCCAAGGTCACCTCGCGACTCAAAGCGGGGAACAACCGGCCGCTGCCCAAGGCCGGTTACAAGATCACCGCCACCGTCGACGCCGCAAAAATGGCCGCCGGACCGTTCCTCGAAACACTGATCTTCCACACCGACCTCTCCGAAGAACACCAGATCAGCTTTCGACTCAGTGGCAGCCGCTCGGGAATCATCGAGTTCATGACCGAGACCACACGAGATACCGAATGGGACAGCAAGAGACTGCTGCTGAGGCTGGGGTCGTTCTCCGCCGCAAAGGGCAGATCGGTGAGGATCCCGATGCTGATCAAGGATGTCACCGGCGACGGAAAAATCCTGGTCAAGGCCACCAAGCCGAAGTTCCTGAAGGTCGAATTCGAACGCGATGAAAACTTCCCGGCCAAGAAGAACCGTCGCTACTGGATGACCCTGACCGTCCCCAAGGGCCAGCCTCCAGTCGTGATGACCAATCGACGCAAGGGAACCGTGACACTGGAACTCGACGGCGACAAGAAACGCAGCATGAGATTCTTTGTCGGGTTCGTCTCCCGCTAGTACTCCACCCCGTCCCCGCTCCCACGCCGACACGGCCGCTCCATGACACGCTGGGCCATTCCGCTGCTGGTCTCCCTCGCACTCGTCGTCGGACTCGCCGTGTGGTTCCAGTCGACCCGCAGACCCGCCGCGGGCGACCCGACGGGCCCAGGCCCCACCGCCAAGGGTGCGCTGGCCGAGGCACAGCCCCTGCTGAAAGACTGGCCCCACGATCAACTCACGCTGGTCCTCTCCGGAGAACAACACGGGTACCTCGAACCGTGTGGTTGCTCCGAGACCCAGTCGGGAGGCTACTCGAGACGGGCTGACCTGCTGCGGCAAATGACCCAACGCGGCTTCAAACCTCTCGCACTGGACCTGGGAGGACTCGTTCGACGACGACGCGAACAGAGTCGCCTGAAGTACCAGACCATGCTGGCGGCACTGGGCGAAATGGATTACGTCGCGGTGGGGGTCGGACCCGAAGACCTCGCCCTGGGTGCCGACTTCCTGCTCTCGCAGGGAACCGCAGGCGAACCCGATGACGCCGAAGAATCGCCGCTGCCCTCCGAGTCGACTCGTCCGCCGCTGCTGGGAGCCAACGTGAGACTCTTCGACAGCGACGACTTGCCCGGAGCACCCGTCGCCAGCCGCCTGGTCAAATCGGCTCGGCACACGATCGGGATCACCGCGATCCTCGACCCCGCACTCGGTAAGTCGCTCGAGGCCGCCGGTGCACTCGACGACGTGACCATCCGGCCCCCGCACGACGTGCTCCCCCAAGTGATCGACTCGCTCATCGAACAGGGGGCCACCTTCCTGGTGCTGCTCGCCCACGCACCACTCGAAAACTCGATCGGCCTGGCACGCCAGTTCCCTCGCTTCAATCTCGTCGTCAGTGCCGGTGGCCCCGAAGATCCTCTGACCGACAACCCCCGCCAGGTCGGTCAGACCACGGTGCTGAGCGTCGGGCAGAAGGGGAAGTACGCCGGAGTCGTCGGGATCGGACCTCCCGGAGACAGACCTCCCGTTCGCTTCGAACTGGTCAACCTCGACGACCAGAGATTCACCGATCATCCGAAGATGATCCAGGTCATGAAGACCTACCAGCAGACTCTCCAACAACTCGACCTCGCCGCCGCGATGCTGCCACTGGATACCAGCGGGAACCGTCGCTTCCTCGGATCTGCCCGCTGCGGAGAGTGCCACGCCAAGGCCCTGGCCAAGTGGGCCAGCACCCCGCACGCGGGTGCCTTCGAGAGCCTGGCACGAGGCCGCAAGGGGCAAGAACACAGCTGGGTGCCGCGGACGTTTGACGCCGAATGCCTCGCCTGCCACGTCACCGGTTGGGAACCCCAGGAGGTGCTGCCCTTCAAGAGCGGTTTTGTCGATCGCAAGACATCGGCTCACCTCCGGGGCAACGGCTGCGAGAACTGTCACGGACCCGGTGACCGGCACGTGGAACTCGTCGAAGCCGGCAACCTCGAACAAGCTCTGCTCGAGGTGCGGGTCACACGCGAACAGGCACGTCGCAAGACCTGCATCGCCTGCCACGACCTCGACAACAGTCCGAAATTCGACTTCGACACCTACTGGCCCAAGATTGCTCACCCGGGACGAGACTGAATCGTGACCATCGACGTGCCCAGCCGTATCCGCTTCCTGACCGACGAGAGCCTGCTGTGGCTGGAATGGAGCGACGGGACCTCGTACCAGATCCCCTTCCGGGCACTCAGACAACTGTGCCCGTGTGCAGCCTGCGTCAGCGAGACCACCGGTGAGCGTGTGCTCGATACCGATTCGGTCCCCGGCGACATCCGCCCCACCAGCGTTGACTACTCGGGAAGCTACGCACTGAAAATCACCTGGAACGATGCCCACGACACCGGGCTGTTCACCTGGGAATACCTCGCCGAGATCGGCACGGCGATTGCGAGGCACGAGGCCGACGATGCCGATTGAAGTCGAACTGAAATTCCCTCTGGGCGGCAACGCTCCGACGGCGACCGAAGTCGTCGATCGGCTCGAGGCGATCGGGGCGGTGGAACACCCCACCAGGCACCAGCACGACCACTACTACGCTCACCCGGGCCGCGACTTCGCCGTGACCGATGAGGCACTGCGGATCCGCCAGGACGGCCAGAACGTGCAACTGACCTACAAGGGGCCGCTGATCGACGACGTGGCCAAGTCGCGACTGGAGTTGGAGACCGGGATCGAGTCGACCGAGGCCGCCGCCGGGATCCTCGAAGCACTCGGCTTCCGACTCGTGCGAGTCGTCTCCAAGCAGCGACGGCCGTTTGAACTCACGTGGCACACCGCCGGGGTCGAAGCGGTGATCGATCAGGTCGAAGGCCTCGGAGTATTCGTCGAACTCGAGACGATCAGTGACTTCGATGGGCACCAGGCAGCACGCGATATCCTGCTGCAGTTGGCCGCAGAACTGGGGCTCGAAGACAGCGAGCGGCGAAGTTACCTCGGGCTGCTGCTTCAGGCCGACTCGGTGGAAGAGACCTGAGTCGGTCAGCAATTTGACTCCGCTGAACGGTTTTTCGACATACTGGCGTTGAAAACCAGCCCGCCAGCGGCGAGGATTCACGTCCCGGCACAGGATCGTGCCGGTCCATTTCAGCGAGTCGACCTCACGATGCAGGTCGGCCGCGCCGCGGGACAAAGGAGTGAAGACCCCCATGGCCAAAAGCAAGACACGGAAGAAGCCCGCCTCGGAGAGCCCCGAGGGCATGCTCAAGAACGCTGTCGGGCAGATCGAACAGGCCTTCGGCCCCGGTTCGATCATGAAACTCTCGGACGCAGCGAACCACAAGATCCAGGGCATCAGCACCGGTGCCCTCTCGCTCGACCTCGCCCTCGGTGGCCAGGGCATGCCCCGTGGCCGGATCGTCGAACTCTACGGCCCCGAGTCCAGCGGCAAGACGACGCTGGCCCTGCACGTGATCGCCAGTGCCCAGAAATCCGAAGGCATCGCCGCCTTCATCGACGCCGAACACGCCCTGGACCCCTCCTGGGCCAAGAGACTCGGCGTCAACCTCGAAGAACTCCTCGTCAGCCAACCCTCCTACGGCGAGGAAGCCCTGCAGATCGCCGAGATGCTGATCAAGTCCAACGCCGTGGACCTGATCGTCATCGACTCGGTCGCCGCACTGGTACCCAAGACCGAACTCGATGGAGAAATCGGTCAGACCCACGTCGGGCTGCAGGCGCGGATGATGAGCCAGGCGATGCGGAAACTGACCGGAGCGATCGCCAAGAGCAAGAGTTGCGTGATCTTCATCAACCAGATCCGTGAGAAGATCGGCGTGATGTTCGGCAGCCCCGAAACGACCCCCGGTGGACGAGCCCTGAAATTCTACAGCTCCGCCCGGGTCGATGTCCGACGCATCGCCACGCTCAAGGACGGAGACGACCCGATCGGGATCCGCATGAAGGCCCGCGTGGTCAAGAACAAGGTCGCCCCGCCGTTTCGCATCGCCGAATTCGACATGCTCAGCTCCTGCGGCATCAGCTTCGAAGCCGATGTCCTCGACATGGCCGTCGAAGACCGGATCGTGCAACGCAGCGGCAGCTGGTTCAGCTACGGCGAGACCCGACTGGGGCAGGGACGGGAAAAGGCCCGGCTGTGGCTGCTCGAGAACCCCGACAAGCTCGAGGAAATTCGCGACAAGGTGCTCGTGGCTCGAGGGTTTGGGCCCGAGGACGAGGCGGACGCCGAGGCCGAAGAGCCCGACACGATCGCGGTGGCCGCAGAGGGCGAGACTCCCGAGGCAACCGAGGCAACCGAGGCAACCGAGGCAACCGAGGCAACCGAGGCAATCGAGAATCCGGCGGTGATCGAGTTACCCGAGGCGGAGGTGGCCTAGGCCTCAGCCACAGCGGCACGGGCTTGGGTGGCTCCGTTGCAGCGGGTACGATCGGGGGGGAGTCCCCTCGATGCGCAGCAGCGTCACCACCCTCGCAGCCCTCGTGATCGGGCTGCTCACCTGCTCGAACGTCTCGGCCCAAGACAAGTCCGGGGCCGCG